>WANR01000001.1 GCA_015521705.1 Desulfurococcales archaeon
CGCCTGAGAGCTAGCTCGAAGGGGTCTAGGACAGGCTCAATAATTATCCTATCGCCCCTAACCACCAGTCTTACAAGTGTGCTCTCTCTCAGCCCAACAGCCTCCGCCACGCTCTTAGGTATGTAAAGAGTATTTTTCCTGCCTATACGGGTTTTAGCAGTTAAACTCAATAGCCACCACTCAGATTGAAAACATGGTCTAAGACGACATAAATACTTTCCGACAAACACTAAATTGCCAGACTAAAGCCCTATAACCAGGATTAGTAGCCAAGTATAGGCTTTCTAGGAAACCGCTATGAAGCCTCTAAGCTAGGCAGGAGAATGCCGAAACTGTGTATAAAGGCACTTAAGAAGCCTCTTAGTTGCATAAAATGCTTTACTGCATGAAATGATCCCTTACACTTTTCAGGGATCCTATCCTAGCTGGCTTTGGCTACTATTACCTTGTCTCCTTTATCCTCGAGTATTCTGAGTACTCCATAGTCTTTGAACATTTCTAGTACTTGCCTTAGCTCTGAGGCTTTGCTGGAAGTGTTTACTATAACCAGGATGTCTCCTCTATTCAGCCTGCGTATGTGTGTCAGAATAGCCGCTACTACTCCCCCGCAACGCTCGGACTCCTTCTCTAGGTCAATTACCACTCGCGCTTTACTGCCTGCCTCCATGGACCCTCCCGGAAGCTACATTCTCGCTAAGGAGTTTTCCTATCACTCCCCCTTGGCAACTAGCTGTTCGAGCTTGTCGTAGGGGGAGCCCTTCACTTCTACCATGAACCTGCCCTTGCCACCCCTCCTATGGGCTACTATACCCGCAACCAGGCTGAGCGCTAATTCTTCAGGGGTTATCGCCCCTATATGAATCCCTGCTGGGGCCTCGACCTTAGCCTTTAGGTCGCTTATCTTGTGGCCCTTCCTGGCAAGCCTCCTGAACACTTCCTGGGCCCTGTTAACGCTTGCCACTAGGTAGATCCTGGCTGGGCTCTTCCTGGCCAGGTAGTCTATAGCCTCTACATCGACCTCTGTCCTCCCCATGGTGGCTATGACAGCGTATGTATGCCTGTCGATCCTGGCGTTATCCAATTCCTTAATGGACGTTAACACCTTGTCTGCCTCTGGGTACTCTCTCACATCAGCGGCCCTATCAACCACGGTCACCTTGTAACCCATGAACTTGCCTAGCCTGGCCAGGGCTTTGGAGACCTCATTGTGGCCCACAATTATTATCTGGGGCCTCGGGTAGACGGGCTCCATGTAGAGGAGAACCTCGCCCCCACAGGGGGTTCCCACCTCTATAACGTTCTCATCTATACGTTTCAGCTCCTCCCCGGCCATGACAAGCTTTAAAAGCTTGGGGCTTCCCGTCTTAAGTACTTCTAAGGCGGCCAGGGTTATAGCGTTCTCGCTGCACCAGCCGCCAAGCCACCCGAGAACTCTGCCATCAGGCAGTATGACCCCCTTAGCGCCGACCTTAGCTGTGGCTGATCCCTTGACACTGACCACCACAGCCAAGACGAATTCTTGCTCTTTTTCGACCAGGTCTCCTAATATTTTGAGGAAACTTGGCAGGTTCTCATCGTATCTGACCTGGGCCAGGAAGAACCACCTCGTTAATAAGATTAGGGGCATGAGAACCTAAAAACCATGCTAATTGACCCGTTTAGGAGTCCTCCTCGATCACCCTCTTAAGGCCTTCAGCCATCTCGCCTATAAGCCTTCTGGCCAAGCTGTCGAGTATTCTTCCCCCCATAGAGGCTGCCAGGCCGACGACTATGCCCTCGAACCTCCAAGACACAGAGCTCCCGTCCTCCGTACTACTTATCTTAAACTCTAGGGTGTAATCCAGGTTGCTCCCGGCTCCCCTGCCGCTACCCCTGATCTTAATGTATGAGGGCTCCCGTGACTCAACGATCCTTCCCCTGACATTACCCTTCCCACTTATGGGGCCGAGTTTCAGGGCCAAGTCTATCTTGAATTCTCCATCGCTACTTATCTCTACTCCCTGGAAGCCTGGAAAGGCCCTGGAAAACTTCCTAGGATCAATGAGGTGATTGAAAACCCTCGCCGGATCTTTCCCCACCTTAAAGCGTCCCTCATACTTAACCCTCAACCAGCGGCACCTCCCCGGCAAGACTGTACTCTCTTGGTTGCTCTTTGTTACAGATCCTAATATAGAGAATCTAATAAGGTTGCCCATTGACTAAAAAGTGACGGCTGAGCCGCCTAGTTGCTAGCCCTCCAGAGCTTTAGGGTAATGGAGCCATGGACGCTAGGATAGCTGGAATAGTCTTCGCTGCAGGAAGATCGTCTAGGATGGGCTTTAACAAGCTTATAGCTGATTTATGCGGCATGCCTGTTCTCGCTCACGTGCTGGTCAAGGTGTGCTCCATAGATAGCCTAGACCCTAAAATACTCGTTGTAGGCTTTGAGCACGACAGAGTCTTATCAGCAGCCAAGAACTATGGACTGGAGAAGTTCAAGGTAGCCATAAACAGGGAGTACGAGAGAGGACTCAGCACTTCCATGAGAAAAGCCCTAGAACTCGCCATGAACGTTGACGCATTCATGTTTATACACGGCGACATGCCTTTGATAAAAGCGGAAACCATAGAGAGACTAGCCAGTCTCTATATGGAAAGAGAACCCCTAATACTAATCCCAAGGTACATGGGGACTAGAGGGTCACCGGTAATAGTTAGCAGCGCTCTTAGGGAAGAGCTGTCACGCATAGAAGGAGACATAGGTGCCAGGGCACTCTTCGGAAAATACAGGGAGAGGATAACATACGTGGATGTGGATGACGAGTACATACTTTTCGACATAGACACGCCTGAAGACCTAAAACAGGCTAGAAGCCTTTGCAGCCAAAGCTAGATAAGGGGGCACAGATTGTGGGATCTGCTAAAGTAGCGGCTGCAACAATGCTGGCTGCCGTCAGAGCTATCCCGGTCTCCCCGTCAGCTCTCCTGGATGAACTGTTGAAGGCGCGGCAGCTGGTTCTACACCAACGACATCCAGTTCTATGCATTGGGCTCCCGTGCCTAAGACGCCTGCTATGCTTGGATTGGTTCTTCCATTGTCGCCACTAACCAGTTCCTTAATATACAGGCCGGCATCAGCCTTGATCAGACACTCTATAAGTCCCGGCATGACCCCTGTGCATCTAATATCGTGAAGCCTCTTTCTCCTCAAGACATTGGCCCGTCTGTGGAGGACACGCTGCGGGGTCCACTGGTTTATGACTGCTCCCCTGAGGCTCTCCAAAGCCTTTAACACCTCTTCCACGCTTATGGGTTCTCCTAGCAGTATGAGTGCTTTATAGACCTTTGTGCTTGAAGCATCTTCCTTGTACAGGATAACGGTTTTCCTGTCAGTGAACCCCTCAAACCTAAACTCCACTAAAGAGCCAGACTCCCTATTGACCACTTTTTCGGCCTCTTCCAAGTTAATCCTCCTCTTCATGGGCTGCTTTAACTCTACCACTACAGGCCTGCCCGTGCCAAGCATTCTTGCGTCAACATCCTCTCTCCCCATGGCATGTAGCACAACTCTCTCGGCCCTAGCGATTCTCAGTAGGGGCCACGAGGCCTGTTCCACACTGTAGTACCTGGGACCCGTCGGTGAGGGCCAGTATGCCTGGCTGATCATCCTGCCTTTCTTCCAGTAAGTGCCCCTAACGAATAGGCTGGATGGTTTGACGTCTACCTCCCCAGACGGGTAGTCCACCAGGATAGTAGCTTCGGGCGATGAAAAGTCTACCTCGACGCTGGCTAGTTTTTGGATCCTCTTACCGATCTCCCTTCTAAGCTCCGCCTTGATGGATTCCCCATACTCTATCCCATGCTCCATCTTCAAGCGTTCTTCAAGCTCTCGGATCTCCTTGTTTAGCCTGACGCCGACGACAAACCTTGAAACATCATAGCTCTTCAGCAGCCTGACAGCCTTGCGAGCCACGTTCTCTATAAATTCCTCTATATTACCACCGCATAGGATACAGGGCTTCGCCTCTAGGTCACCACCTGTCAGCTCCCTGTAAAGGCCGCTGGCCTTAGCACCTATGTTACCAGCTATCTCCAGGAACACCTCCCTGGCCCTCTCATCGCCCTCCCGAATCCTAGCATGCAAGCTCATGACGAGAAGGGCCTTTATAGAGGCTCCGCGAAGCCTGTTATCCCAGCCATAACCTAGCCTGGCAAAAAAGCGGCCCAGGCAGCGATCACAAAGAGGACTAGAATAGAGTAGGCTGGCAGCCTTTTCAAGGATCAGAGCCTCGGATCCAAGCCGTAAACCCTTTACCAACGCTGGCAGGCACCAGATCCACAATACCAGGAGGAAAAGTAAAAATTTAGGGACAGAACCCTTTAGATTCCTCCAAGGAAGCCGCGCATGAAGCACCCTGTCGTAGTAAAGCTCGTTGTCACAGGCTGTGAAGAGTACCTAGTTAACACCCTGTACTGGTGGCTGCTGGAGATAGAGGACTTAATAGAAGAGGAATGTGGTATCGATATAGTTCCTGAGAAAGCCATGGAAAGCGAGTGCACAAGACCCTACCCTGTAAGGCTCTACGCTAATGAAGAGCTAGTGATGGAAGGGCTTCCAGGGGA
This sequence comes from Desulfurococcales archaeon, assembly GCA_015521705.1. Taxonomy (GTDB): domain Archaea; phylum Thermoproteota; class Thermoprotei_A; order Sulfolobales; family Acidilobaceae; genus S141-84. Next base: position 4,603 of record WANR01000001.1, read on the forward strand.
AGAAGGCTACCTAATAGAAGCTCTTAAAAAGCTTATTAAGGAGTGCAGGTAAAGAGCTGAGAAAACCCCTATGAGCCCGGCTTCCCGGCGATTTAAGGTTATTAGTCTCCTAGAGCACCTAGCGAGTTTGGACTCGTACTCGTAAGACCCGTACTTAGTAAGGTTAAGGCTGTGAAATAGTGATAAACTGCTTGAGGTGAGCCTACATGGAGTTATTATACGACATCTGTAAACCGCTGATAGGTGTCGTGCATCTTCCCCCCCTACCAGGCTCTCCTGGCTACAAGAGGAACCCCTATCCCCGCCTTCACGGTAGAAGGTGGGATGTAGGAGACATAGTAGAGTATGCAGTTGAAGAGGCTAGAAAATACTACGAGGCAGGCTTTGACGGCATCATTCTGGAAAACTTCGGCGATAGACCCTTCACAATGACCGTCTCCCCAGGCCAAGCTATAAGCCTAGCACTCATAGCTAGTGAAGTAAATAAGTCGGTACCCATAAGAGTGGGCGTAAATGCCTTGAGGAACAGCGCCTACGAGGCGCTATACATAGCTTATATAGCCAGACTATCTATGATACGTGTCAATAACATGTGTGAGGTGAGGGTCTCTCCAGAAGGCATAATGGAGCCTGCAGCGCAGAGGCTAGCCCAGGCCGCTGCAGAGCTCGACGCGTTTGACCACTTAAACAGTGGAAAGATAGTTGTCTTTGCTGATGTCGATGTGAAGCACTCAGCCAGGGTTGGCAGCGAGTACGACTTGAGGGAAACTGTTTCAGACTGCATAGAGAGAGCTGGAGCCTCTATAGGCTATATTGTGGCTACAGGGTCCAGGACCGGGTCTGAGCCAGACTTGGAGCTTGTAGAGGTCATGGCAAGCGCCGCTAAACCCCTAGGTAGCAGGATTGCCATAGGTAGTGGCGTTTCCCAGGACAATATAGCGACCTACTGGAAGGTAGCCGATGCATTCATAGTGGGTAGCTCCGTAAAGGTCGGGGGCCAGGCTGAGAACCCTGTATCAACAGAGAAGGCTAGGAATCTGGTAAAACTAGTCCACAGGTATAGGAAAATATTTCCCTGCTAGCAAACCCTTAAAGGCTAATTCACCAGGGAACATTCTTTAGGCCTAGCCTGTAGGCCATGTAATTAGTACCGACGTGCAGCACTAACACAACTACTGCCAGTATAATTGATGGCACCAAACGGATCTGAACTCCAGCAATGTATAATAACAGGAGCGCCCCCACATAGAAGTCCAGCTGATCCAGTAAAGGAGCCGGCGCCCCGCGAGGCATGTTGATCCTTCTCTTAACGAACGAGCCTGCCATGTCACCTATAAGAGCGCCGATCGAAGATAAAATGCCTAGCGTGATGAAACCCGCGTTCTGAGAGAAGATAGCTATTATGGCCGAAACCACTAGGCCGGCCACTAGTCCCGACGTGACGCCCTCCCACGTCTTTCCATCACCCAGAAGCCTCCTACCATCTAGGAACTTCAAGTTAAAGTCCACAGGATGCGAGTTCTTCACGTACCTCAGGACAACTACTGGAGCCCCATTAGCAGCCATTGCTGGAAGTATTAGTTGTAGATGCCAGAGCAGATCACTTAGTATACCCACTCCACGTGCCACCCTTTAGGACGAAACCTAAGCCTAGTACTGTCACTGGTACTTACAGGCCTGAGCAAGGCTTCAAACAGTCCTCCCTCTATCTTCCTTGTTTCTATAACGGCGTCTATGTAGGGCTCGACGAACCTGAGTCCAGCTGGTTCACTACCTTGTTTCCGAGCCTGGGCAACAGACACGCCACCACCCTCTTTCAGAATTGAGGAAACATAGGCTAAAAGCGAGGCATTGTTGGGAAGATCATCCGCATAGAAGGAGTTTAGAGTATCAACCACTGTGAAGAAACCCATTACAGCTGCTCTAGTCACCTTCCTGGCCAAGTCGTCAATAGCGTATATGGGGTAATGCCCGAGGCTGAGCCCTGTCCTCGCTATGAGAGGCAAGGTTCCAGCCTCGCTAAAAAGAACCACCACCTTTAGTTCTTTTGCTATGGCCCTTGAAGCCAGGTGCATAGCCAGCCTTGTCTTGCCACTTCCAGGTCCACCGTAAATGAGTAGATGCCTCCCTCTAGCAATAAAAGAGTCTAGATCTGCGGGGACAACAGGGCCCAAGTCTTTGGCACCTGTGATACCGGGGCTAGGAGTCCTGGGGCTTCGTAGCTTGTGGGATCGAAGGCTCCAGTATCAACTCTTAAAAGCCCTGCCTTCTCCTGGGCCTTGAAACCAGTCTTAGCCTGTCTCTAATTTCCTTGTCTATCTCAGCATCTACCAGTGATACCCTGTTTCTTAGCTCTTCAAAATGCACCTTGACGAATTCAACGATACCTTGAGGGGCTCCACTCTTTTCTAGGGCAGCCTTTCCTTGGCTCGTGGTTCTTAGCTTCCTGTATAGTCCTGGTTCCGTCTCTAGGAACCCTACATACATGAGGGTTACAAGGTCGTTTTTCAGTGACTGGCTATATATATTGTTGCCCACTTTCCTGAAGTCGTACCCTAGATCGAGGCCTTTATCCTGGAGTATGTAAGTGACCTCAGTTAGGGTTCTCTCGTGTAGGGGGCCAAGAGCGTCTATGAGATAGAGCAGCCCCATCTGCCTCTTGTTCTGCATAACTTTTTCAGGAGTAACTACTTGGACTGTAACGATCTTTAGCTCCTTAGACTTCCCTTCTTCCCCCTTCTTCTCTTCTCTCTTGCGCGCCAATGTGTCAAGCACCCTTATACTAATTTTCTTTTTCTCAGCTCTATTAAAGAGATTGGGTGCGGTGCTTGGATCAATTGCCAGCGAGGAGAAAGCAGGGCAACATGATAACGGTGCTGATACTGATCTTTTTAATCCTAGCCCAAACCATAGAGGGCTACAATGCTACGGCCACAGAGAATAGTACGGTTCCTATAAGGGCTAGAATCAGCGTTCCTGCAGTTACAGAGGACGGGGGCTCCAGCATAATAAGTGTAGACATCGAACTGGCTGTTCCCGGTAATGGCAGTATTTTGGTGATTTCTGAGGGAGAGATCGACGAGACAACGGAATCTAGCATGAAAATGGCTGTAACCACAGGTCTCCTGATGGCCGGTGTCAATTTCATGGAGGTTAACGCGGTGGTCAGGATAAATACTAGGGGCCTAATAGCGGGGCCCAGTGGTAGTTTCGGTGTAGCGTTAGCAACATACATGCTAGCCTCCGGTTTGAGCCCTTATCTTGTCGAAGGCTATGCGATAACCGGGGCCATATCGCCTGATGGGCTGGCTTCAAGAGTGGGATCCGTGTCTCTTAAATGCAAGGCTGCTGAGAGTGAGGGCCTCAAACTAATATATCCCCTGGCAAACCTGTCACCAGCTCTCATAGACGACTGTCCCGGCGGGGTTCCTACGCCGGGCGTCATAAACGCCACCTTAACCTTGACTGGTGCCGGCAAGCTGAATCTATCCATTGAAGTATCTATGCCTGAAGAGTTCCAGGAGGCTATGAGGGAGGCTGTAGGAAACCTTACCAGAGAACTAGAAGAGCTAGCTGAAAGGGAGGGCCTAGAGATACCACCTACAATAGGTTACCTGGTCAACCAAAGCCTTAGACTGAGCAGCGAGCACCCCTACGCCGCCGCCAGCTATGCTTATAGAGCACTGCTAGGACTATACACTATTTATTATGCCATGCTCTTGAATGAGGGAAGCCTTGAACAAGTAGTAGCTGAGGAAACAACACGGCTGGGCTCCGAGCTGTCACGGCTGGAAGCCATACTCTCCCGTGGAGAGCCTACTGGTTCTATCTATTACGTTGAAATGAGGGCTACAGCATATACAAGGCTGGCCGAGGCCTATTCCGTGCTACAGAGAGCCCAGGAGCTAGCATCAATAGAAGCCCCCATCGACGAGATAGCGAGCCTACTAGCCACAGCCCAGGCACGCATTGCCAGTATAGAGTCCTGGATAAACGTTTCTGAAAGGCTCTCAAATAAAGGCCCGCTAATGGACACGGAGTCTCTTGCAAGGCTTGAAAATGGTCTAAGAGCCTATATCGAGACGTCGGTCGACTACTCTCTGTCATTGATAAGATACTCTATTAAAAACTATGTACTGCCCGAATTCGTTAAGGCTAACCTACAAGTCTATCTAGACTCAGTAATCGACATTATGGAGAGAGCCGAGAGCTTTAGAGAGAGAGGAAACCTTGTGGCGTCTATAGGTTTTCTCCGCGAAGCCCTTTCAGAAAGCCTCTCAACCATTTTCACTCTCTCAGCCACCCAGGGAGGCGAGGGGGTCATTCAGGGCTACCTAGATGAAATAAGAAACATTTATGGCATGTTGCTGGCGCGGGTAGCCTCTAAGGGATACCCCGGAGGCCTGGCTCCAGCCTATGCAGACTATTCCATGGTTCTGGTAGGAGAGGATCCTAGAGCAGCGGTCGCTCTCATGGAAGAGGCAATCGCCTCTGCCATACTCTGGAATATCCTAGTCGTTACAGCTCTTAGTGGGAAGGAAGCTGCTGGCTCCCTAATAGGTGGCGCGCTGGCTACGAGTATAGAGGATCCTGTATTAACGGCCGTGATAGCTATGGTATCGTACTCTATAGGCGTCATAGCTTCTACCCTAATAGCTAGGCTCGCTAGGAGGGGTAGATCGCTATAGTTTCCGAGGTCTCGAGGGCCACGCCGAGCACGTAGTCTATGAGTTCGGACGACACCATTATACTTACGCCTGATATTAACAGGAGAACTGAGAAGTAGAAGAAGAAAGACGTGCGGGTTCCAGGCATAACCCTGACTATGGCTAAGCTATTAAGTACGCTGGCAACAGCTATGAGGATTATGGACATGGTTACAAGATAAGGGGAGTCTATAGCCTGGAAGGGGAACACGCTTATAACCTCCTCTGGTGCTTGTTCCATGATGTTTTGTAGTATGGAGGAGAACGCCAGCATTAGTTTAGAAATGAATACAAGGATTATGACTACAGCCGCGTGCATAAGGTATAGCGTGGACTCGAACGTTTTGGCTACCTGCAACCTCTGCTTTCTCAGCCTTACCATTTCATTGTGGTGGTCTGAAAGCATTATACCCACCTTCTCAGGATCCCCGCCGTTCTTTAATGAATCAATGAATATGGTGACAGCCCTGCGCACTAGCTCGCTACCCGTCTCGGCTGCGAAGAGCCTCCATGCAGCTTCAGGCTTTAGACTATTGGCTAGTCTAGAGTATAATCTCCTGAGATAGGTGGCCAGCTTTCCCAGCTGGCTGATAAGTAGGGGCTCTAGGGCTTTAACCATGTCTGGCAGTGTCGCTAGGTGCGTACCAAAGCTCCTAATGAATATAGGGAAGAAGTCGTCCACATTGTTTATACTAGCCTCCACCCTTTTAGCCATGATCCCCAGGGGGAGCAATATTATTCCTGAAATGAGGAGGCCCCTGGCAGCCTCTTCGAAGGAGTCATTATACTTCAGCAGGTATAGGGAGCTTATCAGGGAGGCTAGGGCCAGGCCGGCAATGCCTGTTATGGAAAGAGCCTTGTATTTAAACAGCCTGGGCGATCCATAAAACTCGAAGGGCTCCCTGCCAACTAGCATGTAGAGCAGCGTTAGCATGCCGACAAGAGCTACCCCAACACCCATATATGAGGACGCTATTATGGCTAAGTTGCCCCCAAAGAAGAAGGCCATAAGCATGAAAGTAACAAGCACAAATATTAGCGAGCCAAGAATAGTCACGTATATTCCCATGAAGACCCTGGCAGTGTTCGTCATCCTGTGATAGGCGTTTACATACTCGCTCATTAGAGTCCTATACTCTCTTTCCAGAAAAGTCTCTACATCCTCGCCGACAGCTAGAACCCCCGACATTCTCGAAAGCAGATTCTTCAGCACCAGGTTGTCGGCCTTGGATCCTACTATTCTGGTTGCCTGGGAGAAGCTATAGCCCCACTCCTTTCCGAGCCCGTATATCTTCCTCATGTAACGCGAATATGCCGGGTAGTTCTTCAGGTTCTTCGACACAGACTCGAAAAGTGCCGAGACTGGAGGCTTACCAGTTGCAACGCTTCTCATGTGGAGGAGCATGTAGAGAAGGTCGTGGTCTATTATGGCCATGCTTCTCCGCACAAGAATCCTCCCTACCCCAAACCACAATATGACGAGGGTCGACGAGGCTGCCGCCATTACGGAGAGCGGGGGCTTTAAGAGTAGCAATAGTGCAGCAGCTAGCGTGGCTGATAACGACGCTGAGACCACGGCTCTTAGAGTCAGCCTGTCTTCCACGAGTGGTCACCTACAAAAGCCTGTCCTGCTGTAGCAGCCTGTAGGCTTCCTCTACCCCTATACTATACGCCTTCACTATGGCCTTGTACACATCGAAGTAGTCCAGCACACCCTTGCCAGCTAATAGCTTGAGGAACCTGGCACGCAAGTCTAGCTCCTCGTAAATCTCTCCGATTCTACGCCTCGGTATGCCCCTCATCACAGCTATCTTCTCCTCTAGGAGGTAACTAGAGCCCCTGCCAGAGAACATGAACCTGTCAGTCACAGGATCCCATGTGAATACCGGGACTGCAGCTATAGCGCCTGAGTCGGGATCGTAGCCTATTATCTCGTTTATGCTTAGAACCCTCCTAGCAGGGAAGCCCTTCACGTAAACAGCGCTCTGGAACCACGCAATGTTCAAATTGTCAATGTTTGTCTTGGGCACGTTTATAGGGTGATTCGTTAGCCTCTGGATCAGTCTCTCGAGATTGGCGGCGTGAAACGTGGCCATTACAGGGTGACCTGTCTGCATCGCCTGGAACGCGATGTTCCCCTCAGCCCCTCTTATCTCACCTACTATTATGTAGTTGGGCCTCTGCCTGAGAGCGGCTCTTAGGAGGTCAAACATTGTCACACTACTCTCTGCTTTACCAGTGTCCCTGGTGAGTTCTCTAGTCCAGTTGGGGTGAGGTAGCACAACTTCAGCCGTGTCTTCTATGGTGACGATCTTGGCCGTGGGCCGTATAAAGGCGGAGATGGCGTTCAAAGACGTTGTTTTACCGCTTGCAGTATTATGAGCCAAAACACCCCCCAGGCCTGCTACAAAGTTCTCGGTGCCTGGTACTGAAAGATCATAGACATACCTAACCCTCTCGCAGCAGGGCTTAACCTCTATTACTTCGTCTAGAAACACATCGCCTAATTCTTCGGGTTCTGCCCTGGCAGCATACGCTTCTACAACTAGAAGCCCCATGCCACCTGCATGGTGCTGATAGTGATTCTCGCTAGCTGCTGGGGCGAGGGATCTGCTTTGGCCCCTAACGGCCTCGCACAGTTTCTTGCTGGTCTTACAGAAGAGATCCGACGACTTTCCAGCAGCTGAGACTAGCTTATTAAGATCCCTAAGCTTGATCTCAAGAAAACTCTCTCTTCCAGGCTTTCCAAGCTCTATAATAGTTACTATGCCAAGCGCGTGTAATAGCAAGGGAAGCCCATGGAGTAGTGAACGAGAGCCAATGCCTAGCTTTACAACATCGCCTACTACTTCTACATGCTTGGAGCCAGCTATGAATCCCAGCAGGAAAGAGGCTATCTTGCTCTCTTTGAGGCCAAAAATAAAACCGGGAAGCCTCCTATAGTGCTCCTCGTTGGCTATTCCTAGGGCCTCGATTATTGAAGCGAAAACTTTGGACTTCACCACTATCCTGTGACTTCTACCATTTAGACGCCTGGCTTCTACCCCGTAAATCCTTCTAATGAGGTTAGAAACAATGTCGGATCCTTCCAGGTTTTTCGGCGAGAGCCAAACACTATTCATGGACTCCGACACATTAGCGTTTGCCATTAAAAACCCTAGAAGAAAAGCAAATTCATGATCCACCTTTATGATAGGCCGGATCCTAACCTTTGCTTTCCAAGAAGTCAGTCTTCCCCCTACAATAGAGAACCCGATATTTTCTGGGCCCCCTATGCCAACTGCTTGTCCGCAACCTTCAGCTCCTCCATCCCTGTCTCTAAATAGGTCAGACAAGTCCAGCGAGTCCATATCACTGAATCCTGACGGCGTCCTAAGCGGCACTATTATTTTGTCGCCAGGCCTAAGCTTTTCCACGCTTATAGGGGCTATGCTGCCTCCGCGGACTGTGAATAAGCTGTGGTCGCCTGTGACCCTGATCCTTCTACCAGTCCTTGTTACTACCTCATAGATCCCGGAGAAAGGCTTATGCCTGATGAAGCCTCTTATAGGCCTGAAAACGAACTTGAAGGTTTTAGGGTCTAGGGTCAAGGCATCGTACTCCCAATACTTATCTTCAAGCTCTTCAATCCTAAGTATCTCCAAGAACCCTGTCTTCCTGTTCCTGACAATTACGGGCTCTCCCTCAGCTATGCTCTCGCCGCAGATGAAAACACTCATACCCTCACTGAGCATCATCCACATATATGCCGCTATAACGTGGTCGAAGGTGCCCCACTTTATTAGCTGGGTTAGGCTGACAGGCACCTTAGATACTTTCCTGATGGTGAAGTTGGATCCTCTTAGACTCACATCGGAGCCGAAAACGATGTTTATCCTGCTACCGTCTGGCAGGGTGGCGTCAACTATGGGCCTGGCTCTTGTCAGTGGTTTCCCTATTTTCTCTCCCAGCTTTATTATGAACTCGTCCAACTCCCTCTCGCTAGAGAAGCCTACATTGGACTCCATAGAGCCGAACATTTTATGGACAACGTAGATCGGGCCTATCCCATTAGCAGTTATATCCTCAAGATAGGGATCCCTCAGGAAGGGCTCGAGAAGCCCGACGCCTACCTTGTCTCTTATAATGTGATACTTTAGGTAGTCGAGATCCCTTTTGCCGACTATGACCCTTAGCCCCTTAGTTCTCGGCTTCGAATAGTCGACATTCTTGTCAGTCGGCAATACAACGCTAGATAAGGCCTCTAGTAGTATATACTTTTTCTCCTCGCTAGATGATGGGACCTCCTCTCTTATAGCGAATGGTAGTAACTCCTCTATTATGTCTAGCAGGCTCTTGGGAGGCCTGGGCGGTTCTATAACTATATACCTGCTATACCCCGACTCCCCCCTCTTACTAAGTGCATGTATGAATATGCCAGAGCCTACAGGGTAAACTATGTTGAAGCTCTTAGCATTCTTCATGGCAGAAGGTATTTTTTCTACAAGCTCCGGCCTTTCACCCATCTCCTCTTCTACCTTCTTCATGTATTCTTTCAAGTAGTGGGGCTCCTTGCCAAAATCCGGAGGTTCTTCCCTCTTTCTCGACCTAGCCCTTTTACCTCTCCTCACGGAGATGCCGAGAGCCACAAGTATCACCTCCTAAGCCCGCGCCAGCGCTATGGGGACAATCTTAATGCCGAAGGCAGGGTCTACATCGTACGTTATTGTAGACTCGAAGGAGGTAGGGGCACCTTTTAGCTTGATTATCTTCATGACCTTGACGCTTTTACCGCCAACGACGGCCGTGGAGAGCGAGATATAACCATCGCATATAGCGCGGGCCCGAGTTACGAGATCCTCTCTCACAATGTTGGGGTGTATGGTAAGTATCACGGATTTTCCTCTATCCACAAGTATCCTTGTCCTGTTGAAGTAGTTCATAACGTTAGATGGAGTAGCGTAGATCGCTAGATGGCTCAGCGAGTCTACCACAAAGACGTCGTAAGAGTCTACAGCTTCAAACATGTAATTTCCCAGGATAGAAAGGAGCTTCGAAACGTGCTCTTTCACCCATTTAGCCCCGGGAAGCTGTAGAGAGTAAACCGTGAGGTACCCCTTCACGTAGTAAGTCGACAAGTCTACCCCGGCCGACCTAGACTTCTCAACGTACCCCCTAGCAGTTAGCTCGCTCGTTACAACAAGGACCCGGAGCTCGCTGACCAGAGCCCCATAGACTAACTGCTGTGCAAGCACTGTCTTTCCAGTGCCGTGGATCCCCTCTATTATTATGAGTGATGGGTGGGGTATTCCTCCTCCAAGCTTCATGTCAAGCTCCTCGTTACCTGTCGTTATGAGCCTTCTCCTATCCCCATTACTGGGCCCTGCCTGGTGAGCCATCTCTAGCACCCCCAAAGCCTGTAGTAAGCCTTACCTCCCCCACTATCGACGAAGATGAAAGTTATGGGAGCCCCCACATCCGCGGGAGGGCTTAGAGCTCCTTTGATGACGGCTACCTCTCCAGGATATATGCTACCGTAGGGTTGAAGAACGGCCCCATTGGCTATCATAGCTACTAGGCTCCAATCTTTATCATGATACAGGATCACGGTTACGTTACTGCCCGTAACATTGTCCTTATATGAGGCTATTATCTCGCTGGCGTTAAAGTCCCAGAGTACGCCAGGACCCCTGTTCTCTAGGTGTAAATAGAAGGCGTCGCCCGCACAGGTAACGTTGGCATAGATTATTGATAGAAGGGCCCCATAATAGGGTCTCTCAACAGCTTCTATAGCACTGACAGCAGTGTTATAGAGAAGCTCCGCCATGACCCCTGAAAGGACCGAGACAGCTATGATCAGTGCAACGGCCACGAAGCCTGAAGAGATCACAACGCTAAACCCCAAGGCTACCAGGCCTCCTATGGGAGCGGGTAGACCTCGCGGATCGTGGCCCCTACTGGTAGTATCATTCTGAATTCGACCGGAGAATCTATCCTGGTGCTCGAATAGACGTGAATGATGAAGGTTTCATCCTTCTCCCAGACCCCGTCTCCATCGCCTTTCTCGGTGTAGTTCCAGTAGCCAGCCCCTCCAGAAGCGTTGTACTGGAAGAGGAATAGCTTCCCCCTGTATGTCCCCAGATATACGTCAGAGGACTCTATGGAGGTAACGCTGGCTGAGCCCACGTTTTTGATGTAAATACTATACTCGTAAACATTGCCAACAACCCTCTCTTCCATATAAGCGACGACCAACTGGACTCTTAGAGCATCTGTTTTGATGCTCAGAACCTCGGAGAGAGTACTACTTATGTCGTAGACTCTAAGTAAAACAACAACCGAAAAGGTGGCGGCCAAGCTCACGGCTACTATTGTTAGTAGCGCGTGAGCTATGACTGTCGTTTCTCCCAATCCTCTCCACCGTCGAGCATGTCAAGGATATAGCCCATCGCCTCCTCCTCTAGTGAACCGTCACGTACGCCTGAAGCCTTGGCCAAGGCGTAGAGCAGGATTAGCTGTTTTTCTGGGGGGATCCCGGACTCGCGAGCCTTCTCTACTAAGTCTGCCACCTTCAGCATAACATCCTTAAGATCACCCGGTATAAGTCCAACTCTGTCAAGGATCTCTATCATGGCATCGAGGTTCTCTTTTGGCGCTTTTTTCCTGACCAAATACATGACCCTTATCAGCCGGGGCAGGTTAATCCTCAACTTCCCGCCATCAACACTAGCTTGCAGGGCATTATGCCTCTTGCGATCTCTAGCCGTTTCTGGGTAATAGTGCAGGGCCCCGGCCTCGACGCTCTCATGGTCTCCCAGCCCAGCCGCTCTTGCCTCAGGCTTACTGTATCCCCCTTTGTTTTCTTTCGCCTGCTCTCTTACCTGGGCTTTAGCCTCACCAGCTGGCTGGGCTACTATCGAGTGTAAAGGGTGGGGTGATATGTTTTGGGAGGCGCTTAGGGGTATTAATGGCTCTGAGGAGCTAGACTCCTCGTCTTCCTCCTTGCCTGGCTTGCGCATAACGTTAAACGGGTTATTTATCTCGCTAAGGGCCGACCTAAGCTCTATTATGCTTTCTCTGAGGGCTTCAACCAAGTCCTTTAATTCTCTTAGCTCACTACTTGTAGGCGTCTCCTGCTTTTCTTCCCTGACTTCCTGTTCTTGAGACACTACTTGGACACCTCCCTCCCTACTACCCTTCATAAGTGGAAGGACAAGGACTCGGCATATCGGGCAGTTGCATGGCCACTCGCCATGAGCCCTCAACCCCGACCACCATGCCTACCACCCATGGCTATGGCTGAGACGATTAGCAGGTGAACCCCAACCACTATCGCCACTAACGCTATAGCGTAGACTCCCAGGTCTTGCCACCTTTCTAGCGGCCACGGGCCTCTTGGAGAGAAAAAGCCGAGTAGGTAGAGGCCCGTGGCCGCTAGGGCGGCCCCTTGAAATACTATTATTAATATTTTATATAAAAAAACATTTGATTTATATTTAGGGTTTCCTGGCTCCATTCCCTACCCCTTAGCTCATGTCCACCGCTCCATCTGTGGGTAACGATGCTGGCACTATCCTTTCAACAGTCAGAGGGGCTCCGTCAGCTACTCTCAGTTCTACAGAGATCTTAGTGTAGGAGCCGTATCCTGCGTTCAGCTCTACAGCAAGTACTGCTTTCTCGCCGAATTCTAGAACGTTGTCGTTGTCTCCCTTGAGCACTATTATCTTAGCCTCGGGCTTTGTAGTATTGCTTGGGGACCCTGTTGTTAGCTTGCTCAGTATCGTGCTTAGGTCAGCAGTTATAGCGCTGGTTAGCGACGTGTCTATACCCGTGTATATGTTTTCGTAGGCCACGCTACTACCATCTGGCTGTGTCACTATTAGCCTCACGGATGTCCTGTCTACAGATAGATCCACGCCTTCTCTTCCCGGGGCAACCTTTAGCGGCACAATTATCGCGTCGACAGTGCTACTAGTCACGTTACCCGTCACTGAGCCGTCGATCTCCAATGCTGTAGATGCCTGAGCTAGCCCTCTCCCAATGGTTTCTTTGCTCTTCTGTGTTGTGAACATCCCCATGTTCAGGGCTACGAATGCCAGCGCCGCGGCTACTATGACGAACGCTATCATTACTATCGCTGCTTCTATGCCCACGATACCCTTTCTTTTCTTCCTAGCCACTCTCTCACCCCCTGCTGGGGGTCGGTTTCTGGCTTCTGGCATTCGAGGGTCTAATTAAGCCCCTAATGGCGGCGACCGCTAGCCGAAAACATCCCCGAGGCGGCTCGATTGTTGGTAGAGGACAGTCTATGAGCCGTCTACTCTCTGCGCCCCGTGATCGCCGCGGATAGTGGCAACAAATTATCTTCAGAAAGCCTCAAAAGAAGAACAGGTGGGATTACGTGGGGAATAATAATAACTATAGCAACGCGATAAATAACAGACTCCTGGAACCGCTAGTTGACGGCGCCCTGGTCAAAGGCGTATACGTCGTCAAACTAGAGGAAGGACTAATATCCTGGTGGCCTCCAAAGCTAGATAATGAAATAAAAACTCTCATAGCCAACATCTCCGTTCCCATGATAAACGGGCTGTACTTTGTCGTGGGCAACGGGTTTTTTCCTGAAATACAAGTATGTGGGCGTCATAATTTCGAGAACAATACTACTGTTCAGAATAGAGAAGAGAGCCAACGGGGATCTCATAGGCGCGAGGCTTGGCAGAATCATTCTAAAGATAACAATGAAGAAGCGATAGAAAAGCCTCTACTACGGGCCTTGTACCTGGCCTCTTCCAGTTACACGAGTAGGCCATATATAAACCCCGCTTTTCCGGGTACCTACACAGCCAGCTTAATGAGAATCATGCCCAGGTGACTATATATAGTTGGTTGAAACGGTGCAATGACAATGATAGATCAGAGGAGCCCCCACAGCCTCGACAGGGCCAGGCTAGACCTGCTGCGAAAGCTCGACAGCATAATAGACTTCTCCAAATCTACCATACAGCTTCAAATAGTCCTGGCTCTAGCCTTAAACGGCGACAAGTTGTCGACCTCAAAACTCTCACGAATAGTAGGCGAGAGGCGCAAAGCCGTGCTAGACGCTCTTAGGAAGCTAGAGTACAAAGGTCTCATAAGAAGGGTCAACAACGTGAATTCGAGCGAGATAGTATACGAGCTAACGGATCTGGGGAAAGCTTTCACTAAAGGGCTCGTGAAACTCCTTAATAGTAGCACCGGAAACACCCATGCATACAACCTATTAGGAGACGAACTAACAGTCAGCCAGAGAATAACCCTGAGATCGAGACTAGTAGAAGCTGGCTACGCGTACAAGGCTCTCGTAGCCCTTTCACTAGCTCCAAGACACTCGCTGCCCGCAAGAATTCTCTCAAAGTCTCTCGGCATAAGCACTGAAAGGCTCATAAGCTACATGGACCTATTCACGACGCCGCCGCAGAGAATCTTCAAAAAAGTCCTGAAACCAGACGGCACAATAATCTATAGGCTAGACACTGAAGGCGTCAAGCTACTGGCTAGAATCTCTGAGTCTAAGAAGCTTAGAAGCAAGAAATTAGCCGTAGCCATAGCAAAAGCCTTCGATGCTTATTCGCAACCTAAAATAATAACTCTAGTGTCTAGCGTCTTATTCTTAGCTAACTCGCTCGTATTACTAATAGTGACCTATCTGGAGTACCCATACATAGGGTTAGTAGGGTCGCTCCTAGCAGCGCTCTCAGCAGCCTTCATTCTAACCTATTGGTGGAGAGAATAGCAAAGATGAACTCCCAGCCACCTGCCCAACATTCCTGGCAAGACTTACAAACCAGAAGAATAATATTACCTATAAACAAACTATATTATTAAAACGTTCCTGGAAATGCAGGGCAAAACCCTGCCTATTCTTGTCGGGTTTCAAGAGCCATATCTGGGTTAAAGCTTATGTACTGGATCATGCTACCTCTTATCAGCACCTTACCCACTTTCGCGACAATGTCTTTTCCATCATTCTTCAGCTCCATAGCATCTTCTAAAATTAGATTCATTGTCCCGTCAGTAACTTTCAGGGTGCCCACGTACTCGCTTCCATCTTTTAATTTTACATAGATTTGGGTGTCTATAGCGTTTTTGAGATACCTCAAGGGGCTAATAGTGCCTGGCCTCACCACGCTACATTACCTCTCTTTCATCCTAGCTACCACACTTTTCTATCACACACGTTTGGAGATTTAAATGTTAATTGTTATCAGAATCTTGTTCTGAAAGAAAGGCGGAACCCGTAGCAGACACATGATGGGTTATTAAATAAATTTTAAAATAATTAAAACAATTAAATAAAATTATGCCAAGTTTCCAGGTTCTCTCCCCCGATTTCGAAGCTGGGGAAAAGAGGTCGTAGGCCTCCTCCCTACCTAGGTCTATACAAACCTGGGAAAAGCCCTTGCTACAAGCTGTGCCAACACAGTAGCAATGAGCGTCAATAGTTATCCGCGAATTTTAATGAAGCATCATATACACTTGAGGGAGTGCAAGCTCAATAGAATACGAGCCTGGCGAGGGGAGAGAAGGCTGGGGCAACGTGTGAACCTGCCTTCGGCGAAGGAGGTTGAAAAAGCTGATGACAAGCTCCGACAACAGCCAGGGGTCGGAGGGGGCTGTCATTGGTTTATGAAAGCTTAGGCGGGATCCAAAAATAGTTCCAGGCTATAGTAGTGGGTGAGAGGACTGTTTTCAGTAGCCCCTTGCCCGCCGTTTTAAGGTAGAGTTTGCCCTTTATGAAACGAGTTTATAAGCTTAGCCTTGAGTGTATAGCGGGATAGAAATAAATATTTCCATTAAGCGATTCTCCCCTTGAG
This sequence comes from Desulfurococcales archaeon, assembly GCA_015521705.1. Classification (GTDB taxonomy): domain Archaea; phylum Thermoproteota; class Thermoprotei_A; order Sulfolobales; family Acidilobaceae; genus S141-84. The sequence goes on from WANR01000001.1 coordinate 20,144, forward strand.
CTGGCTCGATAGCCTGGCAGCGTGGCTACTATATGTGTATGGGGTGAACGGCGTCGAACCATCTGCTCGTGTTTCAGCGACTGTTTAAGCTCTTTGTCTCTGCTTTTATAGCATCTATACTAGTATTGCCCTTGTTAGTGGTTACAAAACTCTTGAATGCAAGCTTGGGGCCTCTGGTCTTTTCCTTTATCTATCTAGGGCTTTTCACGGCTACATACCTATCTATAGGCAGGATCGCCAAGTACTTATTGAAGAGGTTCTATAACATCTCCTTCATTTCATTTGACGAGTACGGGTGGGTCGATGAAGACGCCTATAACGATGCCAGTGACGAGGAGAACCTATTTATGGTCTGGTCCTTAGTCAGAGCCCTCTACGGCCACTTATCCAGCAATGAGAAGAGAGACGTGGCCCTGCTGGTTCATGCAGAGGGTACCCCTATATCATCCTATCCGGTGGAGTGGGTTTTCGAGGATCTAAGCGAAGAGCCCGGCGAAGACTCTAGCGTTGAAGCATATATAAGTGAGAGCGGGGACCTGGTTGTCTGCCTGAGTCTAGACTACTTCAGAAAGCTCCTGATAATAGTCTCTAGGGGCGAGGGCGAGCTGGGAATAGTGGAGGGCATGGACGAGGCTAGAGCCTTATTCGACACCTCACTAGCCATGGCCAGGGCGCTATACAGAGATCTGCAGAGAGATATGGCTCTCTATGTCGCCTATAAGGCGATAGTTAAGCTTGCTAAGAAGGGCTTGAAGGTTCCAGAGAGAATACTCGAAGACCTCATACCTATAGATAGGCATAAAAAGGCTATGATAATGGAACAGCTGAAAGAAGAGACATAGACGATCTCAGCTGACTTCAATACTAATTTCGTAATAGCCGTGGGCGCCCTTGTAGGCGGCCCTCCCTATACCCGAGAATTCTACGGCAGAAACTATTTTATCTACGCATTCCCACTGATCAGTCAAAACGATCAGAGTGTCACCACTGGAAGCTAGTCTAAGCTCTCTGAGAGTCTTTATTAAGGGCTCAGGGCACTCGATACCTCTATAATCGAGAACCCTAGTCTTGCCCATCCCAGAATCCACCAAGGAAAGCAAGCCATCATTACTCCCTTATCTTGAAGGCCTCCAGTATTCTTCGATCCCTGACGTAGTCCTTAAGTAGAGGCGGTGCCTCGACGTATGGCTCGCCCAGGCTTACGACCTCGCCTATAACGCTGGGCCTGTAACCTCTGCTTCTAAGCTCCCTGACTATATCCCTCTCTAGCTGCTCGGGCACCACGAGCACGAAAGCTCCATTAGTGCCTGAAGTCGCGTTGGGCATGAGAAACCTCGATGAAGCATACTTCGATAGCTCCGGGAATAGTAGTGGCAAGTCATGGAGCCTTATACCAGCCTTCATCTGCTCTGCCAGCTCCCTCACGACGTATATGCCTGGTCCTGTCACATCAGTTGTGGCTATAATATGTTCTCCTCTCTCGAACTTCTCGCCATAGTAGGGTAAGTGTTTTTCTATGACTTGGGCGGCCTCCTTGTTGGGCCTGGCTATCGTGTTAAATGCCTCATCCTTAGCCTTAGCTACTTGCTCGAAAGAGAGGCCCTCCCTTTCCAGGTCTTCTATAAATGCTTCGTCCATGATGGCTGCTAGGTAGACATTAATCGGGGCTAGCTCCCCTATAGGTCTTGTGACTACAATCCTGGCCCCCTTCTCGGCTTGTTCGTAGAAGACCGGGGGATGCTTGCGGGTGAACGCTGTTACTGTGGCTCCTAGTAGCAGCCTTCCCTTTTCCGGCTGTGGTAGCTGGTAGAGGTGCGCGCCGATGGTTCTCGCATATCTCTCCACGTTAGCGGCTATCCTCTCCTTGAGGTCATCGCTGGGAGCATTGACGACTGGGGCTATCGTAATATTGCTACTAGCCCCCAGCACGAATAGGTCGTTGAGGGAGTTGCTCAACGCTCCTGAAACCTGCCTATAGTCTCCGGGGTCTTCCGTCGGGTCGATTATGTGTATAGTGTCGTTATTAGCCACCCTGTAGCCCTCAGCTCTCCCACTGGGTTTTATGAAGTCTATCAACATGAAGTCGTCGCCCTCGAAGGGAGTCACTATAGAGTGTCCCTTGCCAACGTAAAGCAGGGCACCCGAAGCTGCGAGGGCCTCGTAGACCCTTCCTATCCTAGAGAGGAAGTATTCTGGGTCGCCGGCGTACCTCTGATGCACCTGCACCAGGACTATAGCCCTGGACCCGGATAGCCCAGTTCTTACTGTTCCGAGGCGGCCTGCTTCGTCTCCTAGCCTGAATATCATCCTCTCAATACTAGGCGCCCCCTCTTCGTCTGGAAACACGTCTGCGTCTTCCCTAGGTGCTATGACAATGTTGGATCCAGCCAGTTTATCGCGTAGCTTCGAGAGAGCCGGGTAGACTACTCTGACAAGGTCCACTTTTACGGCGCAGCCAGTCGCTAGAGCTAGGGGGTTTACCCCCAGCTCCTTATAGTATTTGATCCTCTCGAGCACCTCTTCCCTACTTGTAACCACCGCCACCAGCCCCCTTCTTTATAGTTATTCTCCAAAGGCCGGGCCCTATACTGACAGGACCCTCCACGGAGTATCCAGACTCCCTAGCCGCTCTAGGCACTGTCTCGCACGAAGGCGGATTGTCTATTATGACTTCCAACACCTCCCCCTCTCTTATCCTGGCCAGCGCCTTCTTGGTAAAGATCACTGGATACGGGCAAGTATACCCGGTAACGTCGAGCACGTACACGCCCTCCCCCTTCTTGTACAGCTTAGCCATGAACCATTACACCCCGCCTATATGCCAGGAAGTAGACGAAAAGTATCCAGGCTACCATAGAGGCGTATACAAGGGCAAGGCCCACGGCCCAGCCCAGCGCGAAGAGGGGCACCTTTACAGGGGCCAGGCTACCGACAACTACCTCCCTCACGGGCGATACTAGTAGAGGATAGCTGGCGACGGCCGCTACGAGGGCTATGAGTGCTTTGATGTGCCCCTCCGCGACCCTCCAAAGGCTGCCGGAAGCGCAGGCTCCGGCGAGGCTCATGCCGAAGGCGAATATTACCCCGCCTAGAAAGTTCGAGAGGCTTACATACTTCACGTAAACTCCTGGATCCACGTAGCCCATATACTTGAGAGCCGCGGCTCCAGTGGCTCCAACGATTATGCCAAGAGCTATCCCCACCTGAAGCCTCACACTCCTGACCATTTCAGGCCCTCCAAGTAGGTCCCTGAAAGCCGTGGCAAAGCAGAACCTCGACCTCTGGATTACTAGGCCCACAAGCACGCCAACCATCGCCAAAGCTGCGAAGAAACCGTTGCCAAAGTAGTTGACAACCGAGAGTAGAAGGGCAAGAGCCAGGGCTGCCACAAGCAGTCTAGCCCACGCATTGGGCCTAGCAGTGCTGGACGCCTTAACCATAGCCCCCCCAGGGGCTTCCTCGAGCTCCACCTCGATCACTGAAGCCATCTTCTCCATCTTCCACCTGACATACCTTAGCCCAAGGTAGCCCCCCAAGACAAGTCCCGGCAGCATCGCGAAGCCGTGGAGGCTGAGAGCAGTCACGGCTGAGAAGAACCCTCCCCAGTTGCAGCCCCAGGCCAGAGCCACTCCAACAGCCATGAGGAAGCCCCCCAGAGCACCCTCTAAATACTCTATACCGCCTACAGGCCTCCGGGCCTTGAACTCGTTAGCCAGCAAGGCTGCTATGAAAGCCCCGGTCAGCAAGCCAAGGTCACCCACGCTAGTCTTGTTAGTAAAGATGCTGGAGTGCTCGAGATCCAGGCCTAGCTGGCTGTAAACACTGGCCCCCCACTCATAGAAGCCCCCGTATATCGTGAAGGGCTTCTCAGCCAGCGCTAGAAACACTATGTTGGCCAAGCCCAGGAGTATGCCTCCAAGCCACTCCGGCCACCCACTGTTACTAAACAGTCTACCGTACGTCAAGCCCCCAACATACTCCGTAAAGTTTACGCCACGAGACAACACTTCCACCGCTAATAACACTAGCGATGTAGAAGAAATATTCTTTGCTTTTGACAAATTAAATATTTAGAAATATAAAAATATTTTACATTGTAAACCTTACAGCCCCAAACCTATAAAGGCAACCAAGCCCCAGCACTCCCGACCCCTAACCAGGCCAGACTTTTTTCCTACGACTGCTTCTCGGCAGCCCTGGAAATCGCCCAGGATCTCAGTATAGAGACCCCCGCCGATAGAGAGGAGAACCCTATCAAGGCCGATAGCAGGGAAGCCGTCACGTTTGGAGTGGCTGTTGTGAGAAAATCCAGGCTTCTAAGGAAGAAGTAGAAGCTGGCCAGCAGCAGTCCTACACCAGTGACAGCCATAACACTGCCCTTCCAGTCCATGCCTATAATGCACCCTGCTTCCCGCTAGACTCTCTGGCCGTCCTCCTAATAATAGCCCATGACAGAGACTCTATAAATGATTTGGGCGGGGGGAGAGCTATTGTGGGCGCCACAAGCCCCCTCCTTACCAGCTCCAGTGCCTGATCGCTACTGTAGGGCTCCTCCAGGAACACTATAGGGGAAACAGCTATCTCGCTCGGCACGTGAGCGTCACTACCGCTAGTAGCCGGCATCCCCAAGCTCCTAGCATCTAGAATAGCTGGCACGTTAAGTAAGGGGAAGCCGCGGGAGTTCCAAACCTCCACAGCGTCGAAGAGCTGTGCATGGCTCCTAATCTTGGATCCTACACTCTTCCTCCCCAAGTGGTAGGGGTGGGCAGCCACCATCAGGCACCCATGACTATCCGAGAACTCCCTAAGCTCAAAGGGGTCGCGGGGAGCCTCCCCCACGCCTGGACACGAAGAGCATAGAACAAGGACGTCGCCCCAAACAGTCCTAACCTCGTTGCCACAGAGAACCACGACATCCCTTAACCCTAGAAGAGCGGCACCCCTCAAGGCCATAAGGGAACCCCTAAAAGTATCATGGTCAGTCACGGAAACCACGCGAGCCCCCCGCCTCACAGCAAGCTCCACTACAAGCCTAGGCTCCAAAGACCCATCACTAACAACACTATGACAGTGAATCTCCCCCCTAAACACCAAGCCCTCACACCAAGCCCAAAACCCTAACACCCAACAACAGCTTTTAAATCCCCACACAAAAGACTAAAAGAACACCGGAGGACACGGGTAAAATAAGGGGCCCGTAGCTCAGCCAGGTAGAGCGCCCGGCTGATAACCGGGCGGTCGGGGGTTCAAATCCCCCCGGGCCCACCAGGGCTTCCCACCACCTATCCTAAGAACAACAAGTACACTGGAAAAAGAGTAAAGGGCCTACAGCACAGGCCCCCGGCCATGCAAGCTACTACACTTACCTGTCCCACAGGCCCAGCAAAGCCCCATACACCCCTCTAGAACCTCCGCCGCCAGCTTGAAAAGACACAAACCCTACCAGCGCTACTCTACATAGTAACTGGCATAGAGCAGGCTCATATCCCATACTACAGCTTATAAAAGGTCAAGGCAAACGAGATAAACATACCAGGGGGTTCACTAATACTAGCAAGTGAACGCCGCAACCAGGAAGCCGCCAATAACGCCATGGCTGGCTCCCTGTAGCCTACAACCTAGCCAGCTCTTTCAACTTAGCCAGAGACTCCCTGTAGGTTATCTCCCCCCAACCTACTAGACTCCACTCAGGGAAACGCGCAGATAAGAGGAAAACGAATACCTATCTGGCTAGCTCCCTCAGCTTCCTTAACGCCTGCTCATAAGTTATCCTTCCCTCAGCCACATCTATAAAGAGCTGGTAAGCCCTCCCCCTCTTACGTCTAGGCACCCTTAAGTATAACTTATAAAATTCCCCCGTAATCCTATCAGCGAGCCTTTCCAGTTCGTCTACGGAGGGGCCCAAACAAAGCCACCATCACTACAACCGTAACAGCAGAACTAGAATAATGCACGTACATATTAACACTCACAAACTTTCAATTCTATTGTTTAGATCCCCTGCTACCATTCCTCTTCCTCGACTACGTACCGCTCATACACTACGTGTCCTTTCAATTCTATTGTTTAGATCCCAAGGAAGTGGCTATAGCTAGAGTAGGGGCTGATGTGGGAGAGTGCACTTTCAATTCTATTGTTTAGATCCCCGAAGCTAAGAGGCTGATCAGGGTGTTCCCAGCTATTGCCTTTCAATTCTATTGTTTAGATCCAGGCTGGCGGGCAGGAAGAGCCAATGACCATCGACTGGAGACCTTTCAATTCTATTGCCTAGATCCTCGATGAAACGCATGGTTTCGCCAGCTGTCTCTAGGCTTATAGTTACCTTTCAATTCTATTGCCTAGATCCATAGGAGGGAGCTTGAGGGGCTCATACACAAGATCCTGTACAGCGCCTTTCAATTCTATTGCCTAGATCCACAGGTGTGATAGCTGTAGCATAACGTCTATGCTGTCTGGACTTTCAATTCTATTGTTTAGATCCTGCGATTATTGCGACCACCCTCGGGTGGATCATCACTTGTTGATCTTTCAATTCTATTGTTTAGATCCATCGGAAGTACTACCCCCAGAGGACGCTGGATTCTGAGCTGGTCTGGCTTTCAATTCTATTGTTTAGATCCCGGGAAGTGATAACACTAGAGGATGTGGCGAAAAAGATTGGGAAAACTTTCAATTCTATTGTTTAGATCCTTGGAATAAGGCGAAGACACAGGGCTTAGACTGATCACCCTTTCAATTCTATTGTTTAGATCCAAGAAGTCAGCAAGAGAGACGCAAAGTTCTTAAATCTCTTTCAATTCTATTGTTTAGATCCGTTGTCTCATTTATTAGAGCAGACAGCCTTGAAAGCACAGGAAATATCTTTCAATTCTATTGTTTAGATCCCAGTAGTAGCACTACAAGCACCTTATACAATGAAAACACCCTCTTTCAATTCTATTGTTTAGATCCCTAGGTAAGTGAAGCCGGTTAGTGTGCGCCTGCCAGTCCTAGACACTTTCAATTCTATTGTTTAGATCCTCCAGCTTCGAGGCTGACACTAAGAGGACGAGGGCCAGCGAGCTTTCAATTCTATTGTTTAGATCCGAGTTTGTCAGGAATTGCTTCTCCCAGGAGAGCGGTTTTTACTTTCAATTCTATTGTTTAGATCCTACATGTAGAGGTGCCCACCCCCAACATTGACATTGAGATCGCTTTCAATTCTATTGTTTAGATCCCTGTGGACGAGGAGGAGATACGGGTATGGCTGGGAGAACTCAAGCTTTCAATTCTATTGTTTAGATCCTCTGAAGAGACTGGCGCGGAGCCACTGGAAGAGGGTCAAGCTTTCAATTCTATTGTTTAGATCCCGGGCCAGCCCGTACAGGCTCGCCCAGGCGGCCCTGCTAGCCGCGGCCGCTCCTTTCAATTCTATTGTTTAGATCCCAGCCTAAGCTTAACTATAACACACTCCTCGTAGAGCGAAGATATAGTGTATACTTTCAATTCTATTGTTTAGATCCAAGTTCCTAGCCCTGGCACTTGTCCTCGAGGATTGTTATGGTTCTTACTTTCAATTCTATTGTTTAGATCCGTAGGCGTCGTTGCCTGGCATTGGGCCACCCCCCTTCCCCCTTTCAATTCTATTGTTTAGATCCCTAAGTCGAGGTTCTCCCTTTCGCTTTCCAGGTATGAAACTTTCAATTCTATTGTTTAGATCCTCGTATCGAGTGGGAGCGAATTAGTGATTAGTGTAGCGTAGTACGCTTTCAATTCTATTGTTTAGATCCAAGGCCGAGGAGTGGCTCATAAGAATGCTCGAGGAGCACGCGAGGCTTTCAATTCTATTGTTTAGATCCCAGCCGGCTTCACGTGTATCACCTCACTTTGAAAGTAATACCCGCTTTCAATTCTATTGTTTAGATCCAGCAAGGAGAACTGACTATAAATTGTTAGGTGAGCTAAATACTAAGTCTTTCAATTCTATTGTTTAGATCCCTCCCTGCCTCGTATTGCTCCAGCACACAAAGAACGCCTTTCAATTCTATTGTTTAGATCCTTAGCGCTCTCCGTATAATCTCGCCCATGGTTGTGTTCTTTTCCTCTTTCAATTCTATTGTTTAGATCCGGCGGAGAGGCTTAAGATTGAACTGACCCAGGTCAAGCGTAGTGCTTTCAATTCTATTGTTTAGATCCATGATGCAGATATAATATACACTCCCGTCCACCATGAACTCGGGGCTTTCAATTCTATTGTTTAGATCCAGAAACATTCTGGAAAACGAAGAGCAGGTGCGGGAGCTTGCCGAGGCATTGCTTACTTTCAATTCTATTGTTTAGATCCAAACAACGATTTAACTATTTCATCACGGTACACATACTTCTTTTCGCTTTCAATTCTATTGTTTAGATCCGCATGCTGACGTATATAC
>WANR01000002.1 GCA_015521705.1 Desulfurococcales archaeon
GCCTGTACTTGAAGACCGTGAGGAAGTACAGTAAACCCTTTGGAGCTCTTGTTGCTGGCGTGGATGTCAATGTTGATAGAATCAACCTAGCCATAATAGACAGGTATGGCAGACTGAGAGATACGAAGACGTTTTGGTTTAGGGAGGTAACTAGCCGTGGATATAGGAGAAAACGAGCGTGGACAAGGATATACCAAACAATACACAATTTACTAAGCTACGCCTACCATCACGGAGTTTCGGTCATAGCCTTAGAGAGTCCAAGAGTAATCGGCTACCTGAGATACTACTGGATAAGAAATGGCGAAAGAAAAACAAAAAGTTATAACTATAAGGTTTCTGTATTCAGAAACAAGGTAATAGAAACAATAACATATAAAGCACCACTATATGCCATAAACATAACTTACGTAAACCCTAAAGGAACAACACACAGTAGAGAACACGATAAGATAATGGAGAAATACGGTTTAGACAGACATTCAGCATCAGCATACCTGATAGCCCTAAGAGGTATAGAAAGACGTATTTTGATATAGAAAGCTACAGTTTAATGTTTCAGCCCCTCAAGTCCTAAACTTTAAAGTTCAGGAAAGAAGTATCATCTCTTCTTCCTGCCAGTCCTTCTAGCAGCTATGTGGCCCACCTTTCTACCAGGAGGGGCCCACCTGGACACGGTTGAGGGCTTCCCCTTATGCTGATGGCTCCCACCGCCGAAGGGGTGATTTACAGCGTTCATGGCTACTCCACGCACTCTAGGCCATTTCCTGGCTTTTACCTTCCACTTGTGGTAAGCGTTACCAGCCTTGATCAGGGGTTTTTCTGTTCTCCCAGCGCCTGCAGGCACTCCTATGGTGGCTCTAGCATCGTTTGGGACATCCTTTTCCTTGCCGCTGGGTAGCCTGATACGGGTTCTGCCCCCGCTTCTTCCCAGTATTAGCGCATAGCTACCCGCCTGTCTCGCCAGCTTCCCGCCATCTCCTGGCCGTAGCTCCACATTGAAAATCGAGGTTCCCTCAGGGATCCTGCCTACAGGAAGTACGTTTCCAGGGCTGGGCCTGGCGTCTGGCCCTATCTGAATTACCTGGCCCACATACATGCCCTCAGCAGCTGGCATGTAGAACTCTTCCCCATCTTCTGTAACTACATGAGCCAAAGGCACATACCTCCCAGGATCATGGACCAAGTCTATAACCTTAGCCCTAACAGTCTCCCCAGCTAAAGGCGGATACTTTGCAGGGGCTACTCTCAAATGCGAGGGACTCCTGTAAGTAGGGCTACCCTTACCAGCTCTTTGCTGCCTCAGCCTTTTACCCAACCCTCATACCCTCAAACCTACCATGTGGAAACCGGGCTTTAATATTTTAAAATAACTGTCCAACAAGCGTTCAGCTACAATCTATTGGTAGGTGAGATCTCCTTGCCTGGTTTCCCTGGTTAAAACGATATTTACCGGGCCCTTGCCAGAATTAGGCTGGGGAACAGCCTTTGCCCGGGAAAAGGGTGATCTCAACCAGTAAGGCTCCTGCCCCAGTGGGCCCTTATAGCCAGGGCATTGTTGCTGGAGGCTTTCTCTTCGTGTCAGGGCAGATACCTATTGATCCCTCCAGCGGCGAGCTTGTCAGGGGCTCGTTCCGGGAGCAAGTGGTGCGAGTCTTGGAAAACCTTAAAGCTATCATTGAGGCTTCGGGAGCATCGCTAAGCCGTGTTGTCAAGGTTACTGTTTACCTGAGAAACATGGATAGGTTCTCTGAGTTTAACGAGATCTACAAGACGTATTTTCCCAAGGACCCTCCAGCTAGGGTCGTTGTAGAGGTCTCTCGTCTTCCCAAGGATGCAGAGATCGAGGTTGAGGCCGTTGCTTATCTGGGTGACCAGTAATTGACGCCGCCTTTGGGGCTTGCAGAGGAGATCTACAGGAGAGCTAGTGACGCTAGAAGAGTTGTCTCAAGCCATGCCAGGAAGACCCCACTAGATTATAGTTCTACCTTTAGCAAGATGTCTGGCTCCCAAGTTTACCTTAAATACGAGAACCTTCAGAAGACTGGGAGCTTTAAGGTGAGGGGGGCTATATACAAGGTTAGCAGGCTCTCAGCCAGCGTCAAAGGCGTAGTGACAGCTTCTGCAGGCAACCATGCACAGGGGGTTTCCTATGCTGCATCACTCTACGGCATAAGGGCTACCATAGTGATGCCTTCTACTGCCAGTATCTCGAAGATAGAGGCGACTAGGGGCTATGGGGCCGAGGTTATCCTACACGGGGCTAACTATAACGAGGCCGAAGAGAAAGCCCTCGAGATAGCGAGGAAGAGGGGCTACGAGCTCGTGCATCCATTCGACGACATGGACGTTATAGCAGGCCAGGGCACTATAGGCTTCGAGATACTCGAGGACCTGCCCGGGGTTGAAACAGTCGTTGTCCCTGTTGGTGGGGGAGGCCTCATCTCTGGCATAGCTTCCGTGATCAAGCGCTTGAAACCCTCTGTTAAAGTCATAGGCGTGGAGCCAGAGAACGTGCCCAAATTCACTGCATCCCTCAAGGAGGGAGGCATCGTAGAGGTTGAAGCCAGGCCCACAATAGCCGATGGCCTAGCCGTTAAGAGGCCCGGAAAGATAGCGTTCGACATCGTCTCAGAACTAGTTGATGATATAATCACTGTTTCCGAGGAGGAGATAGCCGAGGCAATGTATCTGCTGCTCGAGAGAGGCAAGGTTCTGGCTGAAGGGGCCGGAGCTGCAGCACCCGCTGCCGTTATAAGTGGTAAGGTTAACGCTGGGGGAAGAAAGCTTGTAGCCCTAGTATCTGGGGGCAACGTGGATCTCACAGCGATCTATAGGCTTCTCCTGAGGGGGCTCGCTAGGGCTGGCAGGATAGCCAGTATGCGAGGCTATGTTCCCGACGTGCCTGGCACCCTCTCTAAGATCTCTGGCGTTATAGCTTCGATGGGCGGCAATATAGTGGAGGTGATCCATGAAAGAACAGATATGAGGGCTCCAGCCTGGCACACGGCCCTGAGGCTGGTAGTCGAGGTGCCCTCTAAGCGGAGAGCCCGCGAGATCCTGGAGGAGCTGGGTAAGAGGGGCTATAGCTTTGAGCTAGAGGAGTGAAAGCAGTAGTATGGTAGCAGCTGAGGAAAGAGCTATGAGGAGATTGTCGTCTATGGGGTTTGACTCGAACTTCTCTGCTATGGTAGCCACGGTAGCTGAGACTAGACCCACTGGTCCTGCATATATGTAGCCAAGCGGTAGCACAACAGCGCCCATGGCTATGTTGCCTAGATAATGCTTTGTCCTCCTCTTAAAGACTGCGTTCCTGACTATGCCCGTCACCGCGTCGCCGAACGAGATGAATAATGCTGGCAGAACTGATAGCCATGGATCCCCTGTCAGCACCCATAGTAAAGCAAGGCTAGCGCCCCACCCTATAGTGAAATTGACCTCGTACATGTTATCCTCGGTCTGGAACCAAGTCATTGGCCTCCTGTACTTCCTCATATAATAGAGAAAGCCTCCCAGGAGGAAAGACATAAGCGTAGGAAGGAGGGGGGAAGAGAAGAGAAGGGGGACCAAGAGGGCCACGACGCCGCCAGCACCCATGTGTATGTACTTCCTCACATAGTAGACGGCGACATTGTGCGGGTGCCCTCTTCTCCTAAAGCCTGCGTAGAGCAGTCTCCCAGTATACACGATGGCGAGGACATATACTGCTAGCAGAGAAGCTACGATAAGCTCTTTTAATGGGTTATCGGGCAGCGCAAGGCCTAGAGGGTTAACGTTTTCCAAGAGGCCCTCCCTTTAATCCCTCTCTTACTCTCGTTATAAACTATGACACTACTATATTTAAGCGTTAATTTAAAAAGCCGCCTGCCCCGTATTCGATCAAGTGGGCCGCCGTAGCTCAGCGGTAGAGCGCCGGCCTCGTAAGGTGCCGCTCAAACACCGAAGTCGGGAGAGCCGGTGGTCGCGGGTTCGAATCCCGCCGGCGGCTCCACTTGTTAAACGCGTGGTGATCGCCTCTTGCCCAGGATCTATACGAGAACAGGTGATAGCGGGGAAACCTTCTGTATAGCTCTTGGCTCGAGGGTTCCCAAGGATCACCCGCTTATAAGCTTCCTAGGCGACCTAGACGAGGCTAACAGCTTCGTTGGCCTGGCTAGGAGCATGTTGAAGGACGGCCCCCAGGACACTCTCGACCGCGACCTCGCATGGATCCAGTCTCTACTCTTCCGAGTAGGCTACACAGTAACGGGTTTCGCGAGCGTCTCGGAAAAGGATGTCGAGTACTTGGAGAGAATGATTGACAGATACATGGAGGGCGTGAAGCTCAACATTTTCATCCTACCCTATGGAGATCCTGTAGCATCAGCGACCCACGTAGCCAGGAGTGTTGTCAGGAGGGCCGAGAGAAGCCTTGTAGCCGCTATAAGAAAGGGCCTAGAAGTGAATAAGAGGGAGCTATTACTCAAGGTAGTTAATAGGCTGAGCGACGCCCTCTTCGCCATAGCTGTTAAGAGATCCCTGGAAAAAGGCCTCTTAGAAGAGGCCCCTAGGGCTAGACCTATGGGATAACCCCTAGGGCCAATGAGGAATACGCCATCGTTTGAGATGTGATAGAAGAGCCCCCACCGAGGCCGTGCTGGGAAGCTCTCCTGGACTCTTGCAACTTGATATATCCCATGCAACGCCCTCTCACAAAGCTGGGGGCTGGAGCATGCGCGTTGACAAGCTACTCTATGGTGTGAGGGCTCTGGTTGTGGATCTAGACGGCGTAGTCTGGCTCGGGGGCTCCCCTATACGTGAGAATACCGAGGCTCTTAGAAGACTCATTGAGTGCGGTTATAGGGTTGTGTTCTTGACTAACAATTCTGCGCGGAGCAGAAGGGCTTACTCTCTAGCTCTCGCGGAGTTGGGACTGGAAGTTGATCCAGGCCTCGTAGTCACCAGTGGTTACAGCGCTTCCCTATGGCTTAAGAGAAAGCTGGGCCGCGCCAGGGTCTACCCGGTGGGAGAGGAAGGTCTTGTGGAGGAGCTTGTCATGGAGGGCCACCTGGTCCTTGGATATTCTAGCTCCATCACAGCCAACGCAGTTGTAGTGGGGCTGGACAGAAACCTTACATACGGCAAGGTCGAGGCTGCCCTGGCAGCGCTAGCCAAGGGAGCATTGTTCGTAGCCACTAACAGGGATCATGTGCTCCCTACAGAAAGCGGGCCCAAGCCCGGCGCCGGAGCTATAGTATCCATGCTGGAAACCGCTTCCAGGAGAAGGATCGATTTCGACGCTGGCAAGCCTAACCCTTGGATACTAGAGATAGCCATGAAGGCCGCAGGGGTTCAAGAACCACGGGAAGTCGCTGTTATAGGTGACAGGCTAGACACAGACGTGGAAATGGCAAGGAGGGCGGGGGCAGTTCCAGTCCTTGTTCTTACAGGGCTCACGCGCGAGGACGACATACAGGGCTTGGAGAGTGGGAACACCATTATTGTTAGAAACCTCGGCGAGTTAGGCTTGTGCTAGCTATTTTATGAGCCTCCCTACCAGCACAGGCTCCTCCATGACAACCCACTTCCTCGCCCTGGCCTCCCTTAGCTTCTCGACCACCTCCACCCATCCGGCTATGTCTGAGACCTCATAGATGACTAGGAACTCGTAGCCCGCCAAGCCAAAGGCGTACGTCGTGTAGCTTCTTACCTCGCCGGCCAAGCCGCTTGTCTCCCTCGCTATCCTTATGTGCTCGCCCATGATCCTCCTTCTATCCTCTAGCGGCACTAGGTACCACTCCGGGCTCTTCTTCATGGGGTAAGCCACCAACCATGGCAGCCCCTTCTCTTCTCTCACAATCCTTACAACCTCGTCTGCAGTATAGCCCTTGGCATAGGGGCTCTCCTTATAAACGCCTATCCACCAGTACGACTCCTCCAGGGATTCTGTAGACAGTGCTTTCTCTCTTAGATCCAGGAGATCTTCAGGATCCTTCGATGCGTACCAGCCAATAACCCTAGCCCCTGCGCTGAGAGACTTATACGCCTTTGAGAACCCTGCCCTGTAGAGTTCCTCAGCAGCCCTGCCCGCGGGTAAGCCTGACTTATAGCCTGCAACAACGACGAAAGCTCTCTCACCAGGCATTCTAAGACCCTCCACCCACAACTCTCCTCTTGTAAAGCTTAAACGCTTCAATAAGTATTCTAGCAGCGAAGTAAGCCAGCACACAAGCTATTACTGCCAGCAGGACTCCATAAGCCCTATAGCCTAGGAGCCTCGAGACGCCGCCGCTCCAAGAGAGCAGCCCGAGCCACACATAGTCCATCCAGACGTGGCTCAGGTACATGACTGCTACACCCCTATACCCTTTCCTGGAAGAATCGTTCACTAGAGGATAGCCGACGGTAACCCACCAGGCGAGGAAATAGGGATTGAAGAGGGTCAGCACGGCTCCATAACCCACAGCACTATAGAGGGAAGCGATCCTAGGAGCCGCGAAACCCAAGGATCCATGCCAAGCACTCCACGCCGCCTCCACAAGTCCTACAGCGAAAAACACGAGAAAAGCCCCCACCACAACGTTTAACGGTAACCTCCACCTCTCAACAAACCTCCTAGCAGACTCGACAGACTTCACCAGCAAGAGAACATACGGCAGCTCAGCCAACGTATGCCCCAGAGCAACAGCCAAGCCTCCCAAAACCCCTGTAAACCCCCCAATAGCTACAGCCCCAGCACTAAGAGGGCCCGGGCTCAGAGCGCCACTAGGAGTTACGGCAATACTCCTCAAAACCAGTCCCCAATAACCCAAGCACAACCACCCAGCAACACACCTAGAAGTGCGCAAGAACCATATAAAAACCCCAGACTAGTAACAAGATAAACAATGGAGCGGCCGTCGTCTAGCCTGGACTAGGACGCCGGCCTCCCAAGCCGGTGATCCCGGGTTCAAATCCCGGCGGCCGCACCACACGCTTCCTGTAGGGTCTCGCCCCCCGCTTCTTCCTCTCCGCCATTACCTGCTCTATTACCTCGACGTTCCCTATCCAGTGTTCTCTTCGCCTTCCCTCTGCGAATACTATCTTTACCAGGTAGAGTTTGCCCTGCCTCTCCCTTAGGTACCATCTGACCCCCAAGCCCTGCACCGCTTCCATCGTTGGAGCACCCGCCATTTAAGAGCGCCACCCCCAAGGCCCAGCAGCCATAGGGGTGGATTGAAAATCCAACACGGGGACAATTTTGTCCCCTATTCTTTTGTTATGCCTGACAGCCTCTGCCTTCCCAGGCCTAGCTGGGTGCTCAGCCTTGGCCAGTAGTATATCAATATCACTATGCTGGATATAAGGAATTATAATGGAGAAGACAGGACAATAGACATTGTGAAGATGCCCAGGACCCACGCGGTCTGGAGGTCCACCCTTTTCACCGCCTTCCTTCCGACAGCTTTCTTAGCCTTTCTAGGGCCTGCCTGTAGGTTATCTCTCCCTTGTCGAGTCTGTCGAGTATCCTGGCTGCCTGCTTGCCCCTGCCGTTCTTCCTGGCTTCCTCGGCTAGGGTCATGAGCTTGACTAGGCGCCGCCTCATCTCAACTACTCTAGGGTGGGGCATATTCCTCACCAGTCCTACGGTTTATACACCCGAGGCCCAGCCTTATAGCCCTATTACATGACGCCGTGCCACTCGTGACCAAGAACCTGGCATCCAGTCTCTTAGCAGCCAGTACGTGGGCCACATCTACCAGCGTGTTCTAGCTCGGCTCACCCACGCCCCACACCGCCAGCACCCTGCGGGCGGCCTCTTAGTCGCCGAGACTCGTGCATGGCCCGTAGGGAAGGCTGATTCATACGCAGAGTGGAGAGGCCAGGCATAGACACGATAGATGAAGCCGTGGCGCTGGCATGGGCTATATTGCGGGACTATAGGCGTGGCTACACGACAATGACAATTGTGGGAAGATCAGGATGACTTGGGACCTGACGGAGAAGAGGCTACGGTATATCAGGACGCTGGCGGTTAGGCACGGGACCTCGGCTAGGGAGCTGAGGGTTATTGACAGGCTGATAGACTATGTTCTGGCCAATAGGCGACTACCCAAGACTGTGAATAGGCGGAGCGTGAGGAGTATGGTAGAGAGGATGAGGGCCAAAGCCTAGAACCCCCTAAACCCAAACCTCTTTTCCCTTATTTCAGATTGTGAAAGGTGATTGGGGTGGTCGACGGGGATAACCTGAAGTGGTACAAGCTGGGCAAGAAGAGCACCCAGCGGTTCGTGAGGGCTGCTGCCAGGCAGTTCGGCAAGAGGAGCGAGATAGGTAGAAGGCTTGGCTACGCCGCCCCGCATCTATGCGGTAGCATAGACGAGGTGGACCTGGCGGAGTACGAGCTGCACGCGATACTCGAGTGGCTCGAGGACCCCGAGGGCCCCCCGCCCAGCGGGGCGTTCAGGATCTACGCCAAAATGGTGCAGCAGTGCAGGGACGTGCTAGACGACAGCGAGCTAGAGAAGCTGGCTGGCAGCGAGAACGGTGACCTACTGTGAATAGTGGAGCAAAGAGACGCGATATAGTAATAGACACAAGCATAGCATGGGCAGTGGCAAACCACAGGATGCAGAAGGCCCTGCGGAGATTCTTCGGGGCGCTAAGAGAAGAGTATATAGTGTGCTACACGGAGCACACGCTAGTAGAGCTTGCAGCCACAGGTTATAGCGGCTTCCTTATGCGTAGCATTCTAGACAGTATAGCAGGATACAGGAAGACTGGTATAACTAGGGACAGGATAACCAGGTACAAGGCTGCTGCTAGGATAGGACCCAACGACGTGGCCATCGCCTTGGTGGCCAGCTACTACAACGCTGTGTTGGCGACTGGGGACTGGCACCAGGCTTCTTACTTCATGAGCTTGTCGAAAGCGAAGCCTTTATACATACCCGTGAAGAGCTTACCATAATGGTGTAGGCCATGCCAAAGAGTAAACGGTCTGTCATAGATTTTATTATAGAGTACGAGAAGAGGGCGAAGCAGCGCGGCAACAGGGTGTACAGGATATACGCCAAGCTCCCCCCCAGGAAGAGGGCAAAGGCGGATAAGATCCTAGACGAGCTGGCGGATGGGAAGCTGACGTACGAGCAGGTCCTGGAGAAGCTAAGGAAACTGGCAAGTGGAAGCGGGTAGCCAGGCCCTACACCCCTTTTAGGGTTATATTGCTCTATCCTGTCTAGGAGCTCCTCGGCTGTGAACGCTATTCTATCTAGCGCTGCTAGGTATGCTTCCCCGCAGTCCATGCCTTCGTATATCATGAAGTAGAATGCGGCAGTCTTAATGCTGTAAGTCGATTTGCCATGGCCCTTACCGCCTACTAGTATGAATGCCTGGAACCCGTCTTCCTCTACCGCGCTTTTAATTATCCTAACGCTGCTGTACTTGACCGCTCTGCATCCATACATAGCTTTCCCCATACCCGCTATTTCCCTGCGCATCTCCTCTAGCCTCTCCAGCAGGCTCACTCCTCGACCACCCCCATGAGCTCCTTCTTACGGACGAGGAGCTTCCGCCTGTCCAGCTCCTCTAGTATGCCGCGCAGCGCCCTGTCCATGAACGCCAGCGCCTCTCCCGGCCTGCCAGCCCTCAGCATGCTGCTAGCCCTGGCCATGTCGCCTGCCACCCCGCCATCGACCAGGAAACTCGTAAGGGCATAGAGAGCCCTCAAAGCCATATAGAGCTGCCGAGCCCCCAACGCTGGTGTCCCGTAGTCGACCCTGCTGTAGGCTTCCATAATCCTATCAAGCTGCCTGGCCACGACCCAGACGAAATCCACAGTCTCCCTGTACTCCGTGAAGCTCAAAACCTACACCCCATAATACAACAACAACCCTATATTATTACCTGTGGCTAGCGCAGGGTGCTCCCTAGCCATTCCGCGTATCTGGGGTAGTATCGCCTTGCCAGGACTAGCCTGTCCAAGTAGTGAGGCACATGAGAGCTATAAACCGCTAACTCGGCTATTGGCGCGTGCGCTCAGGCGGTTGATCCCTCATCAACCCTTTCGTCAGAGGAGCCTTTTACCTCATCGCGCCTAGAAGGGGCTCCTCTTGCATACCTGTATATTAGCCTGAAAGGCTTTATAATAGTGAGGATTAGCTCTTTAAGTAGCGTCTTGGTTCCTCCCAGGAAGCCTTCCTGCTGGTAGGCTATAGCTATCCCCCTCCAGTCTATTGATAGGGTTATAGCGGTGATGATTAGAGCTGCTATGACGGCTCCAACAACGAATAATACTAGCGTGGATCCTGTGCTGACAGCAGTGTCTCCGATCAGCCATGAGACCACGGTTTTGTAGAAGCCCCCTAGGAAGGATACAATGGCTGTTAGCACGATCTTGCCTAGAACCACTGCCACGAAAAAGTAGAGAGCGCTAAACCCGGCGACACCCAAAGGGATGTAGAGTACATCGTCAGGTAGTGGCAGTGCGGCGAATACAAACACTGTTATGGCCAGCCCCTTGCCAGCCCTCTTTAGCACCTTCTGGCTCATTTCTCTTCTCTTCCTAACCCTTCCAAACCTGGTCGCCAGAAAGCTGGACGCGTAAAACACTACGAGCTTTCCTAGAGCAGCACCCACGCCAGCTGCCACTATCACGCCAACATTATACACGAGGCCCGGAACGAGGGCTGAGTACGTAGCTATAAAAACCAGATACACCGCCGGGAACCCTGGTATTAGGTTGCTGAAAAAAGCCGCAAGGAAAATCCCGGGTAGCCCGTAGTCCTGGAGGACTACTATCCACTCCGAAAGCTGGCTCTCCGCTGCTATTTGGGCTCCTGGAACACTGTCATTCAACCAAACCTACCTCCCTGGGGGGTGCCTCATCGCTCCAGACCGTCATCACAGAGTCAGCACGTCCCTACTAAGGCATCCCCCTAGTCAATGATTCCCCTGCCCGGGTTTAAAGCTATATTTAAACCCGCAGAGCAGACACACTATTAGTGGGATGAAGATCCTTTAAACACGCCCATGGAGGGGTCTATGAGCAGGGATAGTGTGGTGATATAGTGGCGGCTGTCTGACCGCGGTGGGTGTTTCCTCTGTGGGAGAGATACGATTTCCTTACGAAGAGTTCAGGGCCGGGCAAAAAGAGCTGTCTGACAAGGTATACGAAGTCGCGAAGGATGGTGGGTTACTAGTAGTCAAGGCACCCACGGGGTATGGCAAGACTGCTGCCATACTCTATGGTGTTCTAAGGGCGGAGCCCGAGTGGCTACTATACGCTGTTAGAACCATCAACGAAATAGACCCCGTGATTAGGGAGCTTAAGAGGTTCGGCACGGATCATACCTTCCTCTTCTCAGCCAAGAAATCATGCCCCCTAATAGGGGCCTCGGCTACTGGATTGACTAACGAGGATTTCTGGGAGAACTGTAGGCTCGCCAGGCTTAAGAAGGCTTGCAGGTACTACGACCGAGTAGAGAGGCTTGACAGGAGCTATCTCCTAGACTACCTGAAGAGCCACTACACGTTCCACGCACTCAGGATAGCCAGAGATCTGGCTAAGTTCCTAGAGACGTGCCCCTTCTTCTCTCTTAGGTCAGCGCTCAGCGAAGCTGGTATAGTGGTGGCCACGTATCCCTACCTCTTCAGGAAAGACATATTCGAAACCGTTTTGGAACAGGTTAGCCTGAAAGACGCCGTCGTGGTAGTCGACGAGGCTCATAGCCTGTTAAACATACAGGACATGTTCGAGGAGAGGATCAACAAGAGAGACCTAGAGATGGCCCTCCAAGAAGCCAGGAAGGTATCAGACTCTGTGCCCGAGGCCCAAGAGATCCTTACCAGGCTAAAGGGGCAAGTCTCCAGGATCCAAGCCAGCGTCAAGGCTAGGGTTAGAAGGATGGATAAGAGTAGAATCGTTGAGGCTATCGGTGACCCAGAGATCCTGGGCAAGGCGGCAGAGTTGTTCAGGCTCAGGATCCTTGAGGAAGCCCTCCTTTCGGGCGAAGAGACCCCCGTGGGCAGGATAAGATCCAGGCTGACAAAGGTTTACTCGTGGTCCCGCTCTCTAGTGGATGATAGATACTACTTCTTCGTGGAAAAGGAGGAGAATAACCTGGACCTTGTAGTGAAGCCCCTCGACCCGTCGGCAGTGGCGCGTGATCCCCTAGAAGAGCCTCATGCCGCGATCCTGCTCAGCGGCACAATGCCGCCGCTGGATTTCACTAGGGAGGTGCTGGGGGTTGAGAGGCCTGGGGAATACGTCGATGTGGAACTGGTCTTCGGGGCGCAGAAGTTCTCCAACGCCTACACGGTGGTTTCGGGAGACGTCACCACGGCTTATAGGGAGAGGAGCACCTACATGTACGGGAAGATAGCACAGTACGTATCGGCTATTCATAAAGCGCTAGCCGGGGTTAAGCTGGCTGTGTACCCAAGCTATGAGGTCATGAAGAGGGTTGTCGAGAGGCTTGATATAGAGGTAGACGTCATTGTAGAGGACAGGAGAACCTCGATGGACCAGGTAGAGGACGCTATAAACACCAGGGAAAACCTTCTAATAAACGCCGTGGCTGGGGGAAAGCTTGTAGAGGGGGTAGAGTTCGTGGACTATGAGGGGAACAACCTTCTACACGTCGTCATAGTGGTTGGAGTACCCTTTCCCCAGCCCGACGACTACACCCTTTCACAGCTCGAGGTACTATCTTCTAGGATAGGAAACTCTAAGGCTAGGGAGTATGTTTACCGCATAATGCCCCTGGTGAAGGTCAGGCAGGCCCTGGGAAGGGCCATAAGGAGCCCGGGCGAGAAGGCGCTCTTCTTCCTGCTTGACTACAGGTATCTGAGAAGAGACATTAAGGGCCCTCTAGGCATCAGGTACGACTACGTCTATAAGAGCCCCGAGGGATTGTACAGAGCGCTGGATAAGGCTAGAAGGTTCCTCTCGCCTAGCACTTAGAAAGGAGTAGGGCTAGTTCCTCGAGATCCCTGACAATACTGTCCACGAACTTCTTATAGACAGAAACACTTGGGAGAGGACGAGTTACCTCGAGGAGCCCGCAGCCGCACTCCCCCCAGTAATACCTCAGCTCTTCCAGGTATCCCTTCTTGCCAAGGACTGCGCATAGACTACTGCAATTCTCCGAGACCACTATGCCGTCAACTCCTAGACCCCTAACTACGGCGCCTACACAGATGCTCTTAATGCTGGAGCATGTGGACACCAGTATTCGTGCTTCAGCCTTCAAGATCTTCTACTCCCAAGCCTTTCTCCTTCAAAGCCGAGAGATAGGCCTTCCTGAGGGCTTCCACGTCACTTAGGGCGTTCTCTAAGGCCTCTATGAGGACTTTCCTGGGATCGGCGCTGGGTTCCTTTAGAGTAAAGAACACTATTATTCTGTTCTCTAGCGGGTGCGGTTCCTCGTAATACGCGAGCCCCACCATACTATGCTCTCTAAGCTTTTCGGCGAGGATGTTTCCAATAGTGTGATCCTCGCCCTCGATCTCGGCCATGTACTTGCCCTCCTCCACCTTTCTTATCATAACCATGGCTCTCAACTCCGCCAGGTCACAGATGATAGGACAGGGGTTTAAAAGGAAATCCATAGGTAGGCGGTAGCCCTGAAGGCTCCTAAACAGATACCACCCATCCGGGGCCCGTAGTCTGGCATCCATGAAGAAATTAAAAGCCGTAAGAACAAGCAAATCCTTAGAAAGACCTCCGATAGAAGCTAAAGGGGCGTGGATGCTGTTTTGGCAGGAGACAGGGTGCTCGTTATAAGGAGCGAGGAAGGAAAGATCCTGGAGTCTAGGGTTGTCGAGGGCGAGTTCTACTCGGTTCTCAAGGAGGTTACAAGGTCGCTCATAGATCTATGGGACGCAGCCAATAGCGGCTTCGTCGTTCTCAAGGATTACAAGGTCTTCGAAGCCCCGCTCCCCCTGGATCCTGAAGTCTACGATTTGGTGAGAAGGTATGGGTCACCCTCTAGGAAGAAGGATAAGGCTTTGCTCACAGTACCCGTCTACACGATAAGCTACGACTATAGGGAAGGCGCTGGAGAACAATACTCTGAGAGAAAGCTCTGCATTGTAACGCTCTACCTGGACGAGACCCAAAAAGAGCTCTTAGAGGAGGACGCAAAGCTCATAACCAGCCCTGAATAGGGATTAAATGCCTAAACTCCCCAAGGGGCTCTCAAACAAGCAGGCAACCATGCATTCCAGGGAAAGACCTAGCCCTCCTTGAGAGCCCCACCTATAAAGCCTCCAAGGGCCCCCACAAGGCTCAAGAATATGGCTAGAATGAACACCATGCCGCCACCAATTGCACCTACTAGAAACCCCAGAGGCCCTGCCAGGGCTAGTGTGACTATGAAGAGGAGGATGGCTATGATGACGCCGCCTATCAAGCCCATGACAAAGCCAGCTATGCAGCCCTCCCTAGACCTGCCTACAAGTAGTCCTGCCAAAAACCCGCCAACCAGAAAGGACCCAACCGGAGACAATACTGGCGACAGTAGTACTGCAACCAGGAAGCCTAGCAGCGAGGCTAGTAAGAGGCCAGCCATAGCGTTACCACCATGTATGGACTGCTACGTCGCCCCCTTTACACGCTCCAATTTTATGAAGCGACTTAAACATTAATAACTCTCACAGACGGAAACACTTGTACGGTGCCAAGTTTTTGGCTCAGTTCATATTCGGCATAGAAGAGATGGACGAGTACTACAAGAGAGCGCTAGCCCCTAGGAGGCTCGTGGTGCTCAAGGGGCACCCAGGTAGCGGTAAGACTCTATTCGCTTCAACGATGTGCGTCTCCAACGCCCTAAAGCTGGGCCACAAATGCCTCTACATCTCGTTCCAGGAGGATGAGGAAAAGTTCGTAGAGTACTCACAAGGCATAGGCTTAAGGACTACAGAGGCAATAGAAAAGGGGCTACTAAAGTTTGTAAGGCTCCCACTGATCTCCAGCGAGGAAGGTATCAGCGAGCTGCTAGACGAAATATCCAGGATAGTGTCTGAGTATAAGCCGAAGGTCATAGTCGTTGACAGCATCTCGCCCATACTCCAGGTTGCAGGGTTCGAGCCGCGCGCTCGGGGCCTGCTGCAGAACTACTTCTACAACATGCCGTCAATAGTGGATGGGATAGCTATACTGATTGCCGAGATCCCCCTAGACGAAAACGTGTACACGGGGTCAGGGATCGACTTTGTGGCAGACATAGTAATCTACCTGAAGAGCGAAGTCAAGGGCAACCTGCTGGTCAGGAAGATGGAGATCAAGAAGATAAGGGGACACGGCATATATATAAGCGATTCGCCCTTCAAGATAACAAGCCAAGGCATACAAGTATTCCTACCACCACTGATCGAAGACGTGCCGCCGCCGGGCCCCTCAGTGATAATACTGGATCCAGCCCTGGAGCACCTTGAGAAGTATATCTCGAAGATAAGGCTCGGCGAATCCATATACATGAAGTCGGGCGGCGGCGACGAGGCCATATACTTGACAATAGCATACGCCTCGCATGCAAACAAGGCTAAGGCATTACTGGTCTCGTTCAGGAGAAGCGAGGAAGAAGTCAGAGAAATGATCGGAGAAAGACTGGGGATAGATCCTGTAAGGATAGAAAAGCTCATAGAGGAAATGATGGTTCACAGCATAAATCCCGCCGAGAAGAGCTTTGAAGAGAGCTTAGGAGAGATCCTATACTTGGCCAAGAGGCTTAAACCCCAGATCCTAGTCATAGACGGCATAGACGTCCCTCTCATGCTGAGCGATTCTCCCAAAGAGGTACTCCTACACGTCAGAAACCTACAGTTGATAGCCAGGATGCTGAACTGCGTCATACTCATTGTGGATTACTCGGAAAAGCCGAACGACCCACTGCTGAGACTCTCAGATATAGTGATAGTCTCTAACCTGAGAAACGGCGAGGTCTGCATAAGCGCTGCTAGGAAGGGGAAGCCTTTCGACACACGGTGCATGAGCATATCTATGCTAGAGGATTACAGGGAACTACTGGCTAGGAAGCTTAAAGAGGGGCTTACGCAAAGGGTGTCAAAAACTCCCATGGAATCTGGCGGCTAAACTATTAAAAACCGGCCACGACAACTAAATAATAATCGAAGAGCACTTCCTGGAAGATAGGCGAGCATATTGCCAAGAGCAATGGCTGGGACCAGCGATGACTAAGGATAGCATAAGGAACATAGAGAGGGCCTTCAAGAGGGCCCTCCAGGACAGCTTCTTCGGCATTTATGGGCAGCTCAACCTTAGAAGCATAATGATGCACAAGAAAAGCTTCTTCGAGCTACTCCTGGAAGACCCCAGGGCAGCCTACGAGATCGTGAAGAGCGCAGTAGCCTCCGAGGAAGGCGCGAAATTCTTCTTCGAAGAAGCCATACTAAAGGCTCTGGCCCTAGCCCTTGGAAAGCCTGGCCTCGAAAAGGAGCTAGCTGCCAGAATAATGAACGATGAAACCGAAAAGGCGAGAGAATTCATAAAGAAAGCGATCTCACAGGTAGACCCCTAAACCTATCCCATCAACTGCTAGACTTGTACCACCAGTAGGTCTCTTGTCCCCTCACCTCTAACAATGAACAGGTAGCCACTGTAGTACTCCATCCTGTCACCTGGCCCTATTGGATAGAAGGGTAGTAGGATCGTCCCCGTCTGGAGAGTCTGGAGCGATAGCTCCAGTAGGGGCCCATTCTCATGCAGTATATACAGGTACTGAGCGTTCCCAGTTAGTCCTACCACCCTGTATGATCCCAGATCTGTAACTTTGCCAAAACTCCCCACGGTTAGATCATGGACTACCAGTACCGGGGATAGATTGGCCGAGTATGTAGCGGCGAGGTATACATAGTCCCCGGAGGCCCAGGAAGCCGTGTAAGAACTCATCTCCAGCTGCGCCCCTCCAATACCCATCACGCCTTGAGCCACGACGCTACCAGTGGATGGATCCACTAGGAAATACTCGCCAGTAGCCCTATAGACAGCTAGCAGGCCTGGGCCAGGCACATACTCCAGCCTGACAAGCTGGCCTCCAGAAGACACTGTACTTGAGAGGAGAGTCCAAGTACCAGCCAGGGTGCCCTTATAGAGCCCAGTAGAGTTCACCAGGTAGATGAAAGAGCCGTTGCCAGCAATGTCTGCTGTCCCATCAAACACTGTGTAAGCGTCTATGCTAGTGTTGAAGACAAGGCTGGGCGGGCTTGTTGAATCGTCAATCTGGTAGACGTCTATAAAACTGGTCCCGCCGCGAGCCACCAGTAAAACATTAGCTTGGGCGCCAGAGGAATAGCTTATGAAGGCATTGAGCGAGTCGACGTAGAGATCGAACCCTGTACCACCCATTAATAGGGCATCGAGCCTAAGCTTGACTGTACCCTGAGATCCTGTGATACTCATATAGTCTTGAGCATTAAGCTGTGCCAGAGAGTTGATGCCTCCCGTGTCTGACGCGATAAGGTCGTAGGAGGAGGTAGCATAATTGAAGGCATAGAGGCTTACCTGCACGCCTGGCACGCTGGCGCTAGCCAGGGCATCGGCAAATAGTGTAAATTGGGGGGGCACGCCGGAGAGGTCGATAGTGGTCTCCACTTCTAGGGAAACCTCCCACGTTATATCTAGTTTATAAACACTGCCTCCCCAATAGTTTCCAGTGAACTGGGCAACAGGGTTGCCTCCTGAATCATAGACATAGAGGGTTCCATAGACTACTGGCTCTGCCTTGAGGTTGTTAGGCCTGATCAGCCTAACAATCCACTCAGAAGAATTATTAGGATTGATCATGGCAGTGTACAGGTTGTTATTTGAATCCCTGAATTCGAGGCTCCATCCCGGCGGCACGTTTGCTACATAGAAGAACCTAGGGTCTCTTTTTTCAGTTATATACAGGTAGTAGAACCTGACAACTGAGGGTATCGTGCTGAATCCTGGGTAATTGGCCGTAAAGGGTATATTGTTTGTCTGCACGCTGTTCACAAAGTTCAGGGCCTCATCGTATAACTCTAGCTTAAGTAGAGGAGAGCTACGGTCATAGTTAACTAGTAGCAGGTAGTCAACATTATTTTGTATAGTAGTCAACTGGGTAGACGACGCGAGTCCCCCATTAATATAAATGGCCAGCCTGTACGTGCTTGAGATTCTTTCAGCTGTAAGAGTATAACGGTTTGCCGCACTTAGAGTATCAGCCAAGTTGATGTCCATGGATCCCGTAGTAATTATAGTGGGGGGGAAGAAGGAAACGATCACGCTACCCCAATTAACTATTGTAGATGTAGTCATAATGAACAGGTTATTACTAGCTGCTGGTAGAGGAGTGGTGGACAAAATAACGAACTCGCTCAACCCAATCTCCTGGGAATCGGTTTGCTCTATGTAGCCACCTAGCGTTGACGAATAGGTCCATGACCCGCTTATCACGGTCATCCTCCCGCTTGTTATAGGGTTTGTAGTGAATGGGTCGTAGTATATCGTGTTGTTCTCGACCAGTACTAGGTTTATGCTCGTCGGCTGGCTTGTTATAGTCGCCGTAATGGAGTCCCTGTTTTCTAGCTGGCTAGTGCTTATCGTTCCTGTTCCTTTTATCAGGTTTGTTGTGGTTATTGTTCCTCTTCTCTCCTCTTGTTGGGTTAGGGTTCCTAGCCAAGTTGCTGTGTAGTCGCTGTATGCTGTCGGTAGTAGCGTGTATGTGGCGTTGGTGGCTGGTGCCCCGGTTGTTGGTGGTGGCTGTACCGCTTCTATTGGCACCGTTATTCCTGTGGCTAGGTGCATTGCCGCTAGTGATACTCCTACAGGGTTTTTGGTTGTTCCTAGGGTCTGTGTGATGTTAATGTCTAGCGTTAACGTGCCTCCTGGGGGTATTGTTAGTGGGAGTAGTGCTAGGTTGTTCTTGTCTATGACTGCCACGGTGGAGTCTTCGAAAGCTACTGAGACTGCTGTGATGTTGGCTGGCTCGCCGCACTGGTTCTCGATGGTTACCGTGATATTGTCAGCCGCGGGCTTTTCCCACGTAGCTATTATGCATTGGGGCAGGTTTGGTATTATCCTGGAGGCTTCCCTAGACTCTGTTGATACCTCCTGCATTGTTCTGAGGGACTCGTATACTAGGAGTAGCATGCCTATGAGTAGTATTGAGAGGAACGCCATTCCTATGACCGAGCTCACGCCTTTCCCCTTAGCTCGCATACGCCACCACCAGGCCCTGGGTTATCCCCTCATAGGCTATCCTGACCTCCACCCTTGATAGCCCTGTGGGTGCAGGACAGCTTATGACAGCAGCCGTCTCGCCGGGTAGAGAGGCTGGGAGTTGCTGTGTGTTTGAAGCCACGGTCATTGTGCAGGAGGTGGTTGCTACTGCGCCGTTGATGTAGACGTCTACTATCCTGACTGGGTAGCTTGAGGAGGCTATGGAGACCCATACGCTGCCCGCCGAGGAGTTGTATTTCGCAGCCAATATCACTGGCCTCTCCTTGGGCGCTACCATGGCTTCGAGCGCTGCATCCTCTAGTTCTCCCCCTATTTCCGACATCTGGCCCACAACCGCCACGAAGATTATCGTGGCTATAGCCAGGGTCACCAGACCCATAAGTATGACTCCTGTGACCTCAGCTATGCCCCTACCCTTCAACCCAAGGCACCAAATATCCCAGGTATGTTTAGTATGATAATGGTATTAAGTGCTACGAAAGCAGAAGCGAGGAGACCGCCGAGGGGGGCTTTACCAGATATTACCCTTCCAGCTATTATGGAAGAGGCCAAGGCTACGACCAGGGACGAGAACCATAGCATGGCTGTCAGCTCTTCAGTGGTTACAGCGGCCCTGATGCCAGGAACTAGTCCTCCCCTGTTTATCAGGTCTAAGAGGCCTATAGTGACGCCGGCAACAGAGCTGAAGAGAATGTTGGCCATTGCCAGGACATACTTGTATGGCGCCAGCCTGCTAGCCATGGTTCTCCGCATCCTCCCTATCTCCCTCGCATAGGATAGCGCGCTCTCCAGCACCTCCCGCATCCTGGCCCCGCCCCTCTGCGCTACAGGGATCGTCTGTGCCACTAGGCTAACATGCCTCGGAGCCCCCGAGAACACTCTCTTAAAGGCATCCTCCATCGGCACACCCCTGCTCATCAGGGCTTCTATGGATGACAGCATAGTCGCTATAGGATCCTCTCCTATGCTCTTCCTGAGAAGCCTGACTGCTTCCAGGGGGGACCCGGACGCCTCGGCTACTGTGTGGTAGATCCTGAGTGCCGTGACCACTTGCTTCTCCAGTTCTTCCTCTACGGAGGCTAGCCTTCTGCCATAAACGTAGACACCTATCATGGCGCCTGATATGGTTGCGGCTATAGCGTACATTAGCCCAGGATCCGAGGGTACGGGTAGTGCTATGAGCCTAATCACCCTGGCCTCTATAGGCGGCACGGCGCCAGCCCTGGAGGCGGCAACATACCCCAGGAGGAAGGATACTGCTAGAACCACTGAAAGAACCGCGTGGAGCACTATGCTCGGCGAGCCAGGTATCTTAGCAGGGCTCCTCAAGGCCTGACCCTCCCTATTATCCAGTCAGCCATAATGGCTACCACTATTGAGACTAGGGGGACAAGCCCCAGGCTGGCCAGGGCTATTAGTGCCTGGAAGCTGAGCCCTAGCAGGGGCCCGAAGGCTGCCAGCATTGCTAGAACACCTAGGAGTGTGGGCATTAGTACTGCTAGTGTCACGAAGGACTCTATCAGGCCCCCAATGCTTGTCACAGCCCTGTCAACCCTTATAGAGACCTCTGACAGGTAGGAGTCCAGCTCGCTCCAAACGACGTCGGCCATCTCTGCTCCAGTCGTGTAGGTCTCGGAGAGAGAGTATAGTAGGCTAGACAGGCTCCTGGAGGGAGTCACCCGGGAAACCCTTTGGAGGGCGTCCCTTGTAGGTATGTTCAGCGAGATAAGCCTGTTAAGGGTCGATATTTCCCTGCTGAAGTCCCTCAGCTCCCCACTATATCTTTCCTCCATAAGCCTAAGAGCCTCTTCTATGCTCATACCAGAGGACAGCAGGGTTCCGAGTATCGAGGCAAAAACGTGGAACCTCGTCTCCATCCTCTCCCCCCTGGTATAGTAGACAGACCAGGCGTACAAGTATGACAGCAACGGCGGGGCCGCGAAGCCCAGAACAGCTAGCAGTGCAAGCAGCGGCAATGAGACACTGATCCCGGCCACCCACAATACTAGAGAGCTAAGGCCCAGGACGAAGTAGTAGAGCAGAGTGAAGGCAAGCAAGCTACTAAAGAACCCCCCGGGGCTCCAGCCAACACCCCCCCTGAGAACCCTCTCATGGCCCGCGAAGAGCCGTGACCAGAAGCGCTTATACCTCGATAAAAGGGGGTCCCAAGCCCTTATCTCAGCCACGTCAAGCGCCGTCAAGCTATACCACCCAGCTCGCTCGATAGCTTCCTAACAACCCTTTCTGGCTCCCTCAAGTAGCTCCTAATGAGGGCCTGGAAGCCGAACCTATCCATACCCTTCTTCGCGGCATAGAGCAGTACCAGGCTCCTCCTGAAAACCTCGTCCTCGAGCTCATCTATGGGTATAAAGTACAGGTCAGAGATGCTGGCCAGGAGCCTGCTCTGCTTGTTGGAAAAACTCCACTCGCCACCCACCCACCTGACGTACTCCTCGAACACGACCTCCTCCCTCGAGTGGTCAATACCAGAAACCTCGTCTACCTTAACGACCCTCCTAATAACCCTGCCCTCCTCGCTCATTCTCGCTATCTTGACAAAGGCCCTAACAGAGGCTATCATGGTTAGGGGGACATTCATTGGAGGACTCGCGAGCCTTCTAGCAAGAGAGACGGCGTCGTCACCGTGTATAGTGGTCAGCCCCCCGTGGCCCGTGGCGACCGCCTGGAAGAAGGCGTAGGCCTCCCTGCTCCTGATCTCGCCAAGTATCAGGAGATCCGGCCTCTGCCTCATAGCAGCCTCCACCTGTGACTGGAGAGTTACCGGCTCAACCCCCTCCTCCCTTGAAGGCCTCGTTATAAGGGGGACCCAGTTCTCGTGGAAGGAGAGGTTGATCTCCGGCGTATCCTCTATAGTGACTATCTTGTACTCGGGAGGCACCAACATTGCCAGTGCGTTAATCAGCGTGGTCTTGCCCGAACCCGTGGGCCCGTACACTATCATGCCCTGCTTGTACTGGACGGCAAGCCAAAGGTAAGCTCCAAGCCTAGGGTTAAGAGTGCCACCCCTGATAAGATCCGCCACCGTGAGCACTACTTCCCTAGGCTTCCTAATCGTAAAGGAGTGGCCCCTCCTAGACACCACGTCGAGCTCGATGTTAACCCTATAACCCAACCCCTTAATAACTCCCTCCACTACAGGCCTCGCAAGCGTGGGGCTCCTCCCAATCCTGACACCAAGCACGGAAACGAGCCTGTCAAGCTCCTCTTCCCCGAGAACCACACTAGTCCTAAGCCACTCGTACTTAGAATGGTAAACATAAACCGGGAGCCCAGACCCATTACAAGTAATATCCTCCACGAACGGATCTCTGACAAGAGGCTCAAGCCTACCAAGACCCACATAATCCCTAGCAGCATAATACGCTGCAACAAGAGCGGCAGCATCAGGATCATAGTTCTCGGGGAGCCTCTTCCTCCAAGCCCTAACAAGCCTGACAGCCCTGACACGAGCCCTCTCGAAAAGCGCGGTTATGGCTTCTTCCAGCGGAGAACCGCTAATCTCCTCGTAAAGCCTACCCCCAACTATTTGCTCTTCAAGCCAAGACAACACGTTACGGGAAACCTCGTCAAGAGAAGGCTCCTCAACCCTATAGAAAAAACTACCATCCCTCTGCCTTAGAATATTAACCGATACTCTAGGTAGTTCTAGCACAACGTAAGACTCGACAAACTCCTCACCTGGTTCCACATTCCTTGTTTCCTCGCTCAAGTTTCCAAAACCTTACAACCCCATATACGCAACTAGGCATGCGGCAGTATATACTCTTAACATGTACGCTAGCCCTCAGGTTTCAAGATAAAAACCCTCTCACTTTTAAGGTTTCCTGGTTTAATATTATTAGCTATTTTCATAGGCTTTGCAATAGGGGTGTCTAGTGTAAAAATACTTTGGAAAGCTTTAATATCAAGGCTGGATCCTAATCGTGGCTCTCGACTCTATACCGCTCTCCGTAACCACCTTTGTGACGTAAGCCTTGCCAGCTACTATATATGTGTCAGAGACATTAAAGATCAAGACATTCTTAGCCTGACCGGGAGCTATTACAACGCCCACGCTAGTGTTTGAGGCATTCTGCACCACAAGCTCTGTTTCTGGGTCTATCAAGTAGGCACCTGTCACGTTTACCTGTACGTCACCTATGTTCCTCACCACTATTGTGAATGTGTAATTCCCAGGAGAGGCGGTGTAGGCTACATCGACGCCGTCTATTCTTATTCTTTCTTTTAGTGTCTGCGCCTCAGTAGGGCTTGTGGAGGTGACGCCGCTGAGCCAGGTGTAGATCGCTATGGCAGCAGTCGCCACTACGAGGGTCAGGAGTATGACAGCCACTAGAGTCTGAACACCCATCCTAGC
>WANR01000003.1 GCA_015521705.1 Desulfurococcales archaeon
CGGGCGGTGGTGGTGGTTGGGGTGATCCCTTGGATCGGGACCCTGTGCTGGTCCTGTGGGACGTGGTCAACGAGTACATAACGCCGGAAACAGCCAGAAAAGTATACGGAGTAGTAGTAGACCCAGAAACAAGAACAATAAACTGGCAAGAAACAAGAAAACTAAGACAAAAAATGAGGAGACAGGAGAGAAGATGTCCTCCGCCGGAGGGTCTCAGGGAGAAGTACCTCTTGAAGGGCGAGGATTGAGCCCCATAGCCCGTAGTTGTTAAGAGTGGGGGAGGGAGCCTGAGGGCCGCCCCCTTATGAGCTTCGCGGGGCAGGGCCCGAGAAGAAGGGCCTCTGCACCTCCCGCGGGCTACCAGGCTGCCCTACCCCGCTGTTTTACCCCGCCAGTTTTTCAAGATATTACTTGTCGGGGCATTTATACTTTTGCTCCCGGGGGCCTGGCTCTTCGAGAGCGTATCTCGGAGACCAGCCTGTACGAGAGGAACGCCGAGATCCCCGCTTCTACTATGGTGAATATGGGATCCCCAATCATGTAGGCGTAGATCGTGAGGAGGACTGCTCCTGATAGGTTGAACGAGTACAGCCATACCCAGTTCCTTACTATGAATGATGTGAACACTAAGAGAAGCCCTAAGACGCCTATGACCATAGTGTGCTCCAAGGCAAGTGACCCCCTTCTTGGGCGCCTATGTTTGAACCTGTCTCCTGAACGCGGGGTTTTCGTTTTTCAGTTTTCTTATAATCTCTTCTACGGGGGTTTCAGGCTCTATTTCAACTTTTAGGAAGACTCCTGTCCTTCCATGCTCTCTCCTTCTGCCAAGGACGCGCATCCTCTCAAGCACTGTTTCAATACTTATCCCCAGGATCCTGGCTACCTCGTGCTCTCTACCCTCTACGGGGTACTCTACGTGGCCATAGCTTGTGGGGACTATTAGTAGTAGGTCTTTGTTGACGCCGGGCACCCTAACGCTCCTCTTCAGCCCAGTCACGTCTATCTCGCCGCCCCACTTATAGAACTCTCTTTCCCTGGGCTTTAGCCTGGCCAGTGGGAGGCTAACCACTCTCTCCTCGGCATAGTCCAGGTAGAAGTAGACCTTAGGCGTATAGCTGGGTGTTGCCTGGATCAGCTCTTTCCCCACTATTTTGAGGCCTCTCCTTTCCAGGTGCAACTCCAGTATCGAGGGAGGTACCGGCTCGAGGACTACCACATCTATGTCGCTGTCCTCGCTAACATCGCCTCGGGCTATGCTCCCGTGGGTCACTACTGTGGCGTGGAGCCCACTAAGAGACTCCATTACTGTGAGGGCCTTCCGCCTCTTATCCTCTAACAGTCTCCACCTAGACTCAGAGTAATGCACGGAGCGTTCGCCCACGAGCCTGCCCATCAAAAATCCCCGCCAGCCTTTCTCAATAGTTCCCTAAAAGCTCGCTCCACATCCTCGAAGTTTATACCTGCTACATCAATGAATGATGACCAGGCTGCTAGAAACTCGTACTCGAGGCCTGGGCTCGGAGGCACTTGGCTGACATTGCCCACTATGGCCAGGACGTGTGCCGGGGGGTATGCGTAAAAGTTGCCCTCGACCTCCATCCAGTGGATCAGCTCCTCCTCGACCCAAGCCGTGAATCTTACGTAAAAGCCTTCGTCATTAGCCGAGACAGATTCGATATTGTAACTCCTCGACTCCAGCCGCAGCCACTCAGGAGATCGGAGCCTGTCAGCCGCCTTTGTTGGCACCAGGTCAGGATCTATGGATCCAACGCTCTCCACGCCCCCGTAGTACTTGGATAGGCATTCGACAAGCTCTTCAAGAGGCTTGTTGGTTAAAACCTCAACGAGGACGCCGCTAGGCGCCTTTGCGAGCTTCGTCAGGCCTATAACGGTCTCTCCGTCCCTAGAGGCTCCCCCGTGGAAGCCCTTTTCATCAAAGCATTCCATTAAAGGTTTAAGGTCCTTGTAGAGAGACCTGAGGCTCCACGGGTATTCACCCACTATGGCTGCGTAGGATCCGCCCTCCCTCAAGTCTATGGGTGGGCCGCCCGTAATCCTCCTGTAAACCCGGCTGTCGCCCAGGGGCTTTGAGGCCTTCGAGAAAAAGCCCAGCACACGACTGACCTCGGGCCACTCGGCCACGAGGCCTATAGTGGAGTGGGTGGTGACAAGCTTCTTACGCCCCAAATGCTTCCTCTCAAGGAGTGACTCGAAGGACGCCAGTATCTGGTAGGGAGACCCATCCTCCACAACCCAGGTCTTTAGCACATAGCCTCACCCGCGTAGCAGATGCTCTGCGAGTCCAAAGCAGCAGAGCGGGTGGAATACGGCTGCCTTAAGGCCTGGCTACTAGCCTGTAGCCGTGAAAGTGTAAGGCCTCTTCCGGGCTTTTTATTTGGTTCCTCATATACTGGCTTGGTATCGTTGCAGCGAAGGATCCATGCAGACATCGGGCTTTAATTTCTCCAGTACCACGTTTAAACGAACCGGGGCTATGGGTGTTTGGAGTGGCAGAGGCTAGACTCCTTTACATAGTACTTGACGGGGCTCCAGATGGGTTTTCCACTCGGGAAAGGGCCTTGGAGCTCGCGAACAAGCCCAACATTGACAGCCTGGCCGGGAGATCCGTGTGTGGCCTAGCATATATCTTGGGAAGAGGCGTGGCTCCCGAGAGCGATGCCGCCGTCATGTCACTACTAGGCTACGACCCCGAGAAGTACTATCCAGGAAGGGGGCCCCTGGAAGCCCTAGGGGCAGGGGTTGACTTCAAGCCCGGGAACCTGGCTATGAGGGCAAACTTCGCCACTATAGACCCTGGGACTCGGAGGATCATCGACAGGAGGGTCGGGAGAGGGCTCAGCTCGGGCGAGGCTAGGAAGCTAGCAGAGAGTCTCGACGGTATGAGCCTCGACAAAGGCAACGCCAGTGCCCTCTTCAAGGCCACCATTGGCCATAGGGCCGTCCTGGTCATAAAGCATAAGAAGCAAAGGCTCTCCGGCAACATATCAAACACGGATCCAGCATACGAGAGGAGGGGGAAGATAAGCGTTGCCCTGGAAGGCTACGAGCCCTTCCTAGCCAGGGCCCGCCCGCTGGACGACAGCGAGGAGGCAAGGCTGGCGGCAGCGCTGGTAAACGAGTTCACAGAGAGATCTATAGAGGTGCTGAGAGACCACGAGATCAACAGGGAGAGGACCTCCAGGAACCTGTTACCAGCCAACGCTGTACTCCTAAGAGACGCAGGCGATAGCCTGCCCCAGGCAGAACCTATAACAGAGAAGTTCGGGCTAAGGTTTGCCAGCATAGTCGAGATGGTAGTCGAGAGAGGGATAGCAAAGACCCTGGGCTTACACGACATACCAGTAGACATAGAGTCTATGGGTAAGAGGGATGCGTACAGGGCCGAGGCCAGGCTAGCAGCCCAGGCACTAGAAGGATTCGAAGCCGTCTACGTTCACCTAAAAGGCCCCGACGAGCCAGGCCACGACGGAGACCTAGAGGGCAAGATCAAAGCAATCGAGGAGATAGACAAGCACTTCTTCGGAGAGCTCCTGAACAGAGTAGACCTCGACAACCTAGGAATCATTGTAACCTCAGACCATTCAACCCCATGGACGAAGAAGGCCCACTCAGACGACCCAGTTCCCGTAATGATACACAGCGAGGCATTCAACAAGGGCCACAAAAGGTTTACCGAGGAGGAATGCCTTAGAGGGAGCCTAGGGATACTAGATAAGGGCCACCACATACTCCCCAAAGCACTCGAAAGACTAGGAATAAGCACCCGGGCCTAGAGGGTTCCAGGGCATTGCAGTGGAAGCTAGGCTCTATTTTCCTGAATTATAACTACATTATATTGCAATGCATATAAGGTAGGGCACTGGATCCCTGAAATACTTGATGGGATAGAAACAGGCGTTGTAGGGTAAGATGCTAGAGGAGTGGCACGGTGGGTACTAGGATGCTAGGGGCCGTTAACAAGGCTAGAGATTTCCTTACGATGAATGTTTTCAGGTTTAGTACTAGGCTGTGGCTTGCCAGTTTTTATGTGAAGTATAATGTTATGAGGGCCGTATTTCCCCTGGCCGGGTATAATAAGCCTGAGTTTGAAAGATCCTTCAAGCTAGAAAGGCAGGACAAGCTGATAAATGGTAAGCAATTCGACGCGATGATAGTTCTCGATGCCTGTAGATATGACGTGTTCTCCGAAATTGTCGAAGACTACATTGACGGCCACCTCCGGCCCGTAATAAGCCCTGCCAGTGTAACCATTGACTGGCTTAAGAGGACGTTCCTAGGAGGAAAGTGGAGGGACACAGTATACGTTTCAGCGGCTCCGCACATAAATAAGCGTGGCCTGCTAAGAGACTTTGACGCTGGCAGCGTATTCCTGGACGTTATAGAGGTTTGGGACTGGGGCTGGGACGAGGAGTTCGACATGGTCCCTCCCTCCAAGGTTAATCTAGGTGTTAGGATTGCTATGGCAAGGATGAAGCTACGAGGGCTCGGTTTCCCCAAAGACTACAAACTGATAATCCACTATGAACAGCCACACGCACCCTACATAGCTTTCAAGGGATTTACAGCGAAAGTCTCAAAACACGAAGAATTAAGCAAAAACTTGGCAAGCCTCGCAATACGAAAATCAAACCCGTTTACAGGAAAATTCTCAATGGAAGACATCACACTAGGTATGCTGAAGGATTATCTAAGATCTGAGGAGAAGATACGCAGAGTCCTGTACCATGCCTATAAGGAGAACCTACGCTGGGTACTCAAATATGTAGCCGAGCTAGTACCAAACCTGGAAGGGCGAATAATTATAACATCTGACCACGGAGAACTCTTCGGAGAATACGGTCTCTACTACCACATGGACTTACCCCTACAACAACTGCGCATAGTCCCCTGGTTCACAGTCAAATAGATAACTATACGCACCACATTTAGAAATGCAGAGTTAGCCTCTCCAAGAAACTATAGACTATGTTAATTTTATAGAAGACTCTTAAAATTAATAATAAAAGAGCTATACAATCAAGTAGCCTAACTTTATAGATTTGGATGAAAAAACTAGATTTCTTTCTTTTCCAGAATACTTAATATCTTAATAATACCTTAATATTCTCTATTATATTTCTCTATGTTTTATCTTAACTTTACTAATCCTGAAGTTTTTCGATTTAAACAAGAAGGAGTTATTAACTCCCTTTAAGCGCTAGAACCCGTGGCAAAGGTGGCCTTTGGATTGAAAGTAATAGTAACTGGAGGAGCAGGCTTTATAGGCTCTCATCTAGTAGAGAAACTGGTAAAGCAGGGCTATATTGTATATGTTTTTGACAATTTTTTTACCGGCTATCTTGAGAACCTTAGCAATATCATGGATTCTATAGAGCTTGTAAAAGTAGATATAAGGGAAGCTGAAAAAGTATTAGAGATTATAAGAAAGGCTGATATAATGTTTCATTTAGCAGCTATTCCTGACCATCATTCATGTGAAAAAAATAAGGATCTAGCGTTTGAAGTAAATGTGTTAGGAACTTTCAAACTATTCTACTACTTTAATAAGTACGGAAGCTCTAAAGGTTATAGCTCAACTAGTAAGAGAATCGTGTTTTCTTCCACTGCCCATCTTTATGGTAACCCGGAATATATACCTATAGATGAGAAACATCCAGTTAAGATCTACAATTATTATACATTAACTAAAAGGCTAGGAGAAGAACTGGCTGAATTCTATAATGGGCTGGGAACACCAGTAGTCATATTGAGATTTTTCAACGTGTATGGGCCCAGGCAGAGAATTCAATTCTTTATACCTTCAGTTATATGCCAGGCGCTCAATAAGAACACTGTACATATATGGAGTGATAAGCCTACCAGGGATTTCATCTATGTGGAAGACGCCGTGGAAGCCATGATAAGGGCTATGGATACGGACTATCTAGGAAAACCCATAAACATAGGATCCGGGGTCGAGTCCCAGGTAGGAATAATAGCGAAAGAAATAGCCAGGCATTTTAATGCAGAGGTGATAAGTAAGAACATAAAAGTTACAGGCCCTTCAAGGCTAAAGGCTGACATATCCCTAGCTAGGAAGGTTCTTGGATGGAATCCACGAATAAATTTAAATGAAGGGCTAAGACTCACAGTAGAGTGGTACAAGGAGAGAGGGTGCGAGTGGTGAGCCCGGCTAGTCACGGTAATAATGGTGACAATAACGCAGATCTAAATAAAATTCTTGAAACATTGACTCCTATTATCAAGGATTACTTAGATAAAGTCATATCTATGAAAGGCAAGTATAGAATTCCCCTGGCTATACCCACATTCCAGGTAGAGGATATACTGAACGCTTTAGAAAGCCTATTTTCACTACAGCTGACCATGCGCGGCAAAGTCCGCCTCTTCGAGGAAAAATGGTCCCACTATATAGGTGTTAAGCATTCAATATTCGTAAACTCAGGTACTTCAGCAAATTACCTAGCCTTCTACATACTAAGAAGCAAGCTGCTTAGCCATGAGAGAATCAAGCCAGGAGACGAGGTCATAACGACCCCTGTAACTTTCCCTACCAGCGTATACCCGATCATAAATATGGGCGCTATACCAGTTTTCGTGGATATAGAACTGGAAACACTAAATATAAACCCAGCACTGATCGAGGACGCAATAAGCGAGAAAACCAAGGCTATTGTACCAGTACATTTCATGGGCCACCCGGCTGACATGGAGTCTATAATGGAGATCGCAGAGCGCCATAACTTATTAGTCATAGAGGACGTTTCAGAGGCCCATGGATCCATGATTGGAGGGAGAAAAACGGGAAGCTTCGGCGACATGGGCATCTTTAGCTTCTTCTTCTCACATCACATAAGTACCATAGAGGGGGGAGCGTTAACGACTAATAATGACGAGTACAACGACATTGGGAGAATTATACGTTCCTATGGGTGGATTAGAACACTAGACGAGAACAGGCGGCGAGAGATAGAGGCAAAATACCCGTATATAGACCCTAGGCACCTATATGTAGAAATGGGGTTCAATTTTAAACCTACAGAGATCAACGCAGCTTTAGGCTTATATCAAATAGATAGAATAGAGGACATAGTAGAAGGAAAGCGGGCTAATGCCAACTACCTGAGAAGGAAACTAAGCAACATACCCTATCTAGAAGACTACATATTGCTACCCAAGGAGAAAAAGGGATATAGACACGTATGGCTCGGCTTCCCTATAGTCCTAAGAGACGAGTCACCCTTTAACAAGCTAGATGCTATGAACTTCTTAGAAGAGAGAGGCATAGAGACCAGGCAACTGGAGGCGGGTAATGTGCTCCAGCAGCCTTTCATGGAAAAATACAAGTATAGGGTCCACGGTTCTACAGATAACTCTGTAAGGGTAATGAATAAGGGCCTCTTCTTCGGCGTCCATCATGTCATGTCTAAGGAAGACCTAGACTATATAGTACAAGTGTTCGAAGAGTTAGTTGCAACCCTTAGAAAAAAGGAAAATCAAAGTAATAAGTAGCAAGGGAAAACAGCTTATCTTCTTCTATATAAATTACCTGAGCTAACTAGTTTAATAAGCGATAAGAAATACATACCGGTATGATAATAAGTGTACTTCTCTATAACCAACCTTCTTAAAACACTATCATCGAATCTCTCCCTAGAAGTATTACATAAAATTGTCTTAATACCTTTATAGAGCTCCTCTGGAGATAAAGGTTCCACAATCACACCCACTTTATCAGATATAACTTCAGAGACCCCACTAGTCTTAGACACTACAATCGGGGTTCCAAATAGTAGAGCTTCTAAAGGTGCTATGCCCCAAGTCTGCCTATGACATGGCCAAACAAACACTTTAGAAATGGCATACATACAGGCTAAGGTCTCATTATCTATTTCCCCTAATATAGCTACATCTCTATTAAGCTTATATTTACTAATTAATTTTATAATTTTTTCATAATATTTTCTATCAAAGCTTGTAGAGCCGCTAAGAACAAGCATAGTTTCAGGGCACTCAGGATCTTCCCTAATAATCCTAAATGCCTCAATAAGATCTTCTACTCTTCTTCTTGGTATTAAAATACCGTGGAAATATATTATGTTTTTATTTAAATAATCTTTACTAATAAGGTTCTCTAATCTCTTGCAATTAAGTAAGCCATTATAATACATATCAGAAAGCTTTTTAAT
>WANR01000004.1 GCA_015521705.1 Desulfurococcales archaeon
AGGATAATCGAGCGTATTGGTAGGGTAAAGGTGGGCGATCTAGCATGTGGCAGCGGGACACTACTTACAGCGTCCTACAGCGTCTTTTACAGGATAGCAGCGTCATTGAAGTACTATTACGGCCTGGAAGACGTGGACCTGGAGAGCCTTGGCAGGAGGCTCATAGAGGAGGGTATATACGGCGTGGACGCTCTAAAGTACGCCTCCCAGATAACTGCCATCAACCTAGCCCTCATAGGCCCCGGTGCCATCGCCAGGGAGAACGTCTACACGATATACCTGGGGTACCTGCACGACACGAAGCAGGCGTGGCTGGGATCCCTGGAGCTACTCAATGAACCACGCAGTGTGGGCGGGCTTCTTGCCTGGATCGAGGGCGGCCTCAGAGGGGCTGTCGAGAGAGCCTCGCTCGAGGGATTCAAGGAGGCTACCGAGCTCCCGGAAAGATTCGACCTAGTCATAATGAATCCGCCCTTCACCCGGGCCACCGGCAGGTCTGAGCAGTTTAGGGGGGAGAGAGGGCTATTCGGGTTCATAGCAGGCGAAGATACTAGGGCAAAGCTCCTCAAAGCCTATAACCGGGTTAGAGACAGGGTGAGAGGAGAGCTAAGGCGGATAGCCGAGGATCTAGGCCCCAGCCTCCCCGGCGTGTTCAGGGACATAATAGCTGGGAGGCTGGGAGAGCTAAGGCAGCTGCTAGACATAGGGCAGGCGGGCGAGGGCCTGCTCTTCCTATACCTGGCATATAGGTACGTGGGTGTAGGAGGGGTTATAGCTTTCGTCCTCCCCCGGGGACTATTAGCAGGCTCTACATGGTTCCTGGCTAGGACCCTCCTGGCGTCTAGGTTCCACGTAAAATACGTTATTGTCAGTAGCGACGCGGAGAGGGGCTACAATTTCTCAGAGAGAGCATCGCTAAGCGAGACACTAATAGTGGCTAGGAGAGTGGAAAAGCATAGTAGCGATAACGAGACCGTTTTCGTCAACCTGCTGAGGAAACCGTCGACAGCCCTGGAGGCGTTGATGCTTGCCGAGGAGCTGAAGAGAGCGTCAAGGGGTCTTCGCGTTAATGAATGGAGAGTAGTGGAGGTCGGAGGCTCTAGTGCCCTGGTTCTTAAAGTCTCGAGGAGACAGTTGCTGGAGAACATTGACAACTGGAACAGGTTCGTGGCGGTTCCAGATCCGGAGCTGGTAAGGCTCTTCTCCAACGGTTTACTCGAGAATGGCGTGATAGAGTTGAGGGGATAGCCTTGGGCTCCATAGTTACAGTTAGGATCCCTCTGACCAGGCTTAACAACATAGTCTCCACGCTAGGCATTGATAGGCGCCAGTTCCATGACGGCTTTAGACAGGTAAGTACTAGCACCGGGTACCCCATAGTTTACGGTGGCGGGGAAACTGTTAGGCGTAGAATGCTTGTCAGCCCAAACTCCTTCGCATTGCCGAAAACAGGCAAGGCAGGCAGCCTATTCGTCGAGTACGCGGCTAGAGTACTTATCCCCGACAGGATATGGTGGGATACGGCACACGTGGTAGCCCTGTACTGCGAGGAACCAGTCCTCTCAAACATCTTCTACGCCCTAAACCTGAAAACCGATGGAGACAACAGGGTGTACGCTGAAAAATCCCTCGTACTATGGCTCAACACCACGTGGGGCATCTTAACAATACTATTTAACAGGCAAGAGACAAGGGGGAGATGGACAAGCCTGAAAATGGCCCAGTGGAGGCTCCTACCAGTGCTAGACGTGAGGCGGCTTGAAAGCTCTTCCCTGAGAAGAATTGCAAGCGTATTTGACAAGTATAAAAGCACGTCGCCCCGAAGAATACCCGAACAATTCGACCCGAAAGACCCCGACCCCGTGAGGACGGGGATAGATAGGGATTTCCTAAGAGCCCTAAAACCCAGCCTAGACGAGGTAGGCATTGAAAAGGCCCTACTAGGGGTGTATAGGCGCGTGCACGCGGCTCTCAAGCTTTGGATTAAAGAGTAATCCGGGCACGTAATAAATAGATCCCCCCTCAACCACCTCAGCATCGCTCTACTACCCGCTGAGCTCGCCTAACCAGAACACACGGTCTTGGATAGCTGTTTACCACCCTCCAGCCGACCCTCATAACTGCACCCAGCATGTCCCGTGGATCCCGTTCCAAGGAAATAGACATGGAGGAGGAAAGCGGTGGATCCTAGACAGGGGGAAACTGGCATAGCGGGCCAAGGGTTGTTTACAGGGGCTGGGCCTTGCCGCGTGACTCGGTTAGGTTGCGGAGTCGCGGCTATAGTGCATTACTGGAAAGCTCGCTTGACGGGAAACATTGAAGTATGCTTTGGGGTATAGCAGTAAGTGGGAGAAAGCGTTTGGATAACAATGTTCCCTGCATACTGGCTAAGACGAGGCTTGGAATGGAGAGGGTGGCTGCCTCGAGGATCGAGGAAGAGACAGGTTACCGTGCCGAGGCTTCCCCGAGGAATTTTAAGGGTCTGGTCCTAGTTTACGGGTGCCGGGAGCCTGAGGCTGATGTGGAAAAAGTCCTGCTAGTCCCTGAAGTCGAGAGGGCTGTGGTGGTCATGGCTGAGGCGAGGGCTAGCCTGGAAGACATGGCTAAGGCGGCTGTAGAGGCTGCGAGGAATAGGATCTCCAGTAATGAGTGCTTCGCTGTAAAAACCACGAGGCGCGGCACCCACCCCTTCTCCAGCATAGACGTTAACGTGGTTGTGGGCGAAGCTGTTAGGAGGTCTACAGGGGCGTGCGTAAACCTAGATAGCCCAGACAAGGTTGTCTTGGTAGAGATTATAGGCGGGAGGGCCCTCATATCAGTGGTTCCCGGATCCTTCTTCGTTAAAAAGATGAGGCCGGGCAAGAACCCTGTTTACAGGCTGTTTAGAAGGATCAGTATTGTGCAGATGCCCTACCTGGGCCCCCTGGACTCGTGTAGAGTTATGGGGGTTAGGATCGGGAGGGAGGTCCAGAACTTTGAAGTGAGAGAGCTAGTTATAGCACCCGACGGCCCCGTAGATGCAGAGCAGCTTGCAGCCTTTATAGGGGGTGTCCTGGAGGGCATAGAGTCCAGGCACGCTGTCCAGTCTAGGAACTATGCTAGAAAGGTTGAGAGGGTTAGGGTGATTGTCCAGGATCTATACCAGCTTGTCAGGGACAGGAGGGGCGAGCCCATCATAGTGCTGGAGCCCGAGGGCGACCCAGTCTCTTCCGTGGGAGACGAGTTGTGGAGCCTTATAAGGAGGGGTGGGAGGGTTAACGTGTTAGTAGGGTCTAGGGAAGGGATCCCCCTGGGCATCTATAGGTTCGCGGACCTGGTTGTCGACATAGCTCCCGGGATCACGTTGTCCACAGAGTATGCGGCTTCATCTGCTCTTATAGCCTTCGCCACCCTGCTCCATGAGAGGCTGGGTGAGGGCTTTGAGGAAGATCCTAGCGATACTGGCGGCGGGTAAGGGGGAGAGGCTTAGGCCCCTTACAGAGACAAGGCCTAAGCCTCTTATGCCGGTGCTAGGAGAAAGCATGCTCTGCAGGCATCTAAAGAACCTGGCAGGGATGTTCGATGAAACCATAGTGGTTGTATCCTACATGAGCGGCTCGATCAAAGAGGCAGCAGCCAGGTGCGGGTATAGCGTCAGGATAGTTGAGCAGGGGGGAGAGCATGGCACAGGGCACGCGGTTGCTCGGGCCATGGAGGCCGGGGGCCCGGGCCTCTACACCATCATATACTCAGACTTGCTGCTGGGGAGCAAGTCATATAAGGCAATAGCCAGGATGGGGTCTCCCAGCATAGGCGTTGTTTGGGTGAAGGA
Organism: Desulfurococcales archaeon; assembly: GCA_015521705.1. Taxonomy (GTDB): domain Archaea; phylum Thermoproteota; class Thermoprotei_A; order Sulfolobales; family Acidilobaceae; genus S141-84. Next base: position 3,812 of record WANR01000004.1, read on the forward strand.
GGCTTCCCGGTATGGCGTAGTGGAGCTGGGTGACGGAAGGGTTCTCGCTATAAGGGAGAAGCCCCAGAGGGCTGCCGAGGCGCTAGTCTTTGCCGGCGTGATGAGGCTGCCCTGGGAGCTCCTGGAGTACTTCAAGAAGCTTAAACCCTCGCCCAGGGGGGAGCTAGAGGCCACTGACGCCATCACTGAAGCGTCGCGTGACCATGAGATAAGGGCGGAGCCCCTCGATCCAGGGGAATGGCTAGACATTGGCAGGCCTTGGGATCTGCTGGTGGCCAACCGCCTTGTGCTAGAGTGGGAGCTGAGAAGGCAGGATATTAGGGGCGATGTGAGTCCCAGCGCCCATATAGAGGGTCCCGTGCTTGTCGAGGAAGGAGCTGTTGTCGGGCACCACACGGTAGTAGAGGGCCCCTCCTATATAGGAAAGGGGGCCCACGTGGGCCCCAACGCCCATGTTAGGCCTTACACTGTACTCCTCGAGGGGGCCCACGTGGGCTTCTCTAGCCAGGTTAAGGCTTCAATAATAATGGAGCACTCGAAGGCCCCGCACCTGAACTACGTGGGTGACAGCATCATAGGAGAACACTCTAACCTTGGAGCAGGCACTATAACCGCCAATTTAAGGTTCGACAACGCTACAGTAAAGATGAGGGTCAAGGGCGTCAAGACGGATACAGGCCTTAGGAAGCTAGGGGCCGTGACGGGTGGTTACGTGAAAACCGGGATAAACGTGTCTATAATGCCTGGGGTCAAGATAGGCTCCAGGGCCGTGATCATGCCTGGCTGCGTCGTGTGGAGAGACGTGGAAAGCGGAGAGGTGTATAAGTGCTGAGCGCTAACCCTAAAGTATCGATCTTCTACCCAGGGCCTCGCAGCGTGGCCTACTCCAGCCTGGCCTTCTTCTTCTTCAGGGAGTACCTGGGCCAGGCCGGGGTCAGCCATGACGGGTTCTTCCTAGAAGAGGGAGGCATCACAGTAGAAGGTAGAGCCCCCTCACCGCGGCACACCACAGCAATACTTGCCAGCCTCCCCTACGAGCTGTTATACCCGGACCTAGCTAGGATGCTATCGCAGGCAGGAATCCCTGTCTTGAGGGGGCAGAGGGGGCCGGAGGACCCCATAGTTATTGTGGGCGGCCCGGCGGTCACGGCAAACCCTCTACCCGTCTCGGGCATGGCTGACGCCGTTCTGGTAGGCGAGGCTGAGCCGGTGATAGATGAGATCCTCGATGCTCTATCAATGCCTGGCAGGTCGTCGAGGCTCAGGGCTCTCTCAGAGATTAAAGGCTTGTACGTGCCCGAATATGCAAACAGCCCGGTTGAAAGGGTGTACGAGCCAGACCTGGACAAGGCCTGGTATCCTACGCGCCAGGAGGTGCCGAGAGGCGTTGAGCCTGTCTGGGGCAGGTCTTTCATGCTAGAAACAACCAGGGGCTGTAGCAGGTTCTGCAGGTTTTGCATGGAAGGCCACGTGTTCCTACCCAAGAGAGACAGGAGCTATGGGAGGCTCAGGGAGCTACTGGAGGAGGGAGTCAGAGAGTCCAGGACCGGGAAGGTTTCCTTCTACAGTCTCATATTCTTCGACAACCCGGCATCAGACACTATACTGGAGCATGCCGTCTCAATGGGCCTAGAGGTGTCTGTGCCCAGTATAAGGGCGGAGACTCTGACACCGGAAAGAGCGGAACTAATAGCTAGGGGGGGCCAGAGAACCATAACTATAGCGCCTGAGACAGGGAGCTGCACCATAGCCAGGGCCGTAAGGAAGCCTATAGGGAGAGAGGGTGGGGTCGAGGCCTCGAGGATCGCCCTAGAAGCCGGGATCAGGAACATCAAGCTCTACATAATGACGGGCTTCCCTGGGGAAACCGAAGAGGACAGGGCCGAGACCGTCGGGATGGTGAGGGACATAGCCCTAATGGCGGCCAAGAAGGGGGGCCAGGTAAGGGTGAGCCTAAACCCCCTAATACCAAAGCCAATGACTCCTCTACAGTGGCTAGGATTCAACGCTAAAGAGGCCGGAAACATCTTGGCAGAGACTGCTAAGGCTATGAGAAAAGCCGGCGCTAGGGTCTCAGTCTTGGACCCCAAGATTGCAGCAGTCCAGGTAATACTGTCGCGCGGCGACGAAAAACTCTCACCAGTGATAGCTCTCTGGTCCCAAAAGGGGGGACTGCTAGGCTCCCTCAAGGCCGCTGCAAGAGAGCTAGGAGTAAGGCTGGAACCATACATAGAAACGTGGCCCCTAAGCCTCGAGCCCCCGTGGCACAGGGTTGTAGTTGACAAATACGCGAAACCCAGATGGCTCAGAAGAGAACTAGAAATATACATGGACATAGTAAACATGAGAGACAAGACAAGAATGGCCAAGACGGCCTGCAAACCAGCACGAGTACTCCCTACCTAAATAGTGTTTCTCACCCGCGCGGTTTCAGTTTGTTTTCAGGGCTTTTAGTTCGGTGAGTAGAGCCAGCCCTTGGTGCCGATTCACCGGCTTCACCCGACACCTCGCGAAGCCCACTCGAGCCCGGCGCTGCAGGGCTCCTATTCGGGCTTTGCTTTCCCACAGCACCGCGGATTGTGTAGAGCAGTTTCCCCGTAAGACTGCCGCGTCTTCCCTGGGTTCTAGAGCGTGAAGCTTAAAGGGGAACCGGTGCTGCTCCACGAGGCTACTATGCGATAAGGCGGGTTAGGCGTTATTTCCCTAGAACTTTGCGGACGGGCTAGGGCTGTATGTTAAGGTATGGAGAATTGTTGCCTGTGCCAGGGCAAAGCTGTATAGTCCAGGCTATTATCCCCTGGCCTGGGCTTTTAGTTGGAGCGGCGAGATTACGACGGCCTTTTGGGGGCCTTCTGGGCCCATTATCCAGAGGAGCTTGGACTTGGCTATTTCCACTTTTCTTACAGAGAATATCTTCTTCGCTGCTTGCTCTATTTCGAAGGCGAGACTGTTCTCCTGGTCGCTATATACCATGGCCTGGATGAACTCGTCTAGAGTGCTCTCGGCGGCTCTTTTAGTTATTATTTCCTGCATTTTCTTCCTTATGTCCCTCTTCTGGCTAGTCCTGCACCTTGTCCTGGTGAACACTATCCCCGTTACCCTCAACCCATAGCCGTCCTTTGTCCACACGTTGAATATACCAGTTATCTTGGAGCTTTTCCTCCTAGTGAGGCTTCTCAGGTAGTCTCTTAGCAGCTCGTGGCCCTTGAACCTTGTATGAGCCACGTCCCCCTCGACCTTGACTACCTGGAAGTATAGTTTCACGTGGACGTGGGCGAAGTCTCCCGTTATGTCGAAGAGCGTGGTCTCCATTACACGTCCTATAAGCTTGTCTGGCTCGTCGGCCGGCGTTGTTCCCAGCGGGACCTGGCCGAAGACGGGAGGCGCTAGCACCGTGTACCATTTCTTAAGCTTCCACTTCTCAACGCCTCCTCCATACCTCTTCCTGGCCACCAGCTAGTCACCATGCCCAGCACACTAAGAGATCCTGGGAGCTTTAAAGCTTACTTGAAGTATGGGTGGATGACCCAAGCTTTAAAAAACCGGTAGCCACACTATTCTACTATTGTTAGGCCCTTGCAGAGGGTGACGTATTGTTGAGGGACAGGAGGGACGTGTTCACACTGGAGATCCTCTCAAACGCCCTTAATAGTATTGCTGAGGAGATGTTTTGGACAGCCATAAGAACCGCTAAGAGTTCCATCTTCTATGAGACCCTGGACTTCTCCACAGCCATAACACGCTGGGACGGGGATACTGTGGCCCAGGCCGTGGGGATCCCCCTCTTCATAGGAGTGATGGACTTCGCCGCCAAGCACATGATGAGGGAGGCTGAGGAGATCTATGGCTCCCTACACCCAGGCGATATACTGATCTCTAACGATCCCTACAAGACCGGGACACACTTGAACGATGTAGCCCTGGCAATGCCTATCTTCTACAAGGATAGGCCAGGGGACCTCCTGGGGATAGCTGTGGCTAAGGGCCACATAAACGATATAGGCGGCATGAACCCGGGCAGCTGGGGCCCGGGATCCACGGAGATATTCCAGGAGGGCCTCTACATACCTGTCGTCAAGTACTATGTGAGGGGCGAGAGGAACACGGACGTCATAAGGATGATAAAGGCTAACAGCAGGGTGCCAGACTACATCTTCGGGGACCTCGAGGCCCTGGCAGCGGCTCTTAGGCTGGCCTACAAGAGGGTTAACGAGCTAGCAGAGAAATACGGGGCAGAAACCCTGAGGGAGGCCATGGACCACGTAATAAACGCTAGCGAGAAGCTAGCCAAGAAGAGGCTACAAGAGCTCCCCCAGGGATCCTATATAGGAGAAGACTTCCTGGACGATAGCGGGGAGACAGACGAGCCCCTCAGGGTCCGGGTAAAGGTGAGTATTGGTGACTGCAAGTTTGTGGCCGACTTCAGCGATAATCCCCCAGCCGTGAGGGCTCCTATAAACACCACCTACCCGGCTACAGTGGCTGCTGTGAGGATAGTCTACATGGCCGTAGTGGATCCCCACCTCCCCTACAATAACGGCCTAGTAAAGCCCCTAGAGGTAGTGGCTCCCAAGGGCACGATATTCAACGCCGAGAAACCCTACCCCGTGTCAGTCTACTGGGAGACCCTGACCTATGCGGCAGACCTGGTATGGAAAGCACTCACACCTGTCCTCAAGGACAGGCTAACGGCAGGCCACTTTCTCTCGGTAGTAGCAGAGACCATAGCAGGTGTAGATCCCAGGACAAACGAGTACTTCGTCCTTGTAGAGCCGAACCCTGGCGGGTGGGGAGCCGGCCACGACAGGGACGGCGAGAACGCCCTAGTATCGTTCGCCGACGGGGAAACATACGCTACATCCATTGAAGTGGCCGAGAGAAGGTTCCCGGTGATAGTTGATAGGTACGAGCTGAACACGGAGGACGGCACGGGCCACGGCAAGTACAGGGGAGGATTCGGCATAATAAAAGACTATAGGCTATACTCTACAGAGGCATCCTTCACGACAGCCATAAACAGGGCCAGGTTCCCGCCATGGGGCATAGAGGGGGGCTGCCACGGAACCACAAACTATATGGTCATAATAAGGCAGGGCAAGGAGTATATGCGGGTCAGAAAGATAGTAAACTTCAAGCTCGAAGAGGGAGATATAGTCAGTATCAGGTCGGGCGGTGGTGGTGGTTGGGGTGATCCCTTGGATCGGGACCCTGTGCTGGTCCTGTGGGACGTGGTCAACGAGTACATAACGCCGGAAACAGCCAGAAAAGTATACGGAGTAGTAGTAGACCCAGAAACAAGAACAATAAACTGGCAAGA
>WANR01000005.1 GCA_015521705.1 Desulfurococcales archaeon
CAAAGATAGTACTGCTAGACGAGAAGATAGGCGGCACCATGCACCTAGCCCTCGGAGCAGCCTACCCCGAGACGGGCGGCACCAACAAGAGCGCCATACACCTAGACCTAGTCAAGGACCTCAGGAGGGGCGCCGTGGTCAAGCTAGACGGCGACGTGATATACAGGGACGGCCGCTTCATAGAGGACTACCTCTAGGGCTAGGGCGGGCTGAAGGGCGCGGCCAGCAGGGAGAAGGCCAGGCCCGCCAGGGCAAGCACCAGCGTCACCTTGCCGGCCCTGACCCCCAGACTAGAGCCCCCGAGTAGGAGCATGAAAGCCCCCGCAACGGCTGAGCCAGCATAGGCCGCTGCAGATGCTGCTGAGAAGACTAGGCCTGCCCCCACCGCGAGGCCCGCGGAGCCCTGCGAGGCGACGCCTAGCATCCAGGTGGCCTTGCCAGCCATTATCCCGGCACCGACGACGCCGAGGAGGCCCGCGGCTAGGCCTCCTAGGCGCCAGGCCAAGAAGCCGCGGCCGCCACGCCCAGGAGACCCGCTCCTAGCAACGCCTCCGAGCCTCTCGGCAACCCTAGCCAGTGCTACTCCCGGCCCCGAAGCGGCAACCACGCCCTCACCCCCGGCGGCGCCGGCCTCAACGGCCTTAACAAGGGCCTCCCTGTAGGCCGAGAGCCTCGGGTCGCCGAGGCTCCTCTCAAGCAGGTCCTCCAGGGAGACCCCTACACGCTCAAGCGCCGAGGACACCTTGGGGTCCCTGAGGACCACTGCAAGGTCGCCAGGCCCGCAGCCATCCCCGGCGGAGAGAGCCCAATCAATAGCTGAGGCCACGCAGCCCTCATCGCCCCACTTACAGTGGAGCACGGCGAAGGCTAGGCGAGAGGCAAGCCTGTCGCGGCGGCAGCCCAAGGCCCGGGAGACCCCCTGCAGGGCCCAGACTAAGGATACATGGCCCCCCGGCAAACCTAAACCTACCTCCTGGGGTGGGCCCGTAGCTCAGCCAGGACTAGAGCGCCGGCCTTCGGAGCCGGTGGTCCCGCGTTCAAATCCCGGCGGGCCCACCACAAACCCCATATATAAGCCTTTCTCCTTCTTTCAAGGCAAGGTTTCATACCTAGCCACGTGCTTTCATCTCATGGAGTTCTTGGAAGCTCAGGGACGAACATTACGAATGACGCTGCCAGGCGATAATAGGAGAAGGTAGACATAAGCAGAATAGACCAAGAGACTAGGCGCTCCCTCCTACTCAAGCTCAAAAGAGAGATAGCCTACAAGCGGGCTCCTAGCCCAACTAGGTATAAAGAGTAGGGCTACACTAACAAAGTAGCCTGAAATACGGGCGGAGGATGCCAGACGAAGACCTTAGCAGCAAGACAACACTAAACATGAGCACAATCCTCTAAACGTGGAACGATCTTTTTACAGAACACCGTGATCTAGCATCAGTAAATCAGTATACTTGAAACGAAGAATTTTTGATTTATGTACCTCCGCTACCGTGAGGTACCGGTGATGACCTCTAGTTAAGAACTAGAGATAGCAGGAATAATTAACGTGGCTACACACCATAAGGTACTGTTAGTCTTTTTATTGACTATCGAGTATTTAGCATTTGCTAGTTTTAATAATAGGCCTGAGTGCCTAGTATGTTCCTAAGTTCGTGCGGGTAGTAGTGTGTAGTATTGCCCCGAGAGTCTTACTCTGTAGACTTGAATTCCTAGCGTGTATAGCTAGCAGAATTCTCTAATACATCCAGCTTCAAACTATATAGTCTACTGGTACAAGGGATGGCCTCTCTAACTCGATGGCTATAGACAGCTCTATGTTCTCGACATTGAACAAGCTAAGCCATCGTGGGAGAACAACAACCAGTCGGTAATATGCTATGACGACTGCCCTACCATTAAGTGACGTCATCTCAGAAATTGCAGTGGGTAATTCGAAATCTAAAGGGTCAATTGATACTATTGCTAGCCCGCTTTCTATGATAACCTTAGTTTAAAGGCTCCTGAATTCTTCGAGTCCTATAGGCGTCTCTATTTCTCCTACATTGGCGCCCTCTAGCAATGCAATATCGGTGCTCCCGAAGTCAAGATCTTTCTCTATAGTTTGTATGATATTAACCCTGGGGCCTAGTGGTCCGTTGACTCGCAAGTCGCCACTGTAGAACACAGTTTTGTCGTGCCCATTGTAGACTAGTGCGTGGGAGGGGTAGACGCTATGGCTTACTGGTATAGGAGTTACTCCAAGCTCGTCTTCTCTGTATAGTTTTATCCCGATAACATCGATATGTAGCCTGTGAGGCAATTCCGCCAGTCATGTAGGGGCTGCCTTATACAATTCCTCAATAGCCTCCAATATGCTTATTGACGTGACATAGACCCTGGTTCCAGGAGGAAGCGCCCTAAGTAACCCAGTGTATCGACACCTTCAAACACGTTTATTTGTGGTATAGCACCAACGCTTCTCAACTCGTTTATGCCGAGGGTCTACATGCTCCCGCCATAGTACCTCTTGATTACTTGGAACCTAATACCATTGTCAAACACTATCTTTCTGTCATTGTCCTTGACGACTATGCAGTTTCCGCCAATCTCTCTACATCCGCCATAGAACTCGAGGGTTAACGAACCCTCACTTATAATCAGTTGCGGGCTCAAGGCTAACACCTACTCTGGCCTGAACCTATACCTCCTAACGCTGATCTCCCTCCATTTCATGTTGTTAACAGGGTCTCGGACTGCTAAGAGTCTAGGCTTCCCCGTTCCAATCCCGTAGACTATGTAGAGCCAGTACCTCTCGCCCTTCTCCCTGGCAACCTTAAACTCTGTCTCGGTAAGCTCTATTTCAAGGTCTAAGCTAGACTTCCCCTTAACCTCTATAAACCGTACCTCGCCGGTTCGAGGATTCCTACTTAGAATGTCAAAATGCTCTTTCATGCTGACATCCTCCGGTATTCTCCCTGATCTTTTCTCGTATTCCATGGCCAGCCTCATTGCGGCTTCTTCTACTTCCTTTACTCTAATTGGTAGAACAGCCCCGCCAGTGCTAGCTTCGGAAGGAGTTGTGAAAATAATGGCTCCAAGATACTCAGACATATCACTGTATGCACTCAAGTCCCTGGGTTTCCAATCTTGATGACGTGCGCTGAAGCCTAGTCTCTCAAGCTTCGACACGTAGTCCACTAATTCTTTTATTGCCGCTGGTGCAACTTTGTTCAGGACTGTCTTTGAGGCTCTCACCTTAAGGGATTGCAGGAGTTCATCCGAGATATAGTATTCATGTGCACTAGATATGACTTGGCTTGGCGTTAAAGCCTTAGCAATTACCTCAAGTAATTTCCTTCCTCTGAGTAACTCTATAGAGCTAGCTTTAACTCCGACACCAACTGTTTCAGAGTAAACAAGTCTATTTTCAAATAATATAATAATTTTGAATAAATGTAGCTCCTTTAAACCCTCTAGTTGCGCAGAGGAGACTAGGTAGACAGGTTTGTTCAAGCTACTAGTATCTGGGAGAAGTGATACAGCGCTACTATAAAAATCATGTATATTGTTTAGCCTGAATGTACATGCAAATACTCTATCCCCGTCAATTTTGATACGTAGTCCTCTTAGCTCTGCTGTTACTATGAATAGTTCTTTGAGTATCCTATCTACGTCATTTCCTCGGAAATCGCCTAGAACGTCGCTAAGTAGCCTTTCAATTTTAAATGCAATATTTCTCCTAGTTAGACCTACTCTTTCGAGATTTCTCTTTAGAGACGCTAGAGCATTTATGATACTTTGAACATAGTGCTCTAGCCCACTACGGCCCTCACGTATATACGTTAATAATGCTTTGTACTCGCTGTATCTTGGTGTTCCCTTCGCCACATCAATAGGAATGGATGTAGAGCCTTCCTCAGTCATCATGTCTATGACCACATCCTCTCCAATAGCTACCCGGGATTCTTGGAGAGAACGGCCCCAGGCTAGTAACTTCTTATATAGCACGTCTAGAACATCCTTGTCACTCCTAATGGCTAGGAACAAAGTATAGCTTGTCACTTCCTTCTCTTGACCAAGCCTCCACACCCTCCCGAGGCGTTGCTCTACTTTAATAGGGCTCCAGGTGGGCTCATAGTTTATAATTATGTTTGCTACCTGTAAGTTCAATCCCTCCGATGCAACATCCGTTGAGATAATGAGTTTTATCCGTCCAAGCCGGAGGTACCGTTTCAAGTCCTCAATATTGGGCCTTCTATGCCCCCTCCAGCCTGGAACAATTATCCTATCGGACGTGATGAGCGCGGTTTCACTTATTACATTAGGTATCTCCTCCTTTAGCTTCTCGTAGATGTACCTAGCTGTATCCTTGTACTCAGTAAACACGACAATCTTATCTCCCTTATCGAGGTGCTCGTGTATAAGCTTGAAAACTCCTTTTAGCCTGCTATCATTACCTTCTGCTATGCTTCTTGCAAGATTAAAGAGCCTCTCTATTACCTCTAAGTCCTGTTCCTCTAGAAGGGTTCCGCACATCTCTGCAAACCTGTTGATGGGTTCATCAGGCTCAACTGCTTCCTCCGAGTTCCCTATTTCACTATAGTCCTCAAAGCCTAGACCCAGATAAGCCTCAACTATGCTTTCAGCTTCTACATCAAGCTTGCTTGCATCAACTAGTGAGGAAGTTTTTCCCTCAACTACTAGAGACCTCCTATGCAACATTCTCTCCAGAGTCCGCATAGCGGCATAGGGGCTCGATGATGCCCTCTTAGCTATGAGTGCAAGTAGCAATGGGAGAGCTTTAGGCTCCTCCCCAATGTATTCGTAGTACTTTAGTAGCTTATATCTAAGGAATCTAAATAGGAGTTCATTAAACTCGGCCTCTTCACGTGTAGCACTTATGACCCTGGCGACAAACCTGGCTTTCTTGAATATCTGTCTATGCTCGTAAACATCGTTTACGTCCATCTTGGTTCTACGTATTACAATCGAGTCGCGGGTAAGCCTGTAGAATGAATCATTATCTAGTTCCTTCTCACCTATAAGGTAGGGGTCGATAAGCTTTAACCTGGAAATATAGTCAGTAGCATGCCCTCTATGCGGGGTTGCTGATAGCAGAATGATGTTTCGATTTGTAACCTTTGCTAGCTTCTCTACAAGTTCATACCTCTGTGTAATCCTCTTCTGACTTGACTTAGTTTTTCCTACTCTATGAGCTTCGTCAACGATAACTACATCCCAGTCTACACTGGCTATCTTCGGCTTGTGTTCCCCCCTCTTAACGAGGTCTATAGAAGCAATGTACCATCCCTCAGGGAAGCCTTGCTGGGCTAGAATAGAGATGTTCCTCCTCTCTATGACCTTTGCGTGAATCCCGAACCTCTTAAGCTCCGACCTCCACTGCTCCACGAGAATCCTAGGAACAAGTAATAGTACCCTTCTAACTCCATCTCTTTTCTCAAGGAGCTTAACTGCGAGTATTGCCTCGATGGTCTTACCTAGTCCTATTTCATCACCCACGAGAATCCTCATGGGCTTACGGAATGCTAATCTGAAGACTAACTCTGTCTGGTGGGCAAAGGGCAGTATCGGGGGGTCAGCTCTAGTATTCAGGATGAAGAAGAAGGGGTGAAACTCATACCCCTTAATAATCCTGCTGAGGAGGCGTAGGGCC
>WANR01000006.1 GCA_015521705.1 Desulfurococcales archaeon
CTTAATGGCCCTCCCCATGGGATCGACCTCGTCGGCCCCGTCTACATACACGTCTAGGCTCTCAACAGAGGATGGATCCGCTAGAACGCCCACGTGACTCCTTAGCTTCATGGAGGTATCAATACTAGACGCTACTAGAACCTTGTCCTTGAAGAAGCCGCGATTCGAGGCTATTTCAATGAAAGCTGCCACAGTGGAGGAGGTACCTACCCCTACGAGGTAGGGCTTGATCCTAGAAATAATGTCAAGAGCTCCCTGGGCAGCTACTGCCCGCGGATCACAAGACCCGGATCCCAACCCTATACAACCCTATACATGATAGCAACGCGTCGAGCATAAAACGTTGAGTGGGATCCAATGGAAACTAGGGGGTGTATTTAAGCCAGGCCCAAGACATGGTAGAGCAACGCTGGGAGGGAAAACCATCACGGAGACCCCTTTGTTTCATGTGGAACTCTTGGGGTCATATAAGAAGTGGGTCATATACTAGTTATCCGCGATTTGACTATATCATGCAAACTAAAACAATGTAGTATATAAACAACATTATAAGATTGGATACCAGATCTCCCATTATTCCAATAGAAAGAGGGGGGTCTGTCCCTGCCCTTTCTGGCTCCGCTCCTTTAAACCTTTTGGCTAGTGTTCTCCATTAGAAATAGGGGGGTGTTAACCGGGGAGTTTACAAGAAGGCCGGGGGAATCTAGCATGTACGCAGGCTATGTTCCGATAACTTGTTCTGGCCTAATAGTCATAGGTAGCTTTAGCAAAGCTCTTGGAGCCCTCCAGTGGGGCTTTACCAGGTGTGGTAGCCTCCCCGTTTTTGGCGTGTATTCTCCCGGGGATAGATCCCTATATACGTGGATTATTGTCTTGGTATTGGTTTTGTAGTTACAGTGTTTACACCTATACCCTTTATCTTTACCTGCAGACTTCATTCTGCGCCCACACCTAGGGCACCTGGGCACCGCTCTTATACTGTGCGGCGCTATTGACTCGATCCACATTTTTTCCACAGCTATGCTTCTCCCATTCTTCTTGCCGTATGGTTTAACGGATCCCAGCACTTCGACTTCGTCTCCTCTCCTAAGCATTCTAGCAGCCTTGCTGAGGGGCCCTGTCTCCCTGTAGAAGACCAGGTCGGTTTCAACACCGTTAACCGTGGCCGGCACGACGACGTGGCCTCCGGGGGTGACTACTGGTTCCCCCGTGATGGTTGCCCTAGCGGATCCGGTGGAGTAGACTGTTAACCGGGGGGTTAACACGGTCTTGTGGGCATCCGTATGCTGGTTACTCCTATAGAGAACCCAGAACATTGGATCCTCGCATAGGACTCTTCTATACTCGAAGAGCTTTGCCGGGCAATCACCACGGAACCCTGCCAGGACGGGGTCATAGCCCCCAGGTGCTGCAGTGACTCTTCCCTCCTCCTGGTCATAGTTGTTGAACACGCACGGAGGCAGGGAAGCCTCAACCTCCCCAGCCCTGCCTTCGTCTATGCATCTCTCCTCCCCGATCCTCGATGGATCCCTGTAGAATACGAGCTCGAACGTGTAATCATCGCCTGGAGCCAGGGCGGCCAGTGCTGCTGAGGCGCCAATAATTCCCGTAGAACCCCTGGCAATGGCTCCCCTCTTTTCCAGTATCCCTCTAGCCTGATCCAGGGCTACCACGTCTGTTAGGGCTTTCCTGTAGAGAAGCCTTAGCCCAGGATCCCTCCATGGCTCTCCCATTGCTACGACGAGTCCCGGACCCTTGACCCCCCACTTCCTGTCCCCTACGTACTCTTCTATAATACTCCACGCAGCCTCGGCTACCTCTTCAGGATCACAGTCGCACATGATCCTAAGGACTGTGGCAGCGTTTCCCCGAGTCTTCCAGGGTATAGCAGGGTTCAGCCTTACTAGGAGGGGGTAGTCCGCGAGGAGTATGCCTGGCTTCTCTTCTAGCAGTTTTAGGAGAAAAAGGCCTGTTAGGTGCGTGGTGCATCCTCCTTCGAGGGAATCCGTGTCGTCCAGCCCCACGTTTATGATGTTGTACTCCTTCAAGGCCTACTTTTTCTTATGCATCACTACTATGCTTGTTAGAGTGGTCTTCACACCGTCAAGCTTTCTTATCTTCTCTGTTATAAGGGATCTCAGGTCATCCATCGTTGAAGCCTCTACTATCACTATTATGTCGTAGATCCCGTAAACCATGTAAACCTCCCTGACCTCCGGGAACTCTATTAGCTTGTTGAATATGTCGTTCTCCTTCCCCACGTCAGTATTAACCAGCACAACAGCCTGGGCCGGCATGCAAACACCCACCAATGAATTAGTGTAAGGGGTAAAAGTATTTATCGCTGCCACCAACAATGGATCCTCCCTGCCCCTATTGGCTATTCGCCTGCTCGGTGCAGGAGAGATAGGAGGGTCCCGGGTATATAGTTAGGCCCGCGAGCCAGCCAGCCGAGCTGTCTCCCCTTCTCTAGCTGGTCCTTCCGGAGTTTATACATAGAGCTGTTCTTTCCCCTCTGGCTCTTCCCTGCACTTACCTATTAGGATTGCCATGCTTTCCTCCTCCGTCTTCCCCTCGACGCTTATCAATGCGTATCTCTCCTCCCTCCCATCGATCTCTATATTGATGCTGTGGAACGAGATCCTGGATCTGACCTCTCTTGCCAAGGATATGGCCGTGGAGAGGAGAGAGGCATCGATGGCGGACCCCCCTACTATAGCCATCCCCTCCTCTATCCCCTCGACATTAGCGGAACCCGCAGCGGTTCCAGCTATTATCTTCGAGGAGCTACCGAACGCCACGTACATGCAGTCCCCCACGACCATTAGGGGGACAACGCTCTCTCCGACCTTAGCGACTGCCAGTCCTAGGGTGTAGTGGTGGCAGGAAAGGTGGCCTGTATCAGGATCTATGGCTGCGTGGAGGTCTATTATCGAGTCGAGTATGTGGTGAGGGATCCTCTGCATTACAGCCTCGATCCTGACCTTATCCAATGCCAGGACACCACCTAGCCAGCCAGGAACCTATGCCTGTGCGAGGGCAAAAAACTCTTTAGCCTTACATAACGCGAGTCAGCATATCTAGTCCAAGAATAATTATCCCCGGCGCGGGTCTATACCGTTAACGGGGGTGCCACTGTTGGAGAGGGCTGTAAGCGAGGTCAAAGTGCCCCAGGACATTTGGCCAAGGAGGGGCGACTGGAAGGGACGTGTCGTCACGGTCTTCAAGAGGCCGGGTGACAAGGTTTCTGCAGGCGAGGCCGTGGCTGAGATCGAGATAGAGAAGGCTATATTGTCAATAGAGTCGCCGGTGTCCGGGATTGTAGAAGATGTGAGGGTTTCCGTCGGCGACGAAGTCAGGCCTGGAGACGTCTTATTGACTGTGAGGGAGGTCTAAGGGGGTTGTCCAAGCTCGCGCTGAGAGTAAAGATTACCCCTGAATTTGAGAGGGTATCGCGCATAGTCTCCACGCTGGGAGTCCACACAGTGTGCGAGCAGGCTCTCTGCCCTAACATAATGGAGTGCTGGGGCTCTGGCACCGCCACGTTCATGGTGATGGGCGACGTCTGCACCAGGGGGTGCAGGTTCTGCTACGTTAAGTCAGGCAAGCCAGACCCCCTGGATCCCTCGGAGCCCCTTAAAGTCGCGCTGGCCGTTAAGAGGATGCGCCTGCGCTACGTTACAATAACATCGGTCGACAGGGACGACCTGCCCGACGGCGGTGCTAGCCACATAGCCAGGGTTGTTAGGGAGATTAAGAGGCTCAACCCCGGGACACTGGTTGAGGCCCTCATACCCGACTTCCAGGGCGATGAAAATGCTGTGAGGAGAGTTGTCGACTCAGGAGTTGACGTGCTTGCCCACAACATTGAGACTGTTAGGAGGCTGACAAGGCTTGTCAGGGATAGGAGGGCCGGCTACGACCAGAGCCTTCGAGTCCTCAGTCTAGCCAAGGAGGCTAAGCCAGGGCTCGTTACCAAGTCCTCCATACTCCTGGGCTTTGGGGAGACCTTCGATGAGGTGGTAGAGGCCATGAGGGATCTTAGGAGAGTTGGCGTGGACATCCTGGTGCTCTCGCAGTACCTTAGGCCGAGCCCCAAGCACCTCCCAGTAAAGAAGATGTATACCCTGGAGGAGTTCAGGGAGCTGGAGGAGAAGGCTTACTCGCTGGGCTTCTCGTACGTCCTAGCCCACCCACTAGCCAGGACGTCCTACAAGGCGTGGGAGGCATACATGGCAGCCCTGGGGGGTTCCAGGGGTGGCGGGGCTCCTTAGAGTAGTCATAGACGGGCCCAGGGATCCCCGGGTAAACATGGCCATAGACGAGGCAGTGCTGAGGCTGAGAAAGAGGGTGGGGTACGACACTCTAAGGATCTACACGTGGAAGCCGACAGGCGTGTCACTGGGGAGGAGGCAAGACGCCAGGGCCGCTGTGGACCTGGCCGAGGCCGAGAGAAGGGGCTTCATAGTGGTTAGGAGGCCCACGGGAGGCGGCGCCCTCCTACACGCCGACGGGGGCGAGGTCACGTATAGCATAGTAGTCTCCGACAGCCACCCACTCTACTCCATGTCCATAGACGAGTCAGCATCAGCTATCGCTCGGGGTGTTGTGGAGGCCCTCAGGATCCTCGGGGTTGAGGCCGGCATAGGCGGCTATAGGGGTGTCGGGGAGGCGGCGCTCTGCTACCTGAGGACGGGCTCCAGCGACGTGACTATTAATGGTAGGAAAGTGTCTGGGAGCGCCCAGCTCAGGTCCCACGGGGCTCTGCTACAGCACGGTACATTGCTCCTAGAGTTCGAGCCCAGCGTGTGGTCCAGCGTTATAAGGGTAGATGATGAGGGCGTGCTGGGATCCATAACTAGCCTGGCCGGTGAGGGGCTGAGGCTGCCGCTTAGCAGGGTCATAAGGGCTATGGTGAACGGGTTCTCGACTGCTCTCGAGGCTGAGGTCATATACTCCACGTTGAGTCCTGAGGAAGTTGAGGAAGCAATTAGGCTTTATGAATCAAAGTACTCGACTAGGGAGTGGAACCTGGAGGGAGGCTAGGAGGAGTTGGCCGAGCCGGTTCCAGTAATGTACCATCGAGGGCTGGAGCCTCCCTTGAACTTGGCAATAGAGGAGGCCCTGGCCTACTCTGCCTGTGCAGGGCATAGGAGAATAGTTGCCAGGATCTGGGTCAACCCCCGATCCATAATTATAGGGAGAACCCTGAAGCCTTGCGAGGAGGTTTACTGCGAAGCTGCAGAGGAGCTAAGGGTAGGAATCTATAGGAGGATAACAGGAGGTGGAGCCGTTTACCATGATGAGGGCAACATAAACATTACTGTAGCATGGAGGTCTAGGGGCAGGTTGAAGGTTGACGAGGTGTACAGGCTCGGCACCTCGATAATATTGATGGCCCTCGAGAGGCTAGGAGTAGAGGCGTGGGTAGAGAATACAAGCGACGTCGTAGTCCAAGGCTGGAAGGTCTCGGGCTCTGCAGCCTACGCCTCAAAATGCGCCAACCTGTTCCACGCCACTCTACTAGTAGAGGCTGACATGGAGACCCTTAGAAGGGTCATAAAGCCCAGGCTCGACAGAATAGCCAGGGGAGAAGTGACGCCTGCAAAGTATAGACCAGGAAACCTGGCTGAAATAGTGGGGATAAGCATGAGTGAGGCCTTTAGGAGTCTGGAAGATGCCTTAAACCATTCAATAGGAGAGCCTAGGAGAGACAGGCTCACGGAACTGGAAGAGCTAGTAGCCCAAAAACTATACCACGAAAAGTACTCCACAGAAGAGTGGAACATCAAGGGATCAGCAAAAATATACCTGAGAGGTCTGGCCCAGGACTATTAGCCAGAGCAAGACTCAACAAGACTCATGCAGAGTAGCTACTTTATCTCGCTTCAAACTTTGATGTCCCAAGTTGGTCCTTGATAGCCCAAAGAATCTTGGCGACCTATTGGGTACCTATTCGGTTGACTTACAGTAACCTTCTATCGCTCTGTGTATGATATGTTGGATCCAGTTATCAGCTATTCGTCGTTTCTCTTTGGGGGGAGGTTAATTGCTGGTTCTACCTATTTTGCGCAGCTAAACTTCATGGCACATCATACTGCTTCTAGGCGTGTATAATTAATTACCTAAACCCCTAAACCTATGATCGCTATCACATAGGTCGTGCTGGCCCTGGGAGTCCTTAGCGTGCTAGCCGGGAGGGTTTGCGGTTACTGTGGGCATAGCCTTACCTAGGCTACTTTGACACCTAGGTTAGTGCTTTTCCTCTGGTTAACTCTGGTTAACTAGTTTTTAACTCTCCAAAGACAATATATGATATAGAGGTTTGGTGGAAGCCTTGTCTAGGATTGAAATGGTTCGCAGGATACTAGCTGAAGCAGACAGGATAGCAGGGGAGCACGAGCTCTTAAGCCATAGAGTCAGAGTACTAATATTAGCAGCTGTCTCAGCTCTAGGTGAGGCCTCCTGGACAGACATCAAAACGGTTCTGGAAAAACTATTAGGTCCTGTTAACCCTAATACCCTGGCATTTCATATCAGAAAGCTCGTAGGAGAAGGAGTGCTTGAGAGGATTGGATCCCATGAATCGCCAATATACAAGCTAGCTAAGAGGCCTAGCAAGGAGATCATCGAGCTAGCCAAGGAGATCAAGAATCTAGCCTCCAAACAAGATGGGGGCTGAATAATCATGGTTGACATTGCATTGGCAAGTAAAATCAAGACACGTGTAGTTGAGACAATTAAAGAGCTTAGAGGACTAAGCTTTCTATTACCTTCTGAAGTTAAAATAGAGGTTTTAGAAAAGAAAGACGAAGGTTACATTATAAGGGGCAGTTATAGATATAAGGGAATCCTAGGCAGTATCATAGAAGAAGGGGACTTCGAAGTGGAGCTTGACTACAACTTAAACCCTTCTAAAGTAAGGATAAAGCCAAGGAATCATTAGCGGTTCTAGGAGATTTAGGGGTAAGCCTTGAGCGCTGATATTGCTGGAGAGAATGTTAGAATTCTCCCTATCATCATACTAGGTAGCTACGATAAGCAAACCAAAGAGCTTCTCTATGCTATCAAGGATGAAATAGCTAAAATTTCCACTGGATATAGAGACCTGTTGATACCATTTCTCCTTGAAGGCTTAGAAATATACATTAACATGGAAGACCCTACTAGGACGATCATAGTTGAAAAGTACGCCGATAAATACACAATTACAATATTTAAGCGCACTGAAATAGAAGACATCTATGACATAAAGGAGGAGAGTATTGAAGAAGTCGAACGCCACATAGCAAGTTACGGTTCTTTTACCAGTCTCCCTCTACTACGGAAGCTTGAGGAGCTTGCCAGAATCGCTTTCTTAGTCTTCATTATAAGGGAGCGCGAGGAGACGCGTTGCGGCGAAATAGTAGAATTAGTATTTCTCCTAGATAGAGGCATAAACCCTTCTCTAATGTACCTGCTAGCACGAAGCGGGATCAGTTTGTCTTCAATGTTAAAGGATCTCATAGAATACAAGAACATTAACTTTAGAGTTTATAGAAATAAGAATGATTTACTAGATAGTGTAAAACGTATAATCTATTATAGAATAGAGGAAGCTAGTATAGGTGAATGACTTCTCTTAATTTCTCCAATTCTTCGTATCTTTTTAGAGTCTCATCGCAAGGGTTTTAATGGACGGTTTGAGAGTCTTGGGAGGTTGGAGGTTTCCCCAGCTTCCTAAACGATGGCTACCTATTTAAGGTTAGCCTGGTAATGGCTTGGTTAATTGGCGGGGGTCATGACTCGAGCTACCCTATGCTGACTCTGGGGGTGAGGATCACCGACCTCTGGGAGCCCCCGCTTCTTGTAGACGTTATTAAAGCCTCCTGGCCCCTTGTCTGGCTTGGGGGTTTGGCTTGTACCGTACGGATAGGCTTGTGATGACCCCGGGGCCCACGGATATTCCTCATAGGGTTAGGATGGCTATGGCTAGGGAGACAACTAACCCAGACCTTGACCCTAGCTTCCTGGAGCTGTATAATAGTGTGAGGGCCAAGCTGGCCAGGCTGTTGGGCACCGAGCCTGGCAGCGTCTAC
Organism: Desulfurococcales archaeon; assembly: GCA_015521705.1. Classification (GTDB taxonomy): domain Archaea; phylum Thermoproteota; class Thermoprotei_A; order Sulfolobales; family Acidilobaceae; genus S141-84. The sequence goes on from WANR01000006.1 coordinate 8,079, forward strand.
GTGCTGCTGGGCGAGGCCATGCTTGGGCTCGAGGCTTCCATCGCTAACATAGTGTCTCCAGGCGATAAGGTCGTGGTGGCTGCTAACGGCGTCTTCGGGGAGGGGTTTAAGGATCTAGTTGAGATGTATGGTGGTGTCCCGGTTGTTGTCGAGTCTGACTGGAGGAGGAGCTTCGACCTCTCGGAGCTTGACAGGGCTCTTGAGAAGAATAAGGATGCGAGGGCCGTGACCCTGGTTCACTGCGACACTCCCTCGGCCATCCTCAACGACCTCTACGGCGCTGCCAAGACTGTCGAGAGCTATGGCGCCGTGCTAATAGTTGACGCTGTCTCCTCGATTGGAGGCGTGGAGGTGAAGGTTGGGGGGAGGGGCGTTGACTTCCTGATAGGTGGGAGCCAGAAGGTGCTTAACCTGCCCTCAGGCCTCACGATAGTGGCTTTGAGCAGGAAGGCTTGGGACGCCATAGAGGAGAGGAGGTATAAGGGGTTCTACCTAAACCTGAGGCTCTGGAGGGAAATGCTGGACGGCGAGGGAGTGTTCCCCTACACTATGAGCGACCCGCTGATCTACGCACTGAACGAATCCCTCGACATGATATTCGAGGAGGGAGAGGAAGTGGCGTATTCGAGGCACAGGGCTGCCCGCAGGGCTTCGTGGAGCGCTGTAGAAGCCCTGGGACTCGAACCATACCCCCTGACTATTGAGGACTCGTCGCCCACTGTCACAGCTATAAACGTCCCGAGGGGTGTTGACGAGGCTAGGCTTAGGGAGGCTATGTGGAGGAAGCATGGGGTGATGATTGCTGGCAGCTGGGGTAGGCTGGAGGGGAAGGTTATAAGGGTGGGCCACATGGGCATCCAGGCATCGAAGACTAGGCTTGTAGCCACTTATGCTTCTCTCGCGGAGGCTCTGAGAGAGCAGGGGTACCCTGCTAGCGTGGGCAAGGTCGTGGAGGCTGTGGACGCCAATTATAAGCCTTAAGGGATCCATGCCTTGCTATACCTTGCCACACGACGTTGCCAGGGGTACTATGTAGTCTAGTTTCTCCATGATCTGTTCCGACCTTGTAAGGGAAGCCACGCCTCCGGGCCCAGCCACTACTATGGGTGCCTCCTCTACCACTACGAGAGGATATTCTCCACCCTCTAGCTTGTAATCGTAAACTTGAAACCTCCCCCGGGTACCGTTGATGAAGAGGCCTATGATACTCTTCAACGTGTAGGCCCTAGCGACTCCCTCAACGGTACGTGTTGTGCCTGAACCAAGGATCCTATAGCTGGAGGGCTCTCCGCCTATTTGGCAGGCGTCTACCCACTCAGTAGCCACGATCCTTAAGGCGTCGAAAGGGGGTCTCTCTCTGGATACTAGGGAGCCTATGCCAGCAACTATTGATACCCTTCTACCCTCTAGTTCCACGGTGACGATCGAGGGGGATGTGACTAGTAGCGCCCTCGACGAGAGCCCCCACTCTAAGACCCTCCTGGAAGCCCCGCTCCGCTCGATAATCCCGTACTCGACGAGCCACCAGCCGGGATCTACTCTTGGCACTGCCAAGCACTCCTCAGGGCCTATTGTTTACTCTTGTACTCGGCTATTATGTCACCCACGGTACCTCTCTTGTACGAATAGAGGTTGTGGGGGTGTATGCTTTCCTGGCTCCACGCCTCGACCTCTATTATGGAGTCGTCGCCGACAAGCCCCCTAAATTTCTCGGCCAGCCTGAGGGCTGCATCCCTCACCACGTCTTCCAGGAACTTGGGGTTTCTGAAGGCTTCAACAACTAGCTTGGCTTCCTCAATTCTCTTGAGCAGGGTGAATGTAGGCGCTGAGAAGCTCGAAAAGAGAGCTGAAGCTATGTCCTCGATCCTCACCATTGTTCCCCGAGACTCCACGGTTCCTCTAAGTATAACTCTCTGGCTGTGGCCGGGAGCTGTTCTAGGATCGAGCCCTTTCATGGACGCTATTGTTTCCTGGGAGCTCGGGCACACAGTCATGCCCCGGGCCTCCACGGTTATTGCCCACTTCTTCGCCCCCGCCCTATCTCTTGAAACCCTAACCTCGACGCTCACGGGTTCCCTCCCCCTTATGCCGGCATATTCCAGGTCGACGTGGTATATGGTTCTAGCCTTTACTATAGCCTGGGTCGCGTACTCGTGCTTCTCTAGAAGCCTCTTAGCTATGGCGTCCAGGTAGGCCTCTATGCTCCACGATTCTCCCACGTCGTTCACGGCGTCTATCAGGGCTTCCACGTTCCTGGATAGATGTGCCCCCCTCCTCTCTGGGCCTAGATCCACGTAGACGCTGACGCTCAGGTCTAGGGCAATGGAGCCTTGGGGGCCCCTAATAGTGACTCTCCTAGCTATGCCCTCGAACCCAACCCTGTCGAGCCTAATAGGTGTTTCAGGCGCTAGGTCTTGGGGCTCGAGCTTAGCCTTGGCACCGAGATCTCTGCCACCGCCACCGGGTACTCTATACCTAGAGCCTCCAGAGCCCCTGGATCCACCTCCCCCATCCATCCTATAATCGCCTCTCCCGACACTATCATGGAGGCCCTCCCCGATAGCAGGGGGGGCCTGGACCATTCCTCCACGCTATACCTTACACCTAGGAGTCTTAGGATCGCGTAAATAGGTGCCTGTATGTCCTCGTAGCTGACCTCGTCGTCTAGGTACGCCACGCCCAGCCTCAGATCCTCCTTTACCCTACCCTCATCCAGGTATGCCACCTTGCCTATCTCGAATATCTTCACAGGCTTTGTTGAGTGCTGCCCCTTGATAAGGGTTGACAGTAGGCTAACGATTATTGATGGCCTCACGATGCTGTACTCTGCCTGTACCGGGTTACTGACTTCTATGTAGTTCCTGAACCCGAGAGAGTCGGCTACACGCGGGTTTGAGAGGATCAGCTGCATTGTCTCAGTGAATCCTAGCCCCACTAGTAGCTTTCTAAGCCTCCTAGATACTAGGGTCTCGGCTAGCAGCTCTCCCCTCATTATTGGCCTCTCCTTTGAGGGCTCCAGCCTGTCGTACCCGATCATCATGGCTATGTCCTCTACCAGGTCTGCCTCGCCTATAATGTCGACCCTGAAGGGAGGCACCTCGACTATCAAAGAATCACCCCCGGCCAGGCCTGCGTTGAACCTGGCCCTCCCGAGGAGGTCTATGCACTGCTCAGCGCCCAGCTCTGACCCTATGAGTCTTGAGACGTACCTCGTGCTTAGGCGCATCTTCCTAGTCTTGAGAAGCGGTGTCTCAGCCACGCCTGGCACCCCACTAATAGCTACCTTCCCTATCCAGGCACCTCTCCTCTCGGAGAGCGTCGAGGCTAGCAGGTCAGTTACCTGGAGAACTAGGCCGAGATCCGTGCCTGTCACGTCTATGAAAAGGCTTCTCGTGCCCGGTTCCACTCTTGTTATGTCAGAGTTTATTACCGGCGGCATGGCTATGACCTCGCCCCCAGAGTAGAGGAAGGGGTGGGTGTTGCCTTCGAGAGAGATCCTCCCATATTTTAGGCCCTGCTCGGTCCTCTCTAGGATCTCTCTACCACTCATTTCCTCCCCGTAGCCTAGGGGCTTGAAAACGGTTTCAAGGCCGGACGCCTCGTAGGTTATACTAGTTGAAGGCAGCTTGTCCAGGTCATGTAGCCCAATGGCTATTTTTCTCCTATTTCTCCCCATGCCCTCGTGAAGTTTTTCCTGGAACTGTATGAGTTCTATTAGAAACTCTTCATCTACGCCTGCATCGTAAACTACTAGGCCTGCAATGAAGGGCCTGGAAGGCACCCTGCCAGCTCTAATAGTTATCCCCGAATCCTCGGCTTTCGGCGGTTTCCACCCTTTCTCTATTCCTAAGAGGCCCTTAACTGCCCTCGCTATTCCCTCCCCTATAAACATGTCTGGCCTATCAGGGTTGACCTCGATAGCTATCTCTCCCTCAACGGTCTCTGTCTCGCATTTCAGCCTGAAGAGGACGTCCTCAAGCTCCTCTCCCCTGAGCCCTGTAAGCCTTACCAGTCTTTCAATCCCCACTCTTATGACTGGCATCTCCTAAACCACCACCCTGAACGACCTAATGAAGTCTATGTCTTGCGTGTAAAGCACCCTTATATCGGAGAGGCCGTAGAATGCTAGTGCTAGCCTCTCAACCCCCATACCCCATGCTCCCACCGTGTAGTCCACTCCCAGGGCCTCAGTCACTTCGGGCCTAAAGATGCCGGCCCCAAACAGCTCCACCCACCTCCCGCCGGGAAACCTAACATAGCCCTCAACGCTTGGCTCCGTGAATGGGAAGTACGCTGGCTTAAACTTGACCTGGAGCCCCAGCCTCTCGGCTATGTTGGAGAGGATCCCCAGCAGGTCCCTAAAGGAGTAGTCGTAGTCCCCCTCAATACCGTCTAGCTGGTGGAATTCCGGGAGCCTCGTGGGCCCTACAGGGTCGTACCTGAAAACCCTGTCTATGGTGAAAGCCCTTACCGGAGGATCCGGCCTCGTATGGAGAAACCTAGCCGTTACCGCCGTTGTCTGGCTTCTAAGTATTAGCCTAGACGCTACTCTTGGATCCCACTTATACCTCCACCCCCTCTCATGTATCCTAGACACCCTCTCCGCTAAATCCCCGTATTTACCGAGATCACCGGCAAGGCCCTCCTTAACTCTAAGAGTGTCATGTATCTCGCGCGCCGGATGGTCCTGGGCTTGGAAGAGGACGTCGAAGTTGAAGAGCTCCAGCTCTACTAGAGGCCCCTGAACCTCCTTGAAGCCCAGCTCTCTCATTATATCCCTGAGGAGCTCGATAAACTCTGCCAGGAAATGGGTTCTGGCTGGGAGAACCCTGGGCGGCTCGGCTTTAACATCGTACCGCCTTAGAACTATGTTCCTCCACCTGCCTTCTCTCAAAAGGCTGCTGTTTAGCTTGCCCACTTCAACGACGGCCCTACTCTTTATATCGCGGGGATCCATGGTGAACTCCACGAGGTACCTTCTTATCTTCTCCTCCCTCACAAGGCCCCTAGACTTCAGGGTACTAGCCTCTTCCGCCTCTATAGCCTCGCCGCGTCTAGCCTTCTCCAGGGACAGCCTTGTCCTAGACACTCTCTCTAGAGCCCTATCCTCGTCCACAAGCCTTACAATGCCCCTTTCAACCACGACTAGGCCTTCCCTCCTGAGAAGTCCTATAGCGATGCCTGCTTCCCTGCCCAGCTCCCTCCTCACATAGTCTATGCTAGCCTCGCGCCTACCCCTGAGCAGGCCCACCAACCTCTCCTCTGGCAGCCCTTTAGTAAGCGCCTCTTCCCCCCTACTAGTTAGCTGGATCCTCGACTCCTCCTCGACTATAACCCTAGCTAGCCCCTTCGACTCTAGAAGCCTGAAAATGCTGTGAAGGGCCTGTTCCTCAATTCCCAGGATCTTCGAGGCCTCGCTTATGGAACCCCTTCTGAAACCCTTGTCTGCAGCCCTTTCGATAACCCTATACTCGCTCTCTGAGAGCCTTAAAGGGCCTTTATCCAATTCCCAGCACTCCCTCGTCCTGGAAACCATGCAACTATATAAGAATGGTTAATAAAGAGCCGATAAATAAGGTATTCCCCGAGAACGCCGCCACTCGCGCGCGGCCTCTATAGGGCTTCCTGGGGAGACGCTGGCCTCACTATTACAGGAAGGATCGGTTGCTCAAAGGCTCCTAGCTCTGCCAGAGATGCTGGGGTCATTTAGTCGTGAGTGTAGATCACTGTAACGTCGCTGCCTGTCTTGTCTATCCTTATGAACCCGTATCTCACGAACTGTAGCGTGTCCCCTATCCTGTAGTTCCTTATAGCCTCCTCGGCTACTCCGCGGGACTCGACCAGCTCGAGGCCTTCAGGCTTCAGTACTTTGACGTCGACGGCCCTAGAGGCTGGTACCCACTGTATTATGGGAATGGAGGCTTTCCTGGCGTACTCCACTCCTCCCCCGATCATCTCGAGGAGCGATCTCTCCTTTTCCACGGAGAAGTTGTCTAGCCCGAGCAGCCTGACTCTAGGCGATTCCTCCACGTCTCTAGAGTCTAGGTATACTATGTCTCCCGGGCAGATCCTGTACTTCCTCGTCTCCGGCCTATCGGGGTGCACAGGTATAGAGGCTTCCCTGCACTTATCCATGGAGACCCTGAAGGCTCTAGGGCTTTCAACAAACATTATCCTGTCACTCCTAGCGTCGAGTATCTTCCTGTTTATCGAGGCTAGGTTAGCCCAGCTGAGCGTGGCTTCAGTGTGTTTTACCCCAAGGTGTAATATAACCTCTCTTATAGCTTCAGGGGTTATGCCCCTCCTCCTCAGGCCGGCTATCGTACCGAATCTCGGGTCGTCGAAGCCCCAGAACTTGCCCGGGTTCTCGTCCATTATCTTCCTTATAAAACTCTTGCTGAGTATGAAGCCCTCCAGTTTAAGCCTGCCAATGTGTATGAACCGGGGCGGCTCCCACCTGAGGCACTTGTAGAGGAACAGCTGTTTTTCCGTGTTAACCTCGTGCTCTTTGGCCCTGATCACGTGCGTGACACCCATCAAGTGATCGTCCACTGTGACGGCGAAGTTGTACGTTGGCCACACTATGTACTTATCCCCGACCAGGGGGTGGGGGGTTTTAGATGTATCTATGATCCTGAGGGCAACCCAGTCCCTAATGCTTGGGTTGGGGTGGTTTGGATCCGTTTTAACGCGCACCACTGCTTCCTTCTCTCCATATACCCCGGAGAGCATCTTGTCAAACTCGCCGAGCTGCCACTCTGGACTATTGTCCCTGGTCTTACAGTACTTCCCCTCCCTTAGAAGCTCCCTACCGGCCTCGCCGCACAAGTCTATGTAGGCGCAGCCCTTCTCTAGGGCCTCCCTAGCCGCCTCGTAGAAGAACTCCATTCTAAGGCTTTGCACGTGCTCCTCGTCCCACTTCACGCCGAGCCACTTCAGGTCTTCTCTTATGAGATCGTATGCTTCTTTAATGGGCGTCTTAGTCCTTGGATCCGTGTCCTCAAACCTTAGAATCATTTTGCCCCTGTATTCTCTCGCGTACTCGTGGCTGAGTATTGCGGGCCTAGCATTACCTATATGCATTGCGAAGTCGGGGTTAGGCGCAAACCTGGTTACCACTCTACCCTTCTCGGCGCCCGGAAGCGGGGGCAGCCTTTTAGTTTCGGCACGCTTCTCTCCAGCCCTCCCAGGCCTAGCCAGCTCGGGGTACTCGTCCTCGAGGATCCTCTTCTGCTCCTCCAACCCCATAGAGTTGATTTCCCCGATAATCCTTGCTGCTAGCCTCGCGATCTCCCTAGCCCTCGGCCTAAGATCCGGCCTATCCGACATTATCATCGAGACGACGCTGCCCACAATAGCCTTGCCGCCGTGCTCTACGGCGTTCTTCAGAGCATATCCTCTGACAAGCCTTTCCAAGTCTTCCAAGTTAGAGCACCGCCCACCACTTAGAGACTTGGGGGATCCAGGTTATAACAGGTACTACGCCCAATGGTCCAAGACGGCTGCACAGCGGGAGCACGGCCCGTTCCCAGGCGGCCCCTCTAGGCCTGGAACCATTCTATAGCTGGTCGAGGAACTCTTTAACTGCCTCTACCCCCTCCTTTATCCTCTCCTCGGCCTCCCCCGCAAAGCTCAGCCTCAAATGGGTTTTAGTTGTCTCGCCAAAGAAGCTGCCCGGCACTGTTGCCACCCCTACTTTATCTAGCAAAGTCCTGGCAAGACCCTGGGAATCGGTTCCCAGCCTCTCCAGGTATTCGCTGAAGTCTGCCATGACGAAGATGGATCCTCTAGGCTTATATGCCTGAACGCTTCTTATACTGGAGAGTGCTGAAACCATTGCGTCCCTCCTGGCTCTATAGGTTCTTCTAGCCTCTTCCACGAACTCTTTTCTCCTAGGGTCTGTCAGGTATTTGAGGACCAGTAGCTGTGCCGGCATTGGGGGAGAGTACATTGTTTCCCTAGCGACCAGAGACGCTTTCTCTATAAACTCTCTAGCCCCATATATGAACCCAAGCCTCCACCCGGGTATTCCGGGATCCTTGCTGAAGGTGAACAGCCCCACTACCCGGCTAGGATCCATGTCGAAAAGCCACTCCTTACCACCCTCATAGACCAGCGTCATGTAAGCCTCATCAACGAGCACCCAAGAGTCGGCGCTGGCCGCTACGTCTATTACAGCGCGTGCCTCCGATTTGTCGAGAACCCTCCCAGTAGGGTTATCCGGGTCCACTATTACCAGTGCTCTAGTCCTTTCCCTCCTAACAACGCTGCTAAGGGCTTCCACATTGATCTTAAAGCCTTTCCCAGGATCTGTGGGAACCCTCCTAATAGAACACCCGAAATACTCTATGAGTGACGGATACCCAAAGTAGACGGGATCCGTTACAACCACTTCACACCCCCTATCCAGGATAGAGGCGAGAGCGACGAACATCGCGTGCTGCCCCCCGGAGACCACTAGAACCTCGTCAGGGGAAACCCTGGGCCCCTTCATGGCCCTCAAATCGAGAGCTATAGCCTCGCGCAGCTCCTCGAGCCCCGGGCCTGGCGAATAAGAATAAACACTCGTGTCCCCCCTCCTAAGAGCCTCTATCAAAGGCTCCACGGCCCATGCAGGAGGCGCTACTCCAGGCACCCCTACATCGAACCTGTAAATATTCTTGCCGGCCCTTTCACTCTTCTCACCTAACTCGTCGACCAGAACCGTGAAGCTCCGGGAGAGCGCTCTTATACCCTTAGAGAATAGGGGCAACCGGTCCCACCCCTATCACTTTAGACACGCCACAGGTTTTTAGAACCTTAGAACCGCCAATCGGGGCTCTCACTGCGGTTCTCTGGGGTGCTTGGAAAGGATTACGCGGGCCCCTCCTGGTTACGGGCTTGTTGTTTTAATTAAAACAAAATTTTTGGCTAAGCTTTTAAAACTCGAAGGATTGAACCCTTTCTTAGCGACGCCCAGGCCCGAACCGCCTGTAGGGGGTTCTCCTTGGGGTCTCTGAGCTTGCCTTTGGGTAGTTGTCTGGTATGTCGCTTGCCTGGGGGGCTTCTTCGTCTCCTAGTTTTCTTATAGTCCCTTTGACTCCAAGGTTTAACTGTACCTCGCCTCTATACGACGTGGACCAGGCGTCTTTTATCTCGATGGCCTCGCCCTCCTTTATTGAGCCGGCGTGCTTGCCCCAAAGCGTTAGCTTTACCCTGCCTGTCTTGTCTCCAACGACTGCCTCGCTTATTGTCCTAGGCCCTCTCCTTGTATTAATGATCTTTGGCTTGCCCGCTGTGAGGACCCTCACCTTAAGGGTTATCCCGTCCATCCCCTCTTTTAAGCTAGAGATTTCCAATCTCGCTCCACTCTTGCTTGCTACCTCAGGGAGGATCGTGCGTGGCTATTAATGCTTTCTAGTTTCCAGGCATTTTGGTGTTTCTAATCATGAATGTTTAAAGTATAACATGAACCGTTTACATTAAACAATGAGTCTTAGACCTATCATGACCAGGACGGCTCCGACTACTAGCCTCAGAGCCCAGGGTGAGAGCCTGACGGCGACGCGCGAGCCTATGAGGGCCCCAGCGAGAGCCCCCAGCATCAGGGGCAACCCTGCCTCCATGCTTATATCATTGTTCTGGTAGTGGCCGATAACGGCTGTTATAGCTGCTAGGAGCATTGAGTACATAGAGGTGGCTACTGCTTCATGGATCTTCATGCCTAGAACGGAGACCATGAAAGGAACCAGGAGGGCCCCTCCCCCAGTCCCCGTCAACCCAGCAACCACTCCTACCATGAACCCTGCCACTGCCGAGAGCGCTAGCATTTTAGGGCTTCTGTGGAGTATTACTCGCCGCCCAGCGTTGCCCTGGTCCAGGTTATAGCCCTTCCTCCGGGCCAGGTATTCCCTGGATCCCCTGAAGAGCAGCCTTAGACTATAGTAAATGATAAGGGCGCCCACAAGGATCTCCAGGACCCTCGTATTTGCCCACGAGACAGCTATAGCTCCGAGGTATCCCCCAGGGGCCATTGACGCCATTAGTAAAAGGCCCAGCGTTTTGTCCACTTTGCCGGCCCTCGAGTATGACAGGGCGCTAGACACGGATATGAATACTATGACGAACTTACTGGTTCCTATGGCAACGTTGATCGGGTACCCTATCCCGTAAAAGAGGGGGACCATGAAGACTCCGCCGCCAATACCGGCCATGCTACTTATTGCAGCAATAAAAACCCCTGCTAAAGCAAGCAGCGAGGCCTCTACTAGCCCGACCGAGCCCACTTCGACACTCAACCATGAAGGGTGTGATAGTGGGTGGCTTAAATAAGTCCCGTCATGCTAGTGCTCGTAGGCTATCTTCTTGATCGTGTTGACGAATTTCAGCTCCCTGTCTACGAGCACCATGAAGTAGGTATTTTTGAAGTCGGGTGAATCCTTTATAAGCTTCTCAAGTATCTCCGGCGGCCAGAAGCCCTCGACCACGTCCTCTGGCCTCTTCCACTCAAACTTTATCTCCTTAAACTCCTTCCTAGGAGCGCCCTTATGGTCGCACAGGAAGTAGAACATTATCTCGTGCCTCGGGTAGCCCTTCCTAGTGTTTATGCTCTCGACTATGTAGAGAAGCCTTATGGGGATAGCCTCTATTCCAGCCTCTTCCTTGAGCTCTCTAGAAGCGCAGAAGGGGAGAGTCTCGTCGAACTCCAGCCTCCCCCCGGGTATGCTGTAGGTGCCGTTCTTTTCTCTTTGCATTAGAATCCTGCCGTCGTCATCCACTATAACGCATCGGCTCCTTATGATGACCTTCTGTGACCCTCTCCTTTCCTTCCTAACCTTAGTCACCCAGATTATGATCTAATGATAAAAGCCCGGGCATTTTATGGTTTACATCCCATAGCCGGGCCCAACTTCTATGGCATGGAAACGACTCGCTCCCCAGGGTTTCTCAGGCCAGCAGGGTGGGGCCGTGACGCCTTTTACCCGCTTGGCACGGCTCTATCATGTATTGGTGCCCCGCTCTTGGACAGGCCTAAGAGGCTCTTGAAGAGGCGCGAGCTAGCGGCTCTATGGCTACTTAGCAGGGAAGGGCCCACTGATATAGGCGAGGCGCTTGACGTTCTCTCGAGGGAGATGTGTGTTACTAGGAGAACCGCCATGTCTATCATTAAAGCCCTAGCGAGGCTGGGACTCGTCTCCCTGAGGGTTTCCGGTGGCAGGATCGATTTCAGGGTGGTGGATCCATTAACGTATGTTAGGTCTGTCGCCCTATCCTATATAGAGTCGAGGAGAAGGAAGTGCGGGAGATGAGGTCGGCCGTACTCTCTGAGCCGTGATGAATCCTTTATGTGCCGATCCCAACACTAATTAAGCCCTCCCCTCGCTTGTGGGCTTGGAGCTTAGGGATGCTTGTCGCCGTAACGGGTGGCGCAGGCTTCATTGGGAGGGCTACTGTTAAGCTGCTCTTGGAGAGGGGGCACGAGGTTCTCGTTGTCGATGATTTCTCTTCTTCAAGCCCTGAAGCGCTGAAGGATGTGGAGCACCATCTACGAGCGCCAGGGAGAGGCTTACGCGTCGTGAGGGTGGATGTCTCCAGGCGCGGCTCCTTGAAGAGAGCGATCAGCCATGCTGGCTGGGGCTCTCTCGACGCAGTTGTCCACCTGGCAGCAGTGGCTAGTGTTGACAGGTGTAGGCTGGACCCTTATAGGTGCTACCAGGTTAACGTGCTGGGAAGCCTCAGCGTGGCGGAGGACTCGATAGACCTGGGCGCTGACCGCCTGGTCTATGCTTCCAGCGCCGCTGTCTACGGGGAGCCAGAGTCGCTGCCTATATCAGAGGATCACCCTGCAAGGCCCATCAGTCTCTACGGCTACACGAAGCTCCACGGAGAACACGTGTTACTAGCTGTAGCCAGGGAGCGCGGCGTTAGGGTCTCCCTGCTGAGGTACTTTAACGTCTACGGCCCCGGCATGAACCCCGAGTATGCCGGCGTGGTGTCCAGGTTCATAGAGGCCATTAGCATGGGCGCGAGCCCAGTCATATACGGGGACGGCCTGCAGACCCGCGACTTCGTCCACGTGGAGGACGTAGCCGAAGCTAACGTCTTGGCAGCCGAGAGAGGCGCCGAGGGGGTATACAATATAGGTACAGGCGTCGAAACCAGCATTATTGAGCTGTGCAGGCTTATAGCAAGGCTTTACGGCAGGAAATGCGACCCGGTCTATGCGGAGGCAAGGAGGGGGGATATAAGGAGAAGCGTGGCCGACGCTTCAAGGGCTAGGGAGTTTCTGGGCTGGATCCCCAGGATAGGGCTGGAGGAGGGGCTATCGCGCCTCATCCAGTCTCTTAAGCCCTCCTAGCTACTAGGCCCTGGGCCGGCTCAGTACTCGTCTATAACCTGGACTGGCCTCTTCAGCCACCCGGCCAGCTTGACTATCCTGTAGGATCCATCGCTTCTCGCAAGCTTAACGCTATACACGGGCGCGTATACTGGTATGAAGCTTGAAGCAGTAGCGCCTAGAAGGGACTCTATGAAAGAGGATATACTCCCCGGCGACACGCGTGGCTCTTCTAGCTTGCAGCCCCCCGCGGGGATCCTCTTGCCCGTGGTTAGCATGAGATCAGCAGCTCTCTCGAGGGCTTCGATGCTTGGCAGGATATTTTTCACTTTCAAGACTACAGGTTTCTGGCTGACCTCTTCGAGGAGCCCCAGGCTTCTTAGCGTAGTGGTGAGCCTTCTCCACCTCCACTCGCCCCTAGTCCTGGTGTACTCCTTCCTCTCCACAGTTCTCCCGGCTAGCTCCCTATACTCCTCAATAATGTCCGGGGGCAGGTGTGCTATGGGGGCGCAGCTGTGGATCAGGGCCCCGGACTCGTGGGAGAGGGGGAGTCCTGTGACGGCTGAAGCCGCTATGCTGATGTCCCGGTACCTGACTGTTCTCCTCTCCTTGATGGGGATCCTAGCCCTGAAATGGTAGAAGGGGTGGTAAGTGCACTCCGCAGAGACGGCTCTCTCTTTTCTAATGAATAGAAGCCTCTCGGCGAATGCTCTCTCAGCGATCCTCGCTGCCTGCTCCGCGCCGTGTAGGGGTTCCAGAAACACGGCGTCGCCGGGCATGCCTGCTATCTCTATATAGTTAATGATGTCTTCCAGGGTCAGTAGCTCTACTCCGAGGGCTCTAGCTATTCTGGAGGCCGACTGCGTGAAGCCGGAAGACGACACAACTATGGCACCGCGCGCTCCTATGTCGCTCGCGACAAAGGCAGCCTTCATCACGACATCCTTGTCAACCTTTCCAGCCGTGTTCTTTACCTCCACTACTATTCTCCCCTCGCTGGTCTCAAGCAGGAGGTCCACCTCGTGGGTTGAGCCGCTCTTGCCGTGGAGCCTAGCGTTCCTGGCATACCTGTAGCCCTTGGCCTCGGCCCATCTAGCCACTATCTCCTCTA
>WANR01000007.1 GCA_015521705.1 Desulfurococcales archaeon
GATTTATGTGTTTTAAGACGAAGCAATTTTAGGATTTATTAAAGGGAATTTCGTATAAAAATATGATAGAAACAGACTAAATATTTTATTAAGACTTTCCTTAATAAGATAAAATATTACCAAATTATGTCGATATTCGTAAAATGATACGCGAGAACTGTTTATACTTGTCATCTTCTCCTGCGCCTAGCAGGCTCGCCCTCGACCACGTATATGTTGACACCCATTAGCTTGTTGAATACCTCGTCCATGAATTTTACGTAAATACCTCGCTGGCCCATCATAGGGCCCATGTATTCGGGTGCTACCACAAGCCTTAACTCCATTCCGGCGAAATCGAAGTCCTGCACGTGTTTGTGGATCCAGGAAACTGGATGTATTGCTCTAACGAGCTCCTTAAAGTCTAGTGTCAGCTGTATTGCTCTGAGTTTGAGTCCTGTGTCGCTTTCTATGCTAGCTATTCTTTGCCCGCCAGTACCTATGAGCCTCCCCAGGTGCCCCTCTTTAACTATTATTAGGCTATCCGGAACGTGCTCAGAGTCGACGTTCCACTTCCTCTTAGCGTCCTGTAGGTTGACCACGGTAACTACGTCGGCGTCGGGTGCGTGTATCTTTATGGAGTCCATGACGCTCTTCTCAACGTCATCTAGCTTTCTCCTTCTCATTTGAAGCTCGAAGAGTAGCTTTATGCCTCTCTTGGCGCCTGGCCTTACTACGTCCTTTAAACCGAGGTCTACTACTACTGCTGTCTCTTCACCCACTAGTATGTCTCTTGCGAGTAGGGCGCTTTCCGCCTCGAATCCCTGCCTCTGAAAGATGGGATCACCGGCTATTATTAGCCTGCTATTTCTTCCAAGCCTCGTTATGGCCTCAACCACGGTTTCTGGCGCTACTCCTTGGACATCGTCCAGAACCATTATGGAGTTGTCGAAAGTCCTTCCACGGAGGAAGTGGGGATCAGCAAGAACCAGCTTACCCTCTGCCATTAGTTTGTTAATAGCTTCGGGGGTCGCCCAGTCGCTTAGAACGTCATAGAGATACTCGGATGACATCTTCCTGTAGGTTTCAGGGTCTGAGGTGATGGTTATTTCTCTTCCAGTAGCCACGTCTATTACGGGACGTGCCAGGATCAGCCTCTTATATTTGCCCTTGTAGATGCTATAGATACCGTAGGAGATCGAGAAAAGACTCTTCCCAGTCCCGGTGGGTCCAAAAACTCCTACTAGATCCTTGTCTGACTCAAGGGCCTCTTTGAGACTTCTCTGTCCGGGGCTTTTAGGCTCCAGAGCTGTATATAGCTTATCAAGCTCCACTCTAATCCACCCCCTAATAATTCCATAACCTTTAGAGCCCACTAGGATGGATTATTTGTTTTACCGGTTCTTCTGGAACCCTCTAGTTGTATTCCCTGTTTGCATGGGCAAGGAGGCCCTGCCGGGCTGCCCGCTATTACTGGCTTTTTACCTGGACGAATTTTACAAAATATTTTACGATTTGCCTTGAAGACTGTTTAGTAGGGTGGCGTGAACCCTTTGAAAGCCCTGGTCTACTGGCCCTCAGCCCCTGCCAGAGTTATCGAATACTTAGTTGAGAGCCTCAACAGGATAACGGGTGTAGAGACTGCTAGGGACTTAGACGATGCCATGTTGAAGGTAAGAGGCTCTGAGATATTTGTAGGCCAGTTGAGCAACAAGATCCTCGAAGAAGCTAGAAAGCTGAGATTCGCTCAAGTAACATCTGCAGGTGTTGACCACCTAGACCTGGAGATGGCTAAAAGTAGGGGGATCCTGCTGGCATCTGCTAAAGGCGCTAACTCGTTCTATGTGGCCGAGCTAGCCCTGGCCCTGATACTGGCCCTAGCTAAGCGTGTCGTGGATATGGATAGAAGTGCTAAGAGCGGCGTCTTCCCGGAATACTCGTGGGGTATTGGCTCGCTGTCTACACTTAGGGGGAAAACAGTGGTCATCTACGGTTATGGTGGTATAGGTAGAGAGCTGGCAAGACTATTGAAGCCTCTAGGCGCTAAGATAATAGGTGTGAGGAGGAGCGTAAAGGAGAGCTTCGACGACGGCCATGCAGTAGTAGTAGGACCTGGTCAAAGCTGGGAGTACTTGGCTAGGGCCGATTTCCTAGTAGTAGCAGTGCCTCTAACGAAGGAAACTAGGAGGCTGGTTAACAGAGATTTCCTGTCCAGGCTTAAGAGGGGGAGTTACTTGATCAACGTGTCACGGGGGGAAGTGGTGGATGAAGACGCCCTTTACGATGCTTTGAGTAATGGCCGCCTTGCAGGTGCTGGTATAGATACGTGGTGGCTGTACCCTGAAGATGATAGAGGGAGAGGAACCGCTTACTCTAGTAGGGGGATCCACAAGTTACCAAACGTGGTGGCTATTCCTCATAGAGGGGGATTCGTCGAGGAAGCATTCATGGACGTTGCCAAGCTTGCAGTAAGAAACGTTGAGAGGTTTCTTAAAGGTGAGCCAGTAGAAGGACTGGTTGACTACGAGAAAGGATACTAGTTGTAGACCTTTTGAGTGCAGTCTCTACTCTTCGATCTCTTCTATGTGTATCGCCGGTTTAGCTGGCAGTGCTTGGGTTCTCTTAGGCGATCTGCTTTGTTCTTCCGTCTCTACTATGACTTCTACTCCTAGCTCTTCCCTAATGAGGTCTCTGGCGTCATTTAGTGCCTCTATCTCAACGTTCCTAGGCACTAGTAGCGATAAAACCTCTGGTTTCCTGGCTACTAGTGAGGCTATTCTGCCTGCCTCCTTCTTTCCTCCAGTACTCTCCCTCACAGCTCTTGATATGGCTTCCCTAAGGTTTAGCCCCTTTTCCCTGTGCTTTTTAATGTCTTCTAGTAGCCTGTATTTCCACCCAGCGGCAACTATTATCCTAGCTCTGCCAGGCCTTCTAACAAACCTCATTATTTCTAGGGAGTCTTGTATGACAGTCTTGATTATTTCCTCGCTTCTCTCTAGCTCGTCGCTTATCTTGGCCCTGTCAGACTCGGGCCACGCGTGCGTAGAGGCGTAACCCTTCTTTCCTATCCTCTCCCAGACTTCATCTGCTACGTGAGGCACGAAGGGAGCTAAGATTAGTGTCTGGACTTCTATGAAACGCGCTAGTACATCCCTCTGGGGTTCCCCAGCCCTCTTAATGTACCACTTGTAGGCTGACTGTAGGTTGTAGTATCCCTCGACAAGCGCGGTCTTAAACTTCTGCTCTTCCATTAGCTCCGTAACCTTCCTTATCGTCTTGTTAAGGACGCTTTCGAACCAAGCGTCTATCCTCTTCCTATGGGTTCTTCCTTTACCATAGTTTTCTTCGGCGAACCTGATCCAGGAGAGTAGCTCCTCGACGGCCTTATCGGCTACTGAGGGCTCGAAGTTAGCGTCGTCCAGGCCTGGATCGGCTCCTGCCATTACCTCTGCCCATCTGGTGGCCGAAGCCCCCCACCAGTCTAGGGCTTGGCGTAGCAGTATGAAGTTGCCCTTGCTCTTCGACATCTTCTCGCCTCCTATAAGAACCCATCCATTTATGCCTATGCCTTTCGGCCACTTATCCTTGCTGAATATGGCTACGTGGTGAAAGATATAGAATACTAGGTGGTTCGGCAGCAGGTCCTTACCACTTATCCTCATATCTACTGGGTACCAATACTCGAACTCTTCACGCATAGCCCTTAGTAGCTCTATTGGGATACCTGTCGTCGACGAGATCTGGCCAGGATCCCCTCTACCCAGGAAGATGTAGTCGAAAACTTCAGGGCTAAGCTGTTCAGGCTTGACACCGCTTCTGCCCTTCTCAAGATACTTGGCCACGGCATAATACGCCATGTATATGGTTGAGTCGCTGAGGCTCTCAATTACCCACTCAGGGTTCCAGGGCAGTTTCGTCCCCAGCTCCCCCTTGTGCGTAAAGGCCCAGTCATCGTACCAGTCTATCATCGAATGGAAGTGTTTCCTCAGGTCCTCTGGGTAGAACGACATAGAATCCACGGCTTTATGGGCCAGCTTTTTCCACCTAGCATCGCTGTATTTGAGGAACCACTGATCCTTGACTATTTTCACGTGAGTACGTGACCCGCACCTGCAGTAGACGGGCTCTGGCAGAGTGTAGATCCTGATAGCGAATCCCTTCTCCGCTAGGAACTCTGTTATTTTTTCCTTAGCCTTAGAAACTGGCATGCCGCCCCACGGGCCCAGGCCCTCTTTCATGACTCCGCTGTGGTACTCCTTCGAGTAAACCTCTTTCGTGGCGTCCTCTAGCAGGCTTCTATCATGCTGGCTCTTTATACGCCTCTTCTCAACGGCGTCCCGGGCCGGCACCTCAGAATAGCCCTCTACACTTATTATACCCACAGGCTCGATCCCAGACACTATGCTAGGATCAGTGTTGAAGGCCTTAAGCACGTTAGGGTCTTTCTTCAGATCCATCAGGGCCACATAATCATAAGGTGCATGGGCAGGGACGCTCATGACTATGCCTGTCCCTATGTCGGGGTCGACGAACTCTGCTGGTAAAACGGGGATCTTCGTGCCAGTAGCTGGGTTGACTACCCAGCGGCCCACCAGCTCGCTGCCCCTAATGTTTCCCGTGATTTTCACCTCGAAGCCCTGGCCCTCAAGCTCTTTGACAGCGTATTCGTTTATTACCCATGTTTCTCCATCTACTTCTGCTATTAGGTACGTGTAGCTTGCCCTGACCCATACATTGACCGCGCCGTAAACAGTTTCCGGCCTATATGTTAGGGCTGGCAGGACTAGCCCATCCTCTGTCCTAAACTTTATTATGACTGCTGCCTGGGGACTTATACCGGCGTACTCGTCCGGCCTGTCATGGTCGCCAACTACCTTCGACTCTTTTGGACACCAGACTACTGGGTGGGACCCCTTAGATATGAGGCCTTTCTCCCTCAGCTTTAGTACCTGCCATTCTATGAACTTACTATAGTAAGGGTTTAAGCTGGTTGTGTGGAACTCTCTCCTCCAGTCAATACTCATACCATACCTTGCCAGGTCCTCTCTCCACCCCTTGATAAAGAACCTTATCCAGTACTGGGGTTCCTTGAACTTGGGGAGCTCTTCGTCTCTAACACCTATCTCTCTTAAAGTTTCAACGATCTTAGGGTCGCCCTCGCGGAGCCTCAGGGCAGAAGCCACTATAGGGCCTCCAGTTGCGTGCCATCCCTGGGCAAACAGGACATTAAAGCCTCTCATCCTCTTAAACCTGGCAAGTATATCTACTCGGAGTATCGTGAACGCGCTTCCCAGGTGTGGGTAAGAGTTCACATACGGGTAGGGAAACGTGACGAAATACTTAGGCCGGGAGGGATCTGGATCCGCCTCAAAGAGTTTATCCTGGGACCATTTCTTGGCCCACTTCTCCTCGATCCTTTTTATTGCCTCCACGAGGCTTCTATCAACGCGCGGAGCATAGCGGGCTGGCTTGTTCATGCCTAGCACCACTCTACAAAAGCCTGTTACATAGTATTACTTTTAATATTCCTCCAATAAACTTTTCCCACGGGAACAAAAGAGGATGAGGCCATAATGTCAAAAGAAGAGTCCAGTACTAGAGAGTTCGAGGGAAACGCTAAGATAGGTAAAGTGCTTAAAAACATGGCAGCCATAACGCTTAGGCCCGAGGATTTCTCGAGCCCTATATCGCTTCAAATGGCTTTGTCACGCATGTATGAATCCCTCATGAAAATATTTGAGTCAGGCGGTCCCAAACCCAGGTATGTAGCTGAAGTCAGATTCACCGATGACCTAGGAAACACCGTATCGTTCGCCGTGGATCTTGGCGAAGAGATACCCCCCTTCACCAAGGACAAGGTTAAAGCCAGGATAATAGTGCAACTCTATGAGGAAGAGTGACACGTTCCCTCCCAAACAGGGCAGCCTAGAACATAAAAATAAAAACCAACTAAATCACTAGGTCTTTACCTAGCGAGGGGAGTCGGCATGAAGGCTGGCTTCTCCATAATTAACTACATAAAAGCAGACACTGAAGAAACCCTAGAAAAGGTGATTAGAGCGTTCAAAGAAAGATTAGGTGCTGTAGAGAAGAGGGAGGGATTCTTTGGATTAACCGTCCTAGCCAACAAGGAAAGGCTTGAGGTTCTCGTGATAACATACTGGAGGGACAGGGAGGCTTTCGAGAAGTGGGTTAACAGTGAAGAGTTTAAAAGAGCCCATGAAAAAGCCAGAAGCAGGAGGCTCAGTGGCACGACTAGTCAGGGGGTAGAATACGAGGTCATAGAATGGATAATGAAACCCACAAATACGAGCTAGAACAAGGGTCTGAACCTTATTAACGGGTAAAACAAGTAAGATAATCCGTGTATTAGTGTATTTTCTAGTATTGGTGGTAGCTATCAGGTTGCTGAGATCCGTAGCTAGAGAAGTTGTTGGAGAAGAGAAGGCTAGAGAGGTTTGGTCTAGAATAGATATTATAGGAGACATAGCTATAATAAAGAAGCCTCTAAGAACTAGCTTGTCCCTAGAGGATTATAGAAGGATCGGTGCAAAACTCCTGGAAAGGGTCAAATACGTTAAGTCCGTGTGGCTTGCTGCATCACCGGTAGAGGGTGAGTACAGGGTTAGAAGGGAGCTCATCCACCTAGCCGGCGATAAGAGGACGGTTACTGTCTATAGAGAACATGGTTGCAGTTTTTTGGTGGATATATCAAAGGTCTTTGTGACCCCGCGGCTGGGTTTCGAGCATTACAGGGTAGCAAAGCTTGTTAGGCCAGGAGAAGTTATAGTAAACATGTTCGCGGGCGCTGGTATCTTCTCCATAGTCATTGCAAGGATTGCTAGGCCTAGCAAGGTTTACAGCATTGATATAAACAGGGAGGCCGTAGAGCTCATGAAGAGAAACGTGGAGATCAATAGTGTCAAAGACGTAGTCGTGCCTATTCACGGGGATGCCGCTGAAGTGGTATCTAGGCGTCTCAGCGGGATCGCTGACCGCGTGCTTATGCCACTCCCGGTATTGGCTATAAGTTATTTGGGACACGCGTTGGAGAGCCTCAAAGATAGGGGGGCTCTTCACGTGTATCTCCACATAAGCTACGGCAAGGGCGAAGATCCCAGGGACAAGGCTTCAGGCATTGTTTTAAACGAGGTGGAAAGGCTAGGCTATAGTGTTGAGAACATTCAGGCCAGAGTAGTGAGGCCTGTTGGGCCTAGGACTGTTCAGGTAGTGGTCGATGCGGGGGTATTGAGGTGCTGAGCGCCAAATGGGCAGCTTACAAGGAGCTAGTCATTAGGGAGATACTCGAGGATTCAATAATAGGCTACCTGGATCCAGGCATACTCGAACTTCTGCTGCGCATAAATAGCGTGGAGGGTTTGGCAACCACTAGTAGTTGTACTGGCAGGATAACTATCATAGAGGGAGAAAAGCACTGGGACAGGAGCGCCTCCCGCATAGTATATAAGACTCATACAGAGGCTAGTGTGGAGAAGCTCTCGAGGATCCTTGAGGGGCCTTTCGATAATTTGTGGCTAAAGGTCTCGGGCCCAATATTACATCTCAGGACCGTGAGCCTTGAATGCGCGCAACACGTGCTAGGCAAGGCTAGGCTTCACGGGTTCAAGCACAGTGGCATAGCCTCGGTAAAGCTTGAAGAAGTAGGGGGCATAGTTGTGGAGCTCATGAGCAGCATAGACGTGGCGGCCCCTCTTAAGGTGAACGGCGTGGTTCTTATAGATCCGCAGAGGACAGCCAAAATAGTGGAGACCGCCAATAAGTTTCTAGCCGAAGGAAAGAGGAAACTCGAAGAACTAGTCTCGGATCTAACTATGAACCCTGGGCCCTGCGGGGCTTACCTCTCACAGTCTTGACCTTCTCCAAATAGTATCTTACGAGATCGCCGGGGCAGTCGCTACATACCTCTCTCCCGGGTGGTTTACTGCAATCATAGGGCTTGAAATCCGAGGCTATTTTCAGGGCTTTAATCGAGAGATCTAGGGCTGCGTCTCTGCTCAAGCCTAACTGCTTGCTAAAAACTTCTGAAAGGAGCTTAGGGGGAGCCCTAATATTCGCGAGGAATGATAGTAGGAGAAAGAACTCTTGGTCACTAATGTCTGCTCCTGACAATCCTTTCTCTATTATACTTTTAATGCACTCTGGGAGAGCCTCATGGATCAGGCCTGCCACAGCAGCGCTTGGGGGAGCCTCAGCGGCTGAGCCAAATTCCCCTAGCAGCGTCTTAGCGGCTCTGGATAAGTGTGCGGACTCCAGGCTTGAAAGCTTCTTGGCCTCGTTCTCGATTTTCCACCTAGCCTTTGCAATGACTAGTCTTTTAAGGCCGCTAGAGTCTAGGAATACTTTCCCGTCGAGTATGAAGGAGTTAGCCAGAGTCTCGCTCCTAGCAGATCTTCCCAGAATCTCCAGGTAATCCTTTAGGTCTAGAGTATAGGGCAGGACTCTTTCAACTGTTTTGCCTTCGCTTGTAATGATCCAGGGTACCCTCGCCTGGCCTTTCTTAACTTTGACACCTAGCATTGATGCTATGTGTAGTGTTACTTCTTCGCTCTCGCCCGAGAGCATCTTTGAAGCCTCCGAGATCTCTTTAGAAATGACTAGAGCTAGAAGGGTTCTCGAAGCTTTCCCGGCTATTGCTAGCCCTAAATAGAAGGAGGTAACAGCCCCGAAAGAATCTAGCCTGGATAGGAATGATTCTCTAAGATTGCCCCTCAACAGGCTCTCGATCCTCTTTGTTGCAAGGTCTATGAGATCGGGATCGTTCACTATTTCTGGTAGAGGATCGGAGATCCTAGCCTCTTTAGCTAAGAATTTCTCGAAATCCACTATGAATGGGTACTTTGCTATCAGGCTCAAAAGCTCTCCACCGGCTAGCACCGCCGGGACTGTTAGTTTATGAGAGGGCTTATTAATAGGTAGAACTTGCATGTCAACTTGGTGGTAGAGCTGTGGCCACGATAGCCAGGAGAATGGCTGAGTGGGCCAGCTCCTATAGTATCAAGAATGCCCCTGAGAACGTCGTTGAGGAGTTGAAGAAGAGGTTTGTGGACACTATGGCCGTGGCTGTCGGGGCCTTCAAAGAGAAGCCTGTAACCATAGCGCGCAAAATAGCTCTGGGCACCTCTGGCTCTAGGTACTCGGCTACAGTCTGGGGCACACTATTTTCATCAGCAGCCCAACAAGCCGTATTCGCTAACGGCTGTGCTGCTAGGTATTTTGACTTCAACGATACATACCTCTCTAAGGAGGCTTTGCATCCGAGCGATACGATACCAGCTATAGTGGCTGCGGCTGAGATCTCTGAGTCGGACGGCAGGGAGGTTCTTGAAGGCATGGCGGTTTCCTATGAAATAGCTGGTGCCTTGGCTGACTCGTATAGCGTGAGGGGTAGGGGCCTAGACCACGTGGTTTACATTAACATAGCATCAGCTGTTGGGGCTGCAAAGGTCTTGGGCCTGGACGTGGATGGCATAGAGAACGCTGTAAACATTGCTGTAACAACGTCTCTAGCCCTTAGGCAAACAAGGGCCGGAGAGCTAAGCATGTGGAAAGGCTGCGCGGCAGCCCACGCGGCGGCTAACGGCTTCTTCTCGGCGCTTTTAGCCTATGAGGGAATGACTGGGCCTGCACCTGTTTTCGAGGGGGAATTCGGGTTCTTCAATGTAGCCCTTGGTGGAGAAAAGTTTGAGTTATCTGAGCTGAGAGGCGACAGGGTACTAAGGACTAGTATCAAGTATTGGCCCGTAGAGTACCACTCTATGAGCGCTGTAGAAGCGGCTCTAAAGATAAGAAGAGAGGCTGGGCCTCTTAAGCCGGAAGATATAAAGGAGGTTCAAATAAGAACGTTCACAGTATCCTACAAGATAATCGTTAAGGATCCAGAGAAGTGGAGGCCTAAGACCCGCGAAACAGCCGATCACAGCCTACCCTATATCGTGGCCGTGGCGCTACTTGACGGTAAAGTCGATATAGATAGTTTCTCAGAAACCCGTATAAAGTCGAGAGATGTGGCCGAAGTCATGGAAAAGACCAGGATAGAGGTGGATCCTGAATACGACAAGATATACCCTGAGGGCATCCCCAACAAAATCATAGTCAAGACCAGGGAAGGCCGCACGTATGAGGCAGAAAGCATTTACCCGCCAGGCCACTTTAGGAACCCACTAGCCAGGCGTGAAGTAGAGGAAAAACTGGAAAAACTAGTTAAAGACAAAGTAGACAGCCATAAAGTGGGCGAGTTCCTGAAGCTTTCATGGAACCTGGAAAAAGTAGAAAACGTTAGGAGGCTTGTGAAACTACTAGCACTAAAAAGCTAAATTTTATTTTTAATATTTAAATTTATGATTTATAAATAATATTCAGTTATAAGAGGCTTTACTACAGGGATCTCTTTAGACCCACTCTTGTAAGGTTTAAATTTACGATTGCTGCCTAGTAGTACTTAGGGCTTCTATGACAGTACATATAGTGGGAGAAAGAGTTCCCCTGGCACGGTACGTACTGTACGTACTTAGAAACCAGAAAACAGGCTATCCCACGTTTAGGCGTTATATGAGGCTTGCAGGCAACATCTTGGCGATAGAGATTTCGAGGGATCTCGAATGGGTTGAGGAAGAGGTAGAGACACCACTGGCGGCTAAGGCTAGAGAGTATAGGCTGGCCAAGCAGCCCCTCTTAGTGGGTATATTGGGCGCCTCTATACCCTTACTGGAGGGCTTCCTCGACATTTACGGCGAGTCACCGATTGGATTATTCGCTGCCAGAAGGAGGGAGACGGGGGAGGGCGTTGAGATAGATGTTTTCTATACCAGGCTACCTAGAACCATAGACCAGCCAGTTGTTCTCGTAGACCCCATGCTGGCCACAGGGTTAACTATGCTGAAAGCTGTGGAGGAGGTAGAGGAGAGGGGGGCTAGGAGAATTATAATAGCGTCAGTCATAGCCTCTAGGGAGGGTGTTGAAAGGATAGAAAAAGCGTACCCCAGGGTCCCCATTTATTCTCTAGCCCTAGACCCTATGCTGGATGATAGATTCTTCATAGTGCCTGGGCTTGGAGATGCTGGTGATAGGAGCTTAGGGGTGGCCCCATGAGCTAAAGCATTTAAAACTCTTGGGCCTAATCCCCGATAGACGGCTATAGGCCCGGGTCTAGGCCTTGGATAGGACTAAACTAGTTGAGGCAGTGGCTGGAGTGCTCTCCAAGCCTGTGTACAAGCTAGTAGGCCTAACAGAGGGTAACCACGTGGCTTACAAGCTGATAAGCCCCTCTGAAGCCTCGCTTCAATTGCTAGGTTTGGAGAACGATGAGTTGATCGAAATCGATAGAGGCAGAATAGGGCTTGCAGCCTCTTCCAGGGAGTCTAAATGGATCGTCTACGAGAAAATAGAGGGTCCAGGATCGACGCTCTATGCGGCGAGAGTAGCAAACGGCGAGAAGATCCAAATAGAGGGCATCGAGGATCATAGAGTAACAGGGCTTGCCCTATCTCGTAAAACAGCCGTGGTCAGTGCTTCGTCCCTCATGGATTTCAAAATATTCGTCATAGACACTGAAAGCTGGAGTGTAGAGTACTCGATAAACGTGGATAAACCAGTGTTTGTTAGTAGTGTAAAGGAGCCTATAGCCACTGGTGTCGGCCACCTTCACGGGGACCCGAGGAGTACCGAGCTTTTCGTGGTTAATCTGGATCAGGGCTCTTTCATAGACTACACCCCAGGCATAGGATCCAATAATAGGAGCCCCAAAATAGGCGACGGGAAGATACTCTTTGCATCAGCACTAAGCGTGAAAGAAGAGTTGCTGGTTCTAGACTATGAATCTATGACGCTGTCAAAGCCTGAAATACATGGTGTTGACTACAAGAAGGATGACCTGGTAGAGTACATAGACTTTGGATGGATCGACAACGGAAAGGTATGGTTCATTGGCCTTTCAAAGGGCTCCTCCAGGGCTTATATAGACGGGAGAAGGCTTTCGAGCCCCGACGGGTCTTTGGTCAGGGCAGAGTGGACAGGTGAAGCTCTCATAGCTGAGCATAGCTCTTTTGACACGCCCAACTCAATAATAGCCATCACTGATAAGAAGCATAAACAGTTGGTGCCCCGCCAAAGAGAAACCATTAAGAGTGTAAGTAAGTGGACGCTTAACTGGATAGAGTCTGTCGACGGGCTTAGGGTTCCTGTGTGGTCTGTTAAGTCTGCCGATAATAATGATGGTAGCAGAAAGGCTATCATATACGTGCATGGGGGCCCATTCAAGGGTGTCTATAATGAGTGGAACCCTATAGTGGCTCTCTTTGCGAGCCTGGGCTATAACGTGATAATACCCAACTACAGAGGGTCTAGGGGCTTCGGCGAGCACTATAGAAGAATGCTTATCGGGGATCCAGGACGTGGAGACGTGTATGACGTGCTATCAGCTACTCGATGGGCGCGAAACGTGGGGCTAGCCGATAAAGTGGCAATACTGGGATTCAGTTATGGCGGGTACCTAGCACTCATGGCGGCGCTCAAAGACCCGGGCTCGTTCGACGCCGTGGCTGTAGGACACGTGATAGTTGACTGGGAGTATTTGTATGAGAACGGCTCTGTGCTCCTAAAGAGATTCATAGACATTCTGTTCGATGGAAGAAGGGATCTCATGAAAACGCGTGCACCCAAAAACATGCTAGACAGGCTAGAGCAGCCCGTATGTATAGTGCAGCCTGATAACGATGAACTGTCGCCTTTGGAACCTGTATTAAATACAGCAATATGGCTCACAAAGCTCGGCAAGAGATTTGAACTACACGTGATCAATAACACAGGCCATAACATATACGGAGGCCCGGAGGCTTACGAGACATTAACCTACATAGCCTCATTCATAGAAAGAAAGCTGGCCACTTGACGTGGCCAGCCATATTCCTGAGGGGCACCAGGGCTTATGTTTAAGTAGGAACGTGGTGAATCCTTGTCAGTCCTCGTGGAGGAAGCAAGAATTATTCAAAGGTGCTATATCATGCCTACGGAGATATGTGGTATTAGGAAGACCATAATAGCTTCCCTGGTAGAGTACGTGGAGGGTAAGGGGTATTCTATCCTCAAGAAAGATCCTGGGCACATGGTCTTTTACAACAGAGAGGGCGCCCCGCTCGTTGTAGTGGTCCCTATTGACTGGCCCATGATATTGATCGGTGGCCCTATGAGTACTGCCCGGAAAGAGTACAGAGGCATAGGTTTTCGAGACTTTATCGGGCTCTTACCGAAACAAGGAAAGGTCTATATTCTATCTCCCGACCTATTCTGTATAGAGGGGGAGGGTTCAGCGTCTAGGAAAGACGGGAAAGACGATATAGAAAGAGATAACATAGAATATGTAATACGCGTGGAAAGAGGTAAAATACAGAGGTGGATGCTGGCAGACTTTATAATGCCGGCCGGGGGCAGGCCACCATTACGCACCTTCATTGAAATAGTAGTGGACGTGTTGCCTAGCCACGTAATAGCATTTAAGTTTTTCACGATAGGGCTCAAGAATTATCTGGTAACCTTGGGAATCAGCGGGCTTCCCGGAGTGATCCTACTACCCTGCACTAGCAACCCCTATAAGTGTAAAAACACAGCCTCTCGCCCAGCTCTGGCTATAGAGTTTAAACTCGAAAGAGGAGTTTCGTGGGAACCCCTAGCTACTAGTATAGAGAAGGCGCGCCACATCTTGAAATCCTTAAAGGCCAAGTCTTAATGGAGGCCATTTATGTAGCCATGCTAGGGCATTATGTTGTCTCTAGTTCCGGGTACATGCTATAGCAGATCTCAGTCCGTCCAGTAAGCCTTTTAGTATGTAGATGCCTGATGAATGGCCTATACTTGCAATATCCAGGGCTTGGTTCAGTGCGGAGGAGGGCGAGTTTCTAACTATGAGGTCGTAGAGGAGTTCGTCCAAAGGCTCTAGTAGGTTTAGACGTGTAGCGTTTTCGAGCAACTTACGGCTTACCCAGTGGGTTCTCCCGTTAACGAGAAAACTGGGCAGTATTGGGTATAGCTCTCTGGTTATCTTTGAAAAGGAGTTCCAGGCGGCAATGAAGCCTAAAAGAAAGTCGTCTGAGGACGGAGTAAAGCCCTGGCCTAGGCCGAGTAGGCTTGAAGGGTCAATGAATTGTGGCGAGCAAGTCTCAGCAATACTTTTCACTAGCCTGTTTATGGCGTACTGTATGCTTTGTCTGGCCTCGCCAATGACTTCCTCGGTTACTTCTTCTAGCAATTCTAGGACCATGGCTAGGTCTCTTTGGAAAACGAGCAAAGCACTCGACATAGTTCCGGTGCTAAGCGCCTGGTCTATGGTGGTTTTTAGGGAGTTGAAGTAGAGGGTTGCTTCTTCGAGGCTTATTTTAAGGTTGCCTGCAATGATCGTGTTTTCCTTCCTAATAACAGGATCCCCCGCTTTAACTAGTCTATCTAGATCTCTGCCCTGCCTGGGATAGGCGAGATTGATGCTTATTGGAGACCTATGTTTTGAGAATGTTAGAATGACCAGTTCGCCACCTATTCTGGCGTTTACAGTGGAGGCGAAAGCGTTAACCACTTCACCAACGGCCCCGTGGGATCCCTCTAGCAATTTATAGGCTAGGTAGCCAATGCTGCGTGCCTTGGCCTCCAAGAGACAGCTCAACCCTCCCGGCTCTCCTAAAAGAGAGGTTCACAATAAGTGAGTCTACTATAAAAACTATGCTTCAGGCATTGATATACATGGTGAAAAGAAATGGCGAGCCAAGTCTTACTGGCTATAGCCTTGGTAGGCGTCTTGCTGGCTGGAGTAACGGCCTATGCTATGGGCATGGGAATGATGGGATCCCAGGAGGATCATGGAGTTAATGAGAGAGGATACGTGGAAAGAGCTGGATCATATAGCGAGGAAATGATGGGTATGCGAAGCCATGAGGAGACGGGTGCAGGATATGGGGTCGAAACAATGCCAATGATGGGCTACATGGGCGGCTACGGTTATATGCACGAAGAGTGCGAGGAAATGATGGAGGAGTATGGGATGGAGCACGAAATAGGCCCCGAAATGAGCCTCGTCGAGATAGAGGGGGTTGTTGTTGGTGTTGATGATTATAGCGACGTGCTAGAGGTTAGGGTCGGCAATGATATTGTCTACGTGAAGGTAGTCAAGATGTACGTAGAACCCGGCACAGGCTATCTAGTCTCGGGACATTGGGTCTTCGAGGCCATAGAGGATGCTTTGAACGAAACCGATAGTATAAAAGTAAAGATAACAGGCATAGAAACACATGAAGTAGTAGTTGCTCTGGGCATAGAAGTGGACGGCATTGGAGCCTATGAGTCACCAGCTCTCTTCGACAAGAATAACTAGCAAGGTGCTTGAAGAGCTCAGAGAGGTGGTTTAATGCCAAGATTCAAGCCACGTTTTTACCTGATCTCCACAATTCTACTTTCAATACTCTCTGGAACCCTCGTCTATGCATTATACCCCGTGTCTGCTAGCAGTGGGTATACTATAGTGAAAATCGAGGAAGGAGGAGAAGAAGTGCCAGGCTTCATGGCAGGATTCAAAAGTGTTAGCTCTATAAAAAGTGTCGTGACTGTGGAGGGTATAGTCTATGGTCATGGATTCATTTACTCTGGTAACGAGAAAATCTACTACATGGACATAATCGACGAAACAGGGAGGAAGCACCGGGTGATCATAGCGCCATTGGCTGTAGAGGAAGAGGGTATTCTCAAAATAGCTACTGAGGGGAGGGAGGTAGAGATGCCGTTAATGATGAAGCACAAGATAGAAGTTAGGGGGGTAGAGCTGAGAAACGGATTGATAGTAGCAGAGGAGATAGAAATGAAGGGAATGCAGGGCTGCTTCCAGGAAGAAAGCCCTATGAGAGGCATGCCTATGGGAGGCATGGGCGGACATGGGATGATGGGAGAAGAGGGCATGGAGGGTGAGTGTCATGGCAGGCCATAGTAGTACTATAGGTTTATTAGCCCAGCTTTCAACACTCTACTTGCATACAGACCAGGCAGCCCCTACGGAGGGCGCCTCCGAAAGCACTGGATGGTGTCCATGCATGATGGGAGCATGGTTCGGCGGATGGATGGGTATATTCTGGATGCTATTATTTGCATTATTGATTATAGTAATAGTCTACGTTATAGCCTCACTAGTTAGGAGCCCTTCTGCAGCCCACGCGACAACACCTACCACAAGTGCTCAGGAAAGAGAGATTAGAGCGTTGAGAGAGGAGCTGGAGGCTCTTCGCCAAGAGATTAGGAGGCTTAACAAAGAGAAGGAAGAAAAAGGGTAAGACCTCTAGTAATCTCTTCATCTTTTCTTCCTCATTTTAGCCTCTACAGGGTTATATTTTAGCTCGTCGTTATAGTTCTTTATTAGAAACGCTTTAATGACTTTAGCTGTTTTCTTGTCAACATCAACCATTACGTACGGGTATCTCCTGCTTGTAACCCAGAAGACTTTGACCACGCTCCTGGCAGGATCTTCGCCGACTTCAATCCTTATTCTTCTATGAGACTCTATGAAGGTCTTGACTAGAGGTAGATCCATTGTAGACTTTATATGGCTGGCATAAGATTTGAGCAGCTTTGAGGATACGAAGTAGTTGGCGATCGAGTAAATGATTATTATGGCTAGCATAAAGAGGGAAGCGATTATAACCAGATCCACCAGAGGGTTGTCTGTAAATATGCTAGCCAACACTGGGCCACCGGAGAGTAGCCTCCGCGTGGTTAAATTGCAGGACGGCGCTATTTAAGCTAGCCCTCTTTGTGATGTAATACTGTACTATTAAAAGGGCCTACTCGCCGAGCCCGCTCTTATCGCATATAATGTTTAAATACCCATTTAAACATGCTATTAATCATGTTGAACAATGTAACCCAGATGTACAAATGGTGGGTATAAAAATGTCTGGCTCGGAGTTCCGCCCTAAGGGGTATGAAGAGCACCCGGAGTTGCTACCTTTGTCCCCCGATAAAAGAGTCTACAGCTCCTACACGTTTTGGTGGATGATGTTCTCAATGAACACCAATATCCCAATGTTTTTCCTTGGGCCCATAGCTTTCAGCCAGGGCCTAAACCCGGTACAGGCAGCCATAGGAGCTTTCGTCGGCAATCTTGCAGCAACCATAGTGTTGATCTTGAATGGCTATGTAGGCCTAAAATATGGCATACCGTATCCAGTCCAGCTACGAGCCTCCTTCGGGTTCAAGGGAGTCCACATACCAGTAATACTTAGAGGTATAGTAGGCGCTGGATGGTTCGGAGTAGAAGCTTACGGAGGCTCTCTAGCAATAACTATGATTGCCCTCTTTGCTCTGGGAGTTCCCAGAGAGGAAATCCTGACGCTAGCGTACCGTGTCATGGTCATAGCATTGATCTTCTACATAGCGTTAGCTATAATAGTTATGGCCCGGGGGCTAAGGGGCATAGGCATAGTCGCAAGCTACGGAGGGCCCCTTCTACTCCTCTACTTCGTGTGGCTGCTAGCCTTCATGGCTAGGCAAGAAGTCGCGGTTGAAGTCCCCGAAGGAGTTCCCTATACCAGCCCAGGCTTCCTGACATACCTAGCTGTACAAACCAACTGGTGGGCTACAGTAGCACTCAACATTTCCGACCTGTCTAGAGGCCTCAAAGCGGACAAGCGAACCGTTTATCTAGGACTAATAGGAGGCCCCATGGTCGGCATAGTTATAGCACAGGTGCTAGGCACCCTGCTAGGCTACTACCTAGTCCTATACACGCAGGCCATATATGGTGAGGGCATAGTGGCCCCACAAGACATTATACTGGTGGCCGCCCCGGGAGCTGTGGCAGTCATACTAGGAGAACTCTTCGCCTTCATAGCACCGTTCTCGACAGACGTCACAGCAAACATACCGCCAATCATAGACATACTGACAGCCACGGCCAAGTTAAGCTTAACCGGCGCGGCCATAGGAGCAGGCATTATAGGGTTCTTCCTGGCGCCTTGGTGGGCAGTTGAGAGGGGGCCTGACTACGTTAACTACGTGACAGCGTTCTCAGCGAACTATGGCGTGCTATTAGGGCCGATAGCGGGGATAATGCTGGGCAACTACTATGTGCTCCTGAGAGGGACTCTGAACCTTGAGAAACTATACACATACGGCAGAGAGGGTTACTGGTACTATGGCGGGTTCTCAGTTGCAGCGATACTCTCACTGATACTAGCCATAGTTACCTCGTATATATACAGCTGGGCCACGGGCACGCTCCAGTATGTGGGCCCCTTGGTCTTCCCCAACCCTCTAAGCTGGTACATAGGAGTGCTTTCAGCTTTCATCTACTACCTAATATTCGCCAAGGCGTTCAAGGAGCTGTAGCAAAACTAATTATTTATTTTAATTAACTAATTTATTGATGGATTTTAGAGGCCTCCCCCCTCTACTTCTATCATTTCTATTCTATCAAGTACCACTTCGTCCCCTCTTCTGAGCTTAGCATCTAATCCGCCCATTAGAGAGGCTGGGGTACCATTTATAAGAACCAGCAAGCCCGTACGTAAGTCTCCCTTCTCGGAAAGCAAGGCTTTGCTAGCTCTATCTCCCAGCTTCTCAACTATCCTGTTTACTGCCTCTCTGAGAGTCTCCACTTGTCCCTCAATCTCCACCTCGTCTATCCCTATTTCGTGTTTAAGCGCTCCATAGAACTTTATTCTCACAGCCAAGAGGCTTGCACCAGTAGAACTAAATTGTGCGCCGTTCTTATATCCTTGGCGTCAATACTATTAAAGCTTAAAAATATTTATATTTATATAAAAATATTCATTTTTGAATATTTATCCTTTTACTATAAAAGCTGAGTCTAGCACCATTTGGCTGTGCCCGAAGCCGCAGAAGACGCTGCAATATATATCGAAGGCGCCAACCTTGTCAGCCTTAAATACTACAACGGCTGGGTAGCCGCTTGATAGGTCAACATTGACTATTTCCTCATAGCCCTTTATAGCTACTCCGTGTGGAAGGTATTCTATACCATAAAGCTCTCTACCCAGCGTTTCCTCTGCTTTCTCGTGGAGCTCTTCATATTCTTCTTTAGTCATTGCGCTAGTGCTGGTAGCTTTTTCGATGTACTCTTGTTCTATTCCCTCGTGTAGCTCCTTAGGTACAAAGGGTTCTGGCAACATTACTAGTACAACTATATCGCCTTTTGAAACCTCTATTCTATCTACTCTATTAAAATTCTCATCGTATATTGCGAAGGTCCACGAAGTGGGAACTATGTAGAATTTCTTTGAGCTGCTTAGCTCTTCACTTGTTGTTGCGGGTTCCTCTCTAGCTGTCGTGATATAATAGACAAGCCCAGCCGCTGACACTGATATTGCTACTATTACTAGTATGGAGAGACCGAATGTTCTTACATCCATTTTGCCCACCCATAATGTTAACTTTACATTTAACATTTAAATATTTTCTGAAAACTATATTTTTATTAGATGACAAATTAATGATTACTGGGTTAAAGGACTCTTTACACGGCTAGTAAACTTTGATTTACAGCTCGATATAAGAGCCCTGATATGAGCCTAAACTGCTGGGGTAAATGGTGACAAGCGAAGAGGCTTTCTTCGAAGCTTTAAGTAACTCTATCAGGAGAGAAATAATCGTGCTACTATATGATAGAATAGAGCTAACGTACTCAGACCTGTCAAGCTATCTTGGCATATCTAGTGGGCTGCTGAACTTTCACTTGAAAAAACTAGACGGGCTGATCGAGAAGACGCCTGATAACACGTACAAGCTGACGCAATTAGGACGCCTCGCTTATAGGTTTATAACTGAAGTAAGGGCCGGTAGCGAGGGATCCAGGGAGCAAAAGCCAAAAGCCGAAATATCTGGCTCTCTAGTGGCTAGGAGGGTAATAGCTACTGTGATAGATATACTGGCTATATTTATAGCTACCGGTGCCCTCTTTGACCCACAAATACTTGGACTTGTGGGGTCAGCCTTGCTGCATTTAGATGAAGTGTTAACAGGTCATCCATGGGTGTTTCATAGCGATCATTTAAGAACAGTCTTAGCAACCATAACGGAGATTGTAGGAACCTACTCGCACGTATTCTTTGCTACCTACATCTTCCTAACCCTACTAGAAGCCTATAAGGGACAAACCATAGGAAAGTTTCTCCTAGGTATTAGGGTAGTTAAGAGAAACGGTAGGAGAATAAACCTGGTAGAGTCAGGGATCAGAAATGCTGGTAAACTATTCTTGTTACCCATTGACTTAGCAATAGGGGTAATCCTCTACTATAAAAGAGGCTACTTGAGATACACGGATTACTACATAGATGCTGTGGTAGAGCGGGTTGAGGGCGTTTAAGAGTAGGCAGGGAGTCTGTGCCCCGTCCTAATAGTTTTTGGAGCTAACTTATTTATCTCCCAAGAAGAGGGTTTCAGGATAGAGGGTTTAGTTATTTGCTGGACGCGGCTACAAGGCCCTTATTAATGGTGTTAGAATCTATTTCAATGATAGCTTTTGCAGTGTTAGCATATAGATTCTACCTTGTTGCAAGGGATCTGGGAGGGGAAAGGGTGTATTATTATTGTTACGGTTTCCTGCTACTCTCAGCATCCCAGGCTGTCATGTTCTTATCCGTGGCATACATAAACCCGCGTGTATCGCTTTCCCTTTACACTGCTTCCTCGACCCTGTCACTAGCCGGGTTTTACGCTTTTGCTTATGGGAGAAGAGCTACCAGCCTTGTAGCTGGCAACAGGTTTCCTGTTATAGCTGTTGTTTGGCTCAAATCGGTAGTAGCAGTCATAGACTATATTACAGGATTCATCGGGATGGCTGTTTCAGCGTTTACTAGGGGTCTGGCGAAGTATCTCATAGCAGTAATAGCCCTCTCCTACATAACGCGGGGTAGCAGCTTACTAGCCTCTATAGTGTCCGGGGAAGATTCTCTCCTAGCCATACTCCTAGTAGGGGAACTTGCAAGAAGCATCGCGGCGACACTGCTTTCAATAGCTTACGTAGTGCCTGGAAGTGAGAGGGAGTGAGGAGAAAAAGAAGCAAACTGGACATAATAGAAGGTGTGCTGGATTACGTGGCTAGAGAGGGGGGAGAAGCCTACGCTACCAAAATAGCTACTCATAACGGGTTAGCCTATGACAGGCTAGTAGAGCTTCTCGAAGAACTAGATAGTAAGGGGATAGTTAAGGTTTATGCCACAGAGGGAAGGAGAATAGTGGCAATAACGAGTAAGGGGTACAAGCTGCTCAAAACGCTGAGGGACCTGAGAAGAGCTATACGAGACTTTGGACTAGAACTCTAAAAATGGGCAGAGCTAACAAAAGAACCCTGGCACCCTCATTGCCGCCTAATAAGAATTAGGGGTTTGAGTGTTCTAGGCCTTCTGCATGTTCTTTGTCGGCCAGTTCCAGCTTGCCCACTTTCTTCGCTATGACAGTTCCAGCAGCGGTTTTTATTATTTCAAATATTACGTGTTCCACGAAGTGCCTTGTTATGCAGAATTCGCAAGGCTTGAGGCTCTCGGCCAGCCTCCTTATCTCTTCTGATTTCTCTCTTACAAGTTTGTCAACTATTCTTTCTATATCTCGTTCTATAGTGAATGCTATTTCCTCCAATTTCTCCATAACCTTGGAGTCTTCTGCCGTGAAGGCGTAGTAGTGGGCTCGCGCACGGTAGCGTAGCTTGTTACCCGTCTTTACAAGTTCTACGAGGCCAGAATCTTTGAGGATCGAGAGGTGGTACCTTATATTATTGACGGTCTTTCTTATACCTCTCCTGGCTAGGGCCTCTGTTATCTCCATGACACTCATAGGCTTCTCTTTTAGCATCTCGAGTATCATGATCCTAGTCTCATCGCTGAGGGCTTTAGCTTCCTCTATTCTCACAGGGCTTAGCCTATGCATTGAGTTCACCCTCTGAAATCCTGCTTGGTGACCAGCGTGATAGTGTGAGTGACCAGCTTGTAACTGAAACGCTACTCAAGGCCATAGCCAACCCCGCAAATTCTGGTTTCAGTACCAAGCCTAATGAAGGGTAGAGGGCGCCAGCGGCTATAGGTATTAATGCTGTGTTATAGAAGAATGCCCAGAAGAGGTTTTGGAGCGCTTTTCTCCTAACCCTCGATAGAAGGTCGACAACGTCGACGACGCCCTCAATATCCTTGCTCAGCAGCACTATGTCCCCGGCTTCCTTGGCTATGTCTGTCCCTGTCCCCATGGCAACTCCTATATCAGCCTGGGTTAATGCCGGGGCATCGTTTACCCCGTCTCCAACCATCATTACTGAGAGCCCGGCTTTCTGGTACTTCTTGATTATTTCTGCCTTGTCCTCAGGCGTTACCTCGGCTACTACCTCATCTATCCCGAGCCTCTTAGCTATGGCTTCACCTGTTCTCTTGGTATCTCCTGTTAGCATGATCACTTTGAACCCTCTTGATTTGAGCCATTTGACTACCTGGGCTGACGACTTCCTCGGCTCGTCTCCTATACCTATAACACCTATTACCTTACCGTTTTCCACGACGTAGACGGCTGTGTAGCCTTTTTCCATGAGTTTAGACGCTGCCTTTACGGCTCCGTCGTCCTCTGCGCCTAGGGCTCTCAGCATCTTTATATTACCTACCCCTACTGTGGTTCCGTTAATACTGGCATAGACGCCCATTCCGGTGAAGGAGTCGAAGGATTCAGGATCTGGGGGGGTTATTCCCAGTTTCTTGGCGTGCTCCAGTATGGCTGTAGCTAGTGGGTGTTCGCTATTCTTCTCGGCTGCGGCTGCTAGTTCTATCACCTTTCTTTCGTCGGCACCGTTTAGGGCTATGATTTCCCTGACACTCGGCTTCCCCTCAGTTAACGTGCCAGTCTTGTCGAATGCTACCACGTTTATCTTGTGGATCTTATCTACAACTTCAGGGTTCTTCACCAGGATCCCGTTATTGGCGGCCCGGCCAAACCCGACTACTAGAGCCATGGGGGTTGCAAGGCCCAGGGCACAGGGGCATGCTATGACAAGCGTCGATACTGCAAAGACTACCGAGAGCCATAAAGGCGCGCCCATTACAATATACCAGAACGCGAACGATGAAGCAGCAATGGCTATGACAGCCCATGTGAAGAAGCCAGAAACTCTATCTACCATGTTTTGCAGCCTGGGCTTGGATGCTTGAGCTGTTCTGACAAGCCTTATCATCTGGGCAAGGAAGGTCTCCTTGCCAACCCGCGTGGCCGACACAACTATGTGCCCCCTAGTAAGTATGGTTCCGGCGACAACAGGGTCTCCAGGCCTCTTCTCCACGGGCATAGGCTCGCCGGTGATCATTGATTCGTCAACGAAGCCCCTACCCCTCTTAACTACCCCGTCTACAGGTATTTTCTCTCCGGGCTTGACCAGGACCTCGTCTTTAATCTTGACTTCATTTATGGGGACTTCTATCTCTTTTCCGTCTCTCAGAACTCTGGCCTTTGATGGCTGCAGCTCCATGAGCTTTCTTATGGCTTCTCCCGTCCTTAGCTTCATTCTCACCTCTAAGTACTTGCCTAGAAGTATGAACGAGGTTACAGCCGCTGCCCCTTCGAAGAACGTCTCGCCCGGTATTAGGCCCAGCCCTATGACTATTGAGAACAGGTACGCAGCCCACGTCCCTAGAGTTACTAGGGAGTCCATGTTGGGCGACAGGTTTAGCAAGGCTCTTATGCCTGGCTTCAGGAACCTCATAGCGCCAGCCGCCATCACGGGAGTTGCTAGCGAGAAGCCCGCAACTAGTTGTATTGTTGGGTTGGACCATAGTCTCTCTATCGCCTCTACAAAATACCCTCCATAGGAGAGTATCAACAGAAGAATGGTTGGCGGGAAGGAGACTATTACGAGTTTCTTGAGCATTCTATACTCCTTCTCTAGCAGTTTCCTCCCTATATCCTCTACTTCCTCGCCTACCTCCTCGCTAACTATTTTCAGGCCCTCTTGCTCCACTAGCTTCTTCAAGTCTGCGGGAGACAGGACTAAGGGGTTGTAGACCACTCTAACGCTCTTCGTGGCATGGTTTGACGAGACCTCGAATACTCCAGGATTCTTGGATAGGTTCTTTTCCACGCGGAGATCGTCCTCAGCCGAGACTAGTCCTTCCACAATGAAGACTGCTTCCTCTTTGTAGATGTCGTAGCCAGCCTTCCTAATGGCTTCTAGGATCTTCTTTGGGCTCACCTTCTCTGGGTCGTAAACTATTTTAGCATCTTCTGTGGCCAGGCTCACAGAGGCCTCTTCTACTCCAGCTTTGGCTAGAGCCTTCTGTATTGTGAGGGCACAGCTTGCACAGTGCATGCCTACTATCCTAACCGTCTCTGTCCTCTTTTTCGGGAGCTCCATCCTAGTAGTCAATCTGGGCACCACCTTAACTATAGCGCTTTGGTATTAAAAAAATTTTTGTAGGTACCCGGTTTAATTATATACGCTCAGGCCTCTTAAATATCCACAGGTGCCCCAACATGCCCGCTATAACCGTGTCTTCAATAATGAGTAAAAACATTTACTCACTAAACGAAAACAGGACAGTCGCCGATGCTGCCCGTGTAATGAAAGAAACCAAGACTGGGAGTATTCTAGTAGTTAATCCCCAAGGTGTAATAGTGGGCGTTGTAACAGAGAGAGACCTGGTATACAAAGTCCTAGCAGAGGGTAGGGATGCCCAAACAAGGCTCAAGGACATTATGACTAGGGACATCAAAACAGTAAAGCCATCATCAACCCTGGCAGAGGCTGCCAAAATAATGATAGAAATGGAGGTAAGACACATACCAGTGGTTGACGAAGCTGGAAGGCCCGTAGGCATACTAAGTATAAGAGACCTTATAGAATCGATCTGGGGGGACTAGATCCCCCCACAATATTTTTGATCCCTAATAATGGCTACCTGTACCTGCTAATTTAAAAGCCACCAGATAGCTGGGATCTGTTGAACCCTTTAACTTGCATACCATGGATGTAATTTCGGGGATCGGTTCTGGCTCGCACCGTTTACCACTTGTAGGCAGGCTCTCTTTTTTCTCTAAACATTCTTGCAGCCTCGAGAGCTTCTTGGGAAGCTGATAACCTTATGAGTTCTCTCGATGAAGCTTCTATTAGTTGTGAGATTTTGGATAGTGTTAGTAGCTTCTTAATAGAAGCTACTGCCTGGGGAGAGTTGGCCATTATTCTTCTGGAGATTTCTATGGCCTTCTCTTCCAGCTCTTCTACGGAATCCACGATCTCGGACACTATGCCTAGCTCCTTAGCCTCTTTACCAGTTATCCCTGAGCTGGTCATAGCTAAGAGAGAGGCCCTGGCGGGCCCTAGATAGTAGGGGCCTATAATGGTGAGTAGAGGCGGTATGAGGCCCCACTTTGCCTCGGCCCAGACAAGCCTCGCATCCTTGAGAGAGACGACTATGTCCCCAGTCCATATTAGCTCGGCCCCTCCACCGAAGGCGTCGCCGTTTACTAGAATGATTAGGGGCTTACTTACATGGAGTAGCCTATTGAATGTCTCCACGAGGCTCTTGAATAGGCCCATAGCCTCATCTGGCGATGAAGAGCCTGCTAGCTCCTTAAGGTCTATTCCTACTGAGAAGAACTTGCCAGACCCCGTCATGGCTATTATCTTGGCTCTCTCGTTGGACTCTGAACTATCTATAGCTTCTACAAGCATCTTCATGGTCTTTCTGTTAAGTGCTCCAGGGTAGTCCAGCCTGATCCAAGCGATCCTATCCTCAACCTCTAGTTTAACTGGCAAGGAAGATCACCTCACGGTAGGAATCTTGGTTTCTCTGCTATGTTTATTACTGGGATAGCTATCCAGCCAGTCCTCACCCTGTCAGACAACTCGACTCTTTCGCCTGTTTCATCAGCGCGTGCCAGTATATACTTGGGCTCCGTTGTCTCCTCCGCGGCCTCATAGTAGTAGACTATTGGAAGCCCGTATTGTTTGTAGTAGTCCTTGTAGATGGTTTGGATAAAGTAGATACTCTTTCCTCCTTCATGGTACCTATATACAGGCATTATGAACATCCTTGAAGCCATGGAGGACGCTAGCCTGGCCAGGTCTCCTAGGCTTGAAACTCTAATCATTACAGCCTTCTTGACCCCTTCATCGTCCAACCCAGACGCACCCCGGAGCATCACCCATTCCTACTCTTTGCCTTCTGCTCCAGTTCTTTCTTGGTGAATCTGTAAGGCATGAGTTCTGAGAGCTTTTTCACTACAACTTTGCCGCTACTTAGGGAAGCCATGTAAATTCTCGTCTCGCTGG
Source organism: Desulfurococcales archaeon (assembly GCA_015521705.1). GTDB lineage: Archaea > Thermoproteota > Thermoprotei_A > Sulfolobales > Acidilobaceae > S141-84. The sequence goes on from WANR01000007.1 coordinate 26,279, forward strand.
AAGCGAACTCTGAAAGCACTTGTAAACAAGCTCCGCAGGGAGGCACCGGCTCTTCAGTCTCGGTTGCTACGAGTATTTCTTCAACGCTCCTAGCCCCATTAGCTACAGCGGTAAAGATGGCCACCCTCTCTGCACAAACTGTCAGCCCATAACTAGCGTTTTCCACGTTAACCCCGTGGAAGACCCTCCCATCACTTGTCCTAACCACTGACGCTACTTTGAACCTCGAGTATGGACTGTAAGAGTTGCCTATAACATTCCTCGCGATCCTAAGCAAACCCTCCACATGACTAGTTATTCCCTCCACGGTGCAGCACCGTGCTTTAACCGTTTTCGGCGAATTTAATAACTAAGCATTGAAGAAACACAGAGGGGGAGACCTCCTTAATTTGTTTAAATACTTAGCATCGCTGGGAATACCTACAGAAACACCGGGGAGTCACCTTGGTATAATAGCCCACACCCCCTAATTAAGGGGATCCTGTCGAAGGTCTTACTGGGTGGCCCCGTTGGAGTGGAGGGTTAAGATATACTATAACCCCCGCGCGGGCGACGTGGCCGACCTTGTAGAGGCGTTTAAGAAGGCTGGTTTTGAGGTAGAAGCCGTTAAGGAGAGCGATGTCAGCGACGTAGTTGTGTATGGCCCCTTCGGCGAGATCAGGGGCAGGAGCATGGTTCACATAGTAGCCAACCAGCTCTCCGCCATGAAAGAAAGGGTTAGCAAAGGGTGAAGGCCGTGGCCATTATATTTTCTATCCGGGAGGTAAACACGACTGGCTGCTTTTAAATCCTTGCCTTAGAATTCTTCACTTGGAGTTGGTAGAGAATTGAAGCGCCTAGTCCTACTGGCAGGCGTCACGGGTATAAATATTGACGCGGTTATGAGGGAGGCTTCGAAAGAATTCGGTGCTGAGACCATAAAGCTGGAAGACCATATCGAGGAAGAGCTGGGCAGCCAGATATTCGCTATAGCAGAGCAGCTTGTCAGGAAGAACCTAATAGTCCACGGCAAGATAGCTAGAATAGCTAAAGGGCTCATAGAGGCTAGCAAAGATCCACTGATAGTAGCGGCCCACATGACTTACTATAGAAGGAGGCACATAGTTCCTAGCCCAGCCACTTCGTCTTTGCTGTCATCGCCAGCTACGACGGTTATAGTTGGCTACGTGGAGGACTATTATCATGCTCTAAAGAGAATGGCGGAGAGGGTTCTACAGGGCAGGACGCCAGACGTTGCCAGAGCCCAGCCCCTAGACCCCCTGGGCTACCTTTACTGGAGAGGGACAGACCAGAGCATGCTAGATTTGTACAAACTCTTCGGGGCCGAAACCTACGTTTTCGGAATGAAGCATTCCAGAGAGATGCACATGAGAATGCTGGCGCACGCCCTTGGAGTAGAGTATAGGGGCGTGAAGAGGTTTAGGAAAGTATACGTGTCTCACCCAATAACCAAGGTCAGAAAGAAAAGCAGAGAGATGGGTACTCCTATAAACTCGTTCAAGGACTCGCTGGAGATCGAGGAGTTTAAGCAGATCCTCGAGAAGGAGTGCGGCGACCTCATAATATTTAGCCCGACGACGATAGACGAGGCTATATATGACGAGTACTCGAGGATCAAGACGATAATAACCAGGAACGACAGGTGGCCGCATCCAGTGGAAACCCTGCACGAATACGAGTATCCAATAGACCTTTCAGGCCCAGAATTCACGGAATACCTCTACCCGGCCGAGGAAACCATAAAAAACCCGGGCTACTTAAAGCTGCTCCAAGAGATCATCGAAAACCAGATCGAGAGCAGAGACTATGCATACGTCTCCCAGGCGGACTTCATAATAGCGTACAGGCCGACAATGTACGGGGAAGAACACAGAGGCGTAGAAGCAGAGATACACACAGCGTCAGGACAAGGAAAGACGGTCTACGCCCTAGTCCCCGAGGAAGAATGGAGCCAGGACCAGAGGCTCTTCAGAGGAGTCCACTATCCCCTAAGAGACTTGGACAAACTACTTAAAGCACTGAAATGCCAATAGAACAGTCTAGGGGGATGAAGAACACGGTTTCAACAGAGCGTGGATGAAGAATGGTTACTCCACTGACCATCTATAGAGTTTCCGTTCCTCAAATGCCTGAGATGGCTAGGTGCTTCCCTCGGTACATGATAGACCAGGTTTGCTAAGAGTGGTACTCGGCCATGAAAGATGGCACCCTTACGGCCTAGTGCCAGTTATATAATTGCTTCAGGTACTCTGCTATCTCTGCTCAATGGCATTCCTTGCTTCGTGTCATTGTCTGTAATTTTAAATAATGCTCCTATCTTGTTCTAGTTAATTAGTTAGTGCTTGGAGGAGGATAGGACTTGCATAGATATTCTAGGCTCGTCGAAGAGCTAGTCGAACTTGTCAGCATCGAACTCTTTGTCCCGGCAGGCGTGCTTTCCGGTGGAAGATTATTGGTGACAGCGTTCAGGGAAGGGGCTAGAAACGTCTACTTGTTTGACGGTTACCAGCTCATGAAGCTCAATAGAGACCCCATATACATGGTTGCTGAGCCTCCACATGAGGGGTCTAGAGTAGTAGTAGGTCGTGACGTGGCTGCTGGCAGGGAGCTGATCAAGTTTTACGTGTTGAACCCTGAGAGTCCAGGTGTCGAAGAAGAGCTGCATCCCGATCAGAAACCGGCCCGGGTATTTGGATTAGCTGATGATGGCACCACTATAGCCTTCACGGCGGTCCACGAGAAGGGTATAGGTGCCTATGTTGTAAGGAACGGGTCACTAAGGAAAGTGGCCGATATACCTGGTATAGCGGCCCTGTCCCGCGTAAGGAGGAGTCTTGGCGTAGGTGTTGGCGTGTTCCCTCCAGATATGAGGTTTTTCAAATTATTCACTCTGGACTTAGATAGTGGCGAAGTCAGGATCCATGAGGCCCCGGAGAGAGGCAACGTTGTTGCTCTGGATATAGGCCCGGATGGTAGTGTTATTTATGGTCTAGAAGGGGCTAAAAGGGCTAGACTGTACAAGCTGGATCCCAGCGAAGGCAAGAGTGAGCCGCTAGAAGAATCCAGCGCGCTTGCTTCATTTGGGGCCACTTCGTTTAATCAAGTAACATATCTGCACAGCGGAGAACTCGTGGTTATAGCAAGGAAGAAAGGGAGGAGCTCCGTATTCTTGGAAGGTTCGCCTCTCGAGGCTCCCGAGGGTATGCACTATGGAGCCAGGGAGTGGAGAGGAAGAATAATAGTGGCCCACTCGAGCATCAAGACGCCCCATAGAATAGTAGCCTTAGATAAGTCTGGTAATGGGTGGGATGTAGTCTTAGAAGGAGCCAAACCCTGGTGGCTAGCAGAAGCTATGGGGAACAAAGGCTATACCGAGGCTACTAGTAGCGACGGCGAATGTGTCCCCACTCTCTATCTTGAAAGCAAGAGATCGCCTAGGCCAGGCCCCACGGTAGTGCTTGTCCATGGGGGCCCATTTTCTGAGGATACAGACACGTGGGACGTGTTTGCAGCCGCTCTAGCCGCGGCAGGTTTCCACGTCGTCCAGCCCAATTATAGGGGTAGCGTGGGCTATGGCGTGGAGTGGACGGAGAAGCTTATAGGAGACCCTTGCGGCATGGAACTAGAGGATGTAATAGCCGCTGCAAGGTGGGCCAGGGACTCAGGCCTGGCCAGTAGACTCTACGTAATGGGCTACAGTTACGGCGGCTTCATGACCTTATGCGCCCTCACGAGAAAGCCTGGAGTCTTCGATGCAGGGGTAGCTGGGGCTAGTGTTACTGACTGGGAGCTAATGTATGAACTTAGTGACCCCGCGTTTAAATCCTTCATAGAAATGATATTTGCCGGCCGCAAGGATCTCTGGAAAGAGAGGAGCCCCATAACACACGTGGAAAAACTGAAAGAACCGGTGATACTAGTGCACCCGCAAAATGACACGCGAACCCCGCTAAAACCAGTGCTACGCTTCATAGAAAAAGCCAGCGACTTAGGCAAAAAGATAGAAGCATACATAGCCCCCGATATGGGCCACGCCGTAAACAGGGTAGAGGACGTGGTAAAGATCCTGCTGCCAGCAATTATGTTCTTAGCCAGGCAGGAGGAAGCAAAGACAGAGTGAAAAACCCCCGATTTGGGAGATCAAATACTAAGCCCAAGCAAGCGCGTACTCCATGAACCAGAGCACAGGGTGCTTCCATGCAGCCCTTAGCACAGCTTAAACGAGACTCCGTCATCTGGCACTATTATTTTCCCTTGAGTGTTTTGTAATTCTCTGGCTTCTTTTTCAGAGTCCGGGCTTAGATGGTATAGGACTCCTAGATCAGACCCTGAAACCTGCCTAATGGCAGACGCTACTGTCGTGTGCCACTGAGCCTCCCGGCTTCCTTCCTGGTCTGACGTTAGGGACGCCTCATGGATCGCCAGGTTTGCTCCCTTGGATTCTTCTCTGAAAACCTCGTTTGGCGCGGTATCGCCGCTGATGACTATTTTAGCGTCTCCCGCATGCACTGAAACGCTTATTGCCTCGACAGAGTGTTTGGCCTCAAAAACGTTTATTCTCATAGACCCTATACTGAGCCTGCTGCCAGGCACAACCTCATGGTAGGTGGTTTCTAGTATTTGGCTATAGTGTACGGAATTGACTAAAGCCTTGAGAAGGCCCATGGCGCCTGGCACTGTGTACAAGTTTATTTTAGGGTTCTTCTGCGCAAACGTCTTCAAGAAAACCAGCTGCTGAAGCCCGCAGTAGTGGTCTGTATGGCCGTGTGTCACTATAACATGGTCTACCTCGTAGGGTTCCACCCCTTTTCTTGCCAAGATATTGGGGACAAAGCACCCCACATCCACTAAAAACATGTCTCCGCCGTGCTCTATGAAGACCCCAACCTGGCTCCTGTAAGGATGCAAAGCATTCCCAGTCCCTGCTACCATTATGTTTGTACACGACATAGCACCCACCGCTCTGAAAGGCCCCTAGCCTTCCACGACAGTTTTGAGGAAGTCGCTTGTCAAGGTAATAACTGGTGCCCCCTTGGCACCAGCTATCCTGGAAAGGGGCAGGCACTTGGCCCTGAATAAATTGATAGTTCTCGCGGCATGGTGGTCGTCAAGACTCTCAAGTGAAGCCTCGAGGTTTGCTATGCCTTTTCCTATCACCACGTCTGCCTTATCCAGCAGGCTTCTCACCCTACCTGGAAGAGCGCTCCTATAGAGTGGCGGGTACATGCTTCCCGTCCCAAGGAACTCTATGCCTAGCCCTTCATCTATGCCCAGGGTCTCGGCGAGCTTGAGGACCTCGTGAAGAGTTATGTCAACCTCGTAGGGCTCGCTTCTCGCCACTACCACGACCCTATGGCCCCTGCTGGCCAGCCATGCAGACGCCAGTAGATCGACAACGGCTTCACCAGCATTGTCTAGCCCCAAGTATATTAGCCTGGAGCTTCTAACCATGCCTGCAATAGCTTCAAGAGGCTTCCTAAACACCACGATCCTCCCAGTTCCTCGACCTAGTATGTCGGCTGGAGAGTAGTCGTAGCCTGCAATCCTCCAGTCTACACTATTGGCAGCGGCCATTATAGATAAGAGGCTCTCGTAGCTGGTAAATCTCAGGTCTCTGGCTCTATCCATAACTATCTTGTTCAACTGTTTCTTGAGCCTCTCTATCTCGTTTAACACGCCCCTGCTACTATCTATAAGCTGGAGCCTGAAGGATTCGGTAAAAGCGACTGTTCTGCCCAGCCTCCAAAGGATGCGCAGAGCATGTCCATGCCCCGCACCGCTAAGAACCTCTTGCCTAGAATAGACGAGGCATAAAGGGCATTCCACGGCATCCAGGACGAAGCTTCTAGAGGGCCTCACACCTCTGGTAACAGCCCTCTCGAGTCCAACATGGCCACCGAGAAACGGAATAAGAACATTCTGGGTCTTATTAAAGGTTTCTCATTACTTTCCTGGCGATAGTCGGGCCCCAGGACAGCCTAGCTATTTAAACGCCTTGAAGAGGATCTCCCTGTTATCCATGATTAGGATCCCGGCCCTCATCCCATGGTAGAGGCTGGAGAAAACCGTGATCACTGCACCCTCCAACTCCGATACACTAGCGGCGTCTTGCTTTAACGGTTCTTTCTTGCCATCAGGCAGCCATGCATGGAAAGCGTCTACAGCTTCATGCGCTCTTATTATCCCTTTCAGCCCATTCTTTTCCAGGAAGGACGTCCAAGCCCTTCTACCGTAGTAATAGGCTCCTTCCCCCCTGATGCTCGGGGCAAACCATTCTACGCTCCCCCGTGGATCGTTCCATAATAGTTGAAATGCTATGGGCTGCTCCGGCTCCAAGCCTTTTCTGGGATGGGCCCAGACCTTGGCTAATTCTAGCCTTAAATAGTCGATAGTTACTGGCTCCTCGCTCTCACCTCTACAAGCTCTACAAGGGATACCCCCGTGTACCAATAGCCACCCGTTCAAGAGGGCTATGTAGGGCAGATATGTGTAGAACGTAGCTATCCTATTAAACAACTTGACGCCAGCTAGCCTGGCCACCTCGTCGTAGAACCCATAGAAATAATTCATAGTGGGTGACTCATGGTTCCCCCTCAAAACGACTACTCTATCAGGGTCTGATATAAGAGCTTCTAGAACAGTCTCTAGGTTTTCTAGGCCACGCGGTCCTCTGTCAACATAGTCACCCATGAAGACCAGGTAGTCACAGTTTTCCCGGTTCCACAGTTTAAGAGCCAAGCGGGAGATCTCAGGGAAGCCATGAGTATCTCCAACTATTACAGCCGAGCCTTCAGATAGATACAACAAGGGGCCCTTCTCAGCTAAAATACTTGTAGCCTCTACTATTAGTTCCTCCTTCATGCAACTACCTCCTAACACCAAATCAAGAGGGCAATGCAGAAATAAAGAGCTAAACCTAGTAGCTATTTTCTGATCCCACGGTTAACATAGTTTCTAGCAAGATATAGGTGGAAACCTTTAATTAGGATAATAATGTACTGTAAAGTTGTAAGTTAACTTCTGCGAGGCGATTTAGCGTGGATACCACCACTAAAAGTGATGTAAAAAAGGTCTTTCAAGCGCTTTCTATTGCCACGGCGTTCTTGCTTTTAGCCCTACTACCTATAGCCCAAGGTCTCTCCAAGGACAACTCTCACGAGGCCTCCCCTGGAAGCGTGGTTCTAACCAACGGCTTTGCCCGCGCCATAATAGATGAGCCGAACGAAGACGGCGCAGGGGTTTTCACGATAGATACAGGGCCTAATCACCCGCTACCGGGAGTCGACATCCTTTATGGTGGCGGCAGCAACGCGTGGTCCACCTATGTCACCGTAAGGGTAGAGAATACCAGTAGAGAGTACGTGACTTCCAACGACGTTGACATATCTCCTTCTACCGGGTACACGTTGGAGGTTCTAGAGAACTACTTGACATCGCAATCTCTCGGCCCCAACTACTACGCGCTAACATTTACCCTGCCAGAGGGCTTAGTTGTGGTGCAGAACGTGTCGATTGTGGGAACAGGACTTTCGAGCGGTGTATTAGTTAACTTGACAGTTTACAACCCTACAGCGGCTCCCTACGATGTCAAGGTCAGGTTCATGCTAGACCTAAAGATTGCAGAAGAAGACGGGGCCTGGGTCTCGGTAAATGGGAGTAGCTGGATGGGCAATGAGTTTGAGATGCTCAATCCTGGGCCAGCCGTCATACTAGCTACGGACAGCCCGTCGAATCCTACTATAATAGCCCAGTTTACTTTGGGCCCCTTAGATAATCCTCCTGACAGGGTTATATACGCTGGTTGGCCCAAACTGTTTAATAACGCCTTCCTGGTTTCCGTGGATCCCTCGTTAACTGTGGGTGGTGGCGATTCTGCCATAGCCTTCTATTGGGAGACAAGCATTATACCTTCTGGAGGATCCTTAACAGCTGCCAGTGTTGTTACGCCAGTACCGCCGCCTGCTGTGGGTGGTGAGCTAGAATTAGCAAGCTCGACTGGTAGCGTGGGTAACGACTCTCTCATATATACAGCTCTAGCCTTTGCTGTTATAGCTGCGCTAGCCGCTGTCTTATATCGCAAATCTAGTATTTAAAATAAAGTAGCTATTTTTGAATTATAGTGTAATTATTTCGTCTTACAAAGTCTATATGAGAAAATAATTTTGTCCTTGCGATTACTTAGAAGCAATATGGGGTTAAAGGGGAGTTAGGACTAGGATCTGTGGAGGATCACGTATGAAGGGCGCGAGGGCTCTATTGGCTTTACTACTTGCATCCTTGACGTTAGCACCAATACTTAGCGGTCAAGTGCTTGCAAGAGAAGATCTAGGACTGAAGTATTGTGGCGAGGTAGTGCAGACTAGCGGGTTATTAGATAGCGCGTCTGACGTAGATAAGGTTGTAGGGCCCAAGGTTTACTCCATACGCATCGAAGGAGTCATCGACTACTCCATGGCGGAGTATATAGACCTTGCGATAGAGAGAGCCGAAAAGGACAATGCCCTCCTGATAATGGAGCTTAATACCCCTGGCGGGCTCTTAGACGCAGCACTAGAAATAGTTTCGTCGCTGTCTAAAGCCGAGATCCCTGTTGTTGGCTTTGTCGTAGATAAATGGGCAGAAAGCGCCGGCACCATGATACTCGTGGCTTCCCATGTAGCTGCAATGCAGCCAGGCACCATAATAGGATCCCTGCAGCCTATCCAGTACGACCCGACTAGCGGGACATACGAGCCCATAAACGAGTCCAAGATCATTAACCCTATAATAGAGATCCTCTGCGAGCACGGCGCTTCCAAGGGGAGAAACGCTACAGCCCTAGTCAGATTCGTCCTCTTTAATGATAATTATGGCGCAAACGATGCACTCAAATACGGTGTAATAGACGTTATAGCACGCGACTCTCTAGAGCTTGTAGAGAAACTAGACGGTAAAGCCGTCAAGCTACCCTCGGGCACTACTGTAAGGCTCGAACTTGGCAGGGAAGTAGAGCCTCTCCAGCCTACTCTAAGGATAAGAATACTACATACGCTTTCCGACCCCCTACTCTCAGGGCTCCTACTATCCCTAGGTATGCTGGTTCTGCTCTTTAGCCTAGTCTCTGGCAACCCCGGAGGTATAGGGGTAGGAGCTCTCCTATTACTACTAGGACTAGCTGGCTCAGGCTTCAACCCCAACATAACATCACTACTCCTTCTACTTGGGGGTTCCATACTACTCTTCATAGAACTATACACGCCAGGCTTCGGCATTATAGGAGGGACTGGCATAGTGATGCTTATCCTAGGCATAGCTATCCTTCCAGTGGGTGGCGAAGGCTTCTCAGTATCGCCTGGATACGCTAAGCAGCTGCTCCAATCCCTATATGCTACTGGAGCTGTCCTGGGCTCCTTCACGGGCTTCGTAGTCTATAAAGTAATGAAGGTTAGGAAGAGGAGGCCGGACACATGGACCCTAATGAACGCTCAGGGAAGAGCTACTGAAGAGATAAGGAAGGGTGAAGAGGGTTTCGTATTCGTTGAGGGAGAATATTGGAAGGCCAAGAGTCTAGACGACTTGAAACCTGGAGATCCCGTGGTAGTAGTTGGGAAAGACGGTCCCATACTACTTGTTAGAAAGGCTAAACGCGGCGAGCGGCTCTAGTTATATCCATATTATTATTTTTTATTTATTGGTGACATTGATCGTCGCCCTAGGATCTAGCCTCCTCGCACATGTTAGCCTTGTACCTGAGCTCTGCTAGCTTATCATATAACTCATTTATAATAGCTATTATACTCAGAGATCCCTTTGGCTCTTCATCTGAAAGGATCCTGGTAAGCCTGCTTTCGAGGAGTTCTGTTCTGGCGTAAATCTCGTCTATGAGCCTCTTAATATCCTCAATGCATTTTTTCATAAAGTTCCATCACCCGGCTTTTTGGATCCTCTGAGGGATAGAGGGTGCAGATCCCATGCTAGCTAAGGCTTGGTTCTTTCCTGCAGTTTTGGGTTTTGGAAATTAGCTTCTCTTGTCTGTTGTTTTAACTGGTTTTCCCTGTGGCTGGGCTTGCAGGGCTCTTTTCCTTGCTCATGGCTGCCATTAGGCCTAGCATTTCTCCGAATTTGGAGTCTGTGTATTGTGGCGTTACTATTACCATGTTTCTTTCCTTGGAGATCTCTACTAGGGTTTGTAGCTCTCTGAGTCTAAGAGCTACTGGGTGTTCCTCGTAGAAGCCTGCGGCTTCGCTCATTATTTTTGCTGCTTGCCTTTCGCCTTCGGCCTCGATGATTCTTGCTCTTCTCCATCTTTCTGCTTCTGCCTGTTTTGCCATGGCTCTTAGCATGGTTTCTGGTAGTTTGACCTCTTTGATTGTCACGGCTGATACTTTTATCCCCCACGGGTCTGTGAGATAGTCGAGTATTTCCTGGAGTTTTTTGTTTATCTCCTCCCTCTTGGTAAGGAGGTCGTCTAGCTCCACCTGCCCTATTATGTCTCTGAGGGTTGTCTGTGCCAGCATTAAGACTCCGTAGTGGAAGTTCTCTATTCTTGTGACTGCTTTCTCGGGGTCGAGCACTTTATAGTAGACTACGGCGTCGACTCCTACAGTAACGTTGTCCCTCGTAATGGTTCTTTGCTCTGGCACGTCTGCAGTAACGATTCTTAAATCGACCTTAACCATGGTATCTACAAAGGGTATTATGAAGAAGAGGCCTGGGCCCTTGGCCCCCAGTAGTCTCCCAAGCCTGAATATTACCGCTCTTTCGTATTCCTTTACTACCTTAATGCTCATAGAAAGCAGTACCAGTAGCACCAGTATACCTATAGCTGTTCCAGGCGTGATGCTTATATTGTCCACCAAAGCGTTTCCCCGTCTAGCTCACGCTATTAATCATGAATAGGCGAGGATATTATCTGTAACTGTTAATACTCGTCGCCCGCGATAAAAACAGTGAGCCGCTGGGGGGATGAAGGATGGCTCTGCCCAAAGAGAAGGGTACGCGGGCAGAGAACGAGCTAGCCAACAAGCTGTGGGAAATGGGCTACGCTGTAGTCAGGGGGCCATCAAGCGGGTCTAGGGTGAAGAAGAGATACCAGCCAGACATAGTGGCCCTCAAAAAGGGGAAAATAGTTGTTGCCGAGGTTAAAACCGGTGAGAGACTCAAGCCAATATACATTAAATCGCACCAGCTAGCGAAGCTGGCAGGGTTTGCGAAGAGAAGCGGAGGCCTGCCAGTAATAGCCGTCAAACTTCGCGGTAACGGCTGGAGGATCCATACCCTGGAGAGTCTGGAGCTAACAAAGACAGGTAACGCGAAAATCTCAAGGCCGGAAGCTGGCTATAGGCTAAGAGACTTTGACGAGCTCCTATTCCCCAAAGCTAAGAAGCTTATAGAATTTATGAAGCCTTAATTTATAATGAAAATACCGGGAATAGTGTTAGTGAGGTTACTCATAGCCATGGAACAGTTTTAGCTCTGTGTCTTCTATAGAGGAACTGGAGGACTTTCCAGGGGAGGCATACTGGTTAATTAATTGTGTTATTGTAGGATAAACGGTAAAAAGAAGGTTTGGTTTGGATTGAAGCCCCCTTGTACAAAGCCCCCGGAGGCTCTGAGGCCCCCGGGGGCAACACTATTCCAGGCTCCTATCCATGATTTTTGCTTCTATTTTTCTTGGTTTCAGCATTTCCACTATATAATTAAACGCTTCTTCAGGGTTTGTGTGGGCTCCGCAGCTATACACGTCTACGGTGGCGTAGTTGAACTCGGGCCACGTATGTATGGCTATATGGCTTTCCAATATTATCGCGACAACGCTTAGTCCTTCCCCTATCTTCCACGATTTAATATCCAACAGAGTCATGTTACCTATTCTTACCGCATCCTCTACTATTTTCTCTAGAACCTCGCGCTCTTTGAGGGCTCTAGTATTGCTGCATCCTATCAGGTTACCGAACACGTGCGTCGCATAAACTCTCTTCGAGTGTTCAGCCCCGCTCTTCTGCCTGCTTTCTATCTGAATCGTCACTTTAACCTACCCCCCACCCCCCGGTATTTATAAGGTTCTCAGATTATAAGTGTACCCCTGGTGTCTTAGTTGAGTCTTAGAGAGGGTATAGGCCAGGCGACGGGGCTTCAGTGGAGCGGGAATATTAGCGATGCCATTATCCTTGACAACTCGGAGGTTTATGATAACGTTAAAAAGGGTATGGAGAGAATTCATGGCGAGTATTTGGGGTTGCCAGGATTTAGGGTTTTATCGGGTAGGCAGCTCGACATGGATCTGTTGATAGTACAGATTCCTCCTTATCCCCAATCTGTCGTCGAAGCCGTGATGGAGCTATACCTTTTCGGGATAAGGAGAATAATCTCTGTTTCCCGCGGTTACAGGTTAGGCGGTGACATAGAGCCCAATGCTGTTCTCCTGGCTGAAGCCGCGATCCCTCTTGATAGTGTTTCTGAAAAAGTTGCTAAGAGGGGTCTCCCATTGGCAAGTAGTAGGTCTCTGCTTGAAAGGGCTAGGGAGATCATAGATGTCAGGTTTTCAGAGTTCCAGCCCTACCTGGGATTCACTGTGACGGTTGACTCGCCCCGCCTGCCATGGATTTACCAGGAGATCGAGGATTATATGGGTCAAAGAGACGTCCTAGGGGTCGACACAGTTACAGCTCCCCTTTATGCTCTGCGCTACATACTACCCCGCCTTGAAGCCCTCTCAATGATAATAGTTCAGAGAAAGATCCAGCCACAAGGCCAGGCAGTCGAGACGGATAGCGAGGGATATGTTAGGCTGCTGGAGCGCGAGAAGAAAATGGAATCTGTATTATACATCGTGGCCCTCGAAATAATGCATTCTCTGGAAACATCGCCAGCTTATAGGGGCTAATGGGTTACACCTCAAAGGCCTTATGCACTGGCACTACATGATTTATAGCCTCTTAGCCGCGATGCTTGCTAACAGGCTGGTGTAGGGCCATGGTGGGGTACAAGGTACGAGATCTCTCGCTAGCCCCTAAAGGGCGCGAGCAAATAGAGTGGGCTGAAGCCAGGATGCCTGTCCTCGTGAGGCTGAGGCACAAGTACAGCCCCAGTAAACCCCTTTCCGGGCTAAGGGTCTCCGCCTGCCTGCATGTAACCAAGGAGACAGCTGTCCTAGCCAGGACTCTTAGGGAGTGGGGCGCGGAGGTTACATTGGTACCCAGCAACCCGTTGTCTACCCAAGACGAAGTAGCAGCGGCTCTAGCCGAGGAGGGTTTTAACGTCTATGCCTGGAGAGGCATGAGTAGCGACGAGTACTTCTGGGCCATATCGCTGGCGGCCTCTGCCTCGCCTCATATAGTGATAGATGATGGAGCAGACCTTCACGCCCATATACATGAGAAAGGCTTGAAGGGCGACATAATTGGGGGCACCGAGGAAACGACTACAGGCATCACCAGGCTTAGAGCCCTTGAGAGGGAGGGCAAGCTGCTCTACCCTATAATAGCCGTCAACGACGCTATGACCAAGTACCTTTTCGACAACAGGTACGGTACTGGCCAGAGCACTATTGATGGAATAATGAGAGCCACAGGGATCCTGCTGGCAGGCAGGAAGGTTGTCGTTGCAGGGTATGGCTGGGTGGGAAGGGGCATAGCTATAAGGGCCAGAGGCATGGGTGCCAGGGTTATAGTTACAGAAGTAGACCCTATAAGGGCTCTGGAAGCCGTCATGGACGGGTTTGAAGTCAAAACAATGGAAGAGGCCGCCGCCGAGGGCGACGTCTTCATAACAGCTACAGGCAACAAGGATGTGATAAGAGAGGAGCACTTCGTAAGAATGAAGGACGGGGCTATACTAGCTAACGCCGGCCACTTTAACGTGGAGGTTAGCGTCGAGCAGCTAGAAAAAATCTCTGTCTCTAAGAGAAGGGTGCGCGACTACCTCGACGAATACAGGTTACCCAACGGGAAAAGACTGTACCTCATAGGCGAGGGCAGGCTTGTCAACCTCGTTGCAGCAGAGGGTCACCCCAGCGAGGTCATGGACATGAGTTTCTCCAACCAAGCCCTATCTGTGTTGAGGCTCGCACGCGAGGGAGAAAAACTACAGCCAGGACTCTATAAGGTGAGAAGAAGCGAGGAAGAGGAGATAGCTCTAACTAAGCTCCAAACAATGGGTATAAAAATAGACAAGCTTACAGAAGAGCAGATCAAATACCTGGAAAGCTGGGCCCTCCAATAGGACATACGGGCATTCAGACGTTCAGAGAAACCGCTAGATTACCGCGTTAAAGCTTAATAGCCCCCTTTTTGCTTGATAAAAGCCACGGGACCCGCAAACTTTATGAAGAGGGCCCGTAGCTCAGCCAGGTAGAGCGCCCGGCTCATAAGGGGCGCTCGGGTTCGACCCTCAAGCCCTGGAGACACCGGGTGGTCGGGGGTTCAAATCCCCCCGGGCCCACCACCCTTTCCAGTCTGGCGGTAAATTGTAGAAGAGCCGGAGAGGGATTAGAGGAAAGGGGGTTTCCCCAAATAACGGAATTGGGGTGCGATGAAGTAGGTGGAGCGACTCTGACCAGATCGGGGTGAAGAACGACTTTCCTCTGAGCATTGCCTAGTCTTCCGTGTGGCAAAGATTATTCAACGCGATAAACCATACGTCACGTATTGAGCTTCTCATACTCGTATATGAGCCTCGCCACTACTCCCCATGTCATCAATTTTTTGCCGCCAAGTAGAGACACCTTGTACTTGGCTAGGGCCTTTGTTTTAGGCCTAAAGTCGCCTGCGGGGAAGGCTCCTACCCCCAGGGGTAGGCATGTGGCTATAGAGAGGGCTACAGCGCTTAAGGGCGAGAGCCCCCTTCCTTCCTCGGATAATAGTACTAAGCCTCCGTGATCTTCCACGAACTTCTCGAGGGTGTCATAAGCCTCATAGACAAGGGCCTTCTCAGCATCCGGCGGCACCTTGCCTTTCTTCAATAGTTGTGCCATAAGCCCCTTGAACCTCTCATAGTTTTTGGGGAGCCTGGCCTCGCCTGATACCCTGAAAACCCGGCCATCCCTCACATGTATGTAAAGCTCTATCATCCCCTTGCCAAAGAGGGGTGAGTCCTCAATGAAGAGAACCGTGGTATGTACTATGTCGGGTCTGCCACGCTTCCACCGTTCCTCTAGCCGTCTCATAGCATCGTAGTGTATTGACTTGTCCAGGAGCATTTCAGCAGGGCTAAGACCGTATCTCCTAGCCGAACGCACTATTTGGGGGTGAGATGCTACTTCTCTGGGCACCAGTTCTAAGGCGCTTTCAAGCAGGATTATCTTGAGTGGACTCTTCCCGCCACAGTTCTTTCCGCCTAGCTTCGAGTTGCTCAATTGGCACACCCATGTACTCAGCCGCTGTTAATAGGCGTACATTCAGGGCAGACGCTTTCTCGATATGCTCTCCTATCTTTTCTAGGTAATTAATGTCCCTGAGCAGGTGATGGTCGACTATGAGGGTCTTCGGCCGCCCAGCCTCTATGACGCCTAGAAGACCCTCAAGCCCTCTCCTAACAGACTCTACTGGCACTTTAAACCCTGCAAAATACGTTGGAGGCCCAGCTACTATGACTAGCTTCGCTCCCCTGCTTGACCACTCTATGATCCTTTCCAGGGCCACGGGATCTGCCGGTCCCTGAACATCGCTGGCGAAGACCATGGATTCCCCTTCGCACTCTATCCTTGCCATAACGAGTTTCCCCAGCTTTGTCCCTGGTTCTCCGTGCCATACAGGCTCGGAAAAGTCTATCCTAAGAGGGCCGAGCTTGAAAGAGTTGGAGTCAGCATAGCGTACATCGGCCCTGTCTTCGAGCCCAGACTTCTTCAAGAAGACGTATGACCTCTTTTTCTGGCTATAATTTATGTCAGTGACGGGGTTTTTGACGAGCAGGGTTTTCCTCTGGTATATCTCGGGCATTGAGGCCATGTAGTGGTCGTAGTGGTAGTGAGTGATAACCACTATATGGCTCTCTTCCACCCATCTCGCAGCCTTCTCCCTAGCCTTTTCTAGCCTCTCAACCTCTAAGGGATGGGGAGGAAGTCCGTACCTTTTAGGAGCCAGGGACGCGCCCAGGTCTACTCCCACGACTACGCCGCAGGCTTCCACTACTGTAGCAATGCTCCTCACACCCATGCTATCAGCTGCTGGTATTTTGACCCTCAAGGCCTGCTAGCCCTCTTCAACAATTCTTGCCTGCGCCTTAGCTGCTGCTTTTTCGAAGTCCTCCCTTGTTATGGGGAGCCATTTTGCCAGCTCCTCGTACAGCCTCCAAGATACTATAGGCGTCGATCCCCTCCTACGGGCCCTCCTAGAGATTTCAACGTGGAGCCTTGCCATGACATCCTTCTTCGTCATGGTACTTATTATGGCCCTTTCCACGTCGCCGCGATAGTTGTATCTTGCCTTAAGCAGGATCTCTATTATCCTGTTTATCCGCTCCGGGACACCTATTATGGATCCTCTAAGCTCCATCCGCCTCGGCAGGCCCCATGGAACTAGATTATCCAGAACCCTGCTGATACCCGGCCTCGGTATCCTATCAACTATACCGCCTATAAGAAAGGCGTCAGCAGTAAGAACGTCACCGGAAGTTAGTGGCTGCGGCGCGTCAGGCCTCAGTATTATGACCTTGTCCGCGTCCATGCCCCAAAGAACCTCGCTCGGCTTGCTGGAAGTTATAGTAGCCTTATGGTAGCCCAGAACCTCTGCGAGCCAGTCAGCCGGGTCTGCCCCAACACTCGTTATAACCAGGTGAGCGTCCCAGAGGTAGTCTCTGATAACGTTAAGAGACATTGCCAGCTGGACCTTAAGACTAGATAGCTCCTCTTCTGTGTGTATGAATTTCATGCTAAGGTCTATGACGAAGAGCGGGAAGGGAGTTGAGGGCATGAGATCCATGACATCCATCCAGGAGGCTATGATCTTCTTGGAGACGGGCTTTGCCGTTATTATTGCGTCGGTCTCCTCGCTTCCCTGGCCGTAGAATAGCTTGAAGATCCTGTCACGGTACTCCTCTTCGTAGATGGGGCTGCTTCTGTAGACCTGGTCCTCAACAATATACGTCTCCTTTAGCAGCATCTCTACTGCAGCGTGCTGGAAGCCATGGGTCCTAAGCTTTTGCTTTGAAAGCCACATCCTGGATCCTAGTTTCTCTATGCCAGTCTTATAGAGGAGTTCCAGGAGGGCCATACCGGGTCTCTCGAAGACTTTTCGGGGCATCAGAACCACCTACATGAATTCTTCCAAGCTCTTAGGCCCGGGTTCTTCCCGGCTAGCACTCTTGGCCCCGCCTAGGGTGCCCCAGGAGTATCTTATGGCGGGATGCCTCCTATCCGTTGCAGCCACCTCCTTTACCCACTCCACGGTCTCTCTGTCGCTTGGATACCCGCTACCCTTTACTCCATAAAGCGATCTTAGCACTTTTAACCTGGTATCCCTTACATGCTTAGCAATTATACTGGCTGCCGCAACTTCAACATACTTCTCGTCAGCCTTCTCTTCCACTATTATAGACCCCTTATACCCGGCGGATGCCAACAGCTGGGCTAGCATTCTAGGCTTACCGTACCTATCAGCCACTAGCCTTCTAATGCAGCGAAGAGGTAGCCCCGAGTGGCTTATAGAGACCAGGGCCTTGTAAATAGCCTCCTCTGTCAGCAGGGAGAGGTTTCTAGAATCTATGAGGCTGGGAGGCACCGGGACAACAGCGAATCTGCCTATACCCACCAGTTTCCAGTAGATTCTCTCTCTGGCACTAGGCGTTAGAGCCTTACTATCCCTAACACCCATATCCACAAGGCTCTGAAGAAGAGCCTCGGGCACGGCGAAGACTGCTACCATCATTTCTCCTACCAGGCTGCCCCTGCCAGCCTCATCAGCTCCTGCAACCCATACCTCTCTACAGGAACTACCAGCCTCCAACCTGCTACTCACAGCTCCTAGTCTCTTAGCACGCATCTCTTCGAGCGCTTAACCACTTATATCATGTAACTAGGCAAAATAGACCTAATTAACATTATAGCACGTAGCCATGCAATCTCTCCAAGCCCCACGATACTGCACGGCAGAAGCGTCACCGTCATTGCCTGCTAATACCATTCATGCTACAGCCATGTTTGCACACCTAAAACAGACTGTTAACGAACAAAAAGAACACACTTTATAAACCCCGGTGTTATTCTTCCCTAGTAGTGGTGCCGCGGTAGTATAGCCAGGCCAAGTATGCGGGCCTTTCGAGCCCGTGACCCGGGTTCAAATCCCGGCCGCGGCACCAGCCCACCACCCTCCTCAATGTACGAGGCCGCCATGAACCAGTCGGGCTAGCGCGAGCCTTAACCCTTTAGCGCTTAGGTTTAACAGCCATCTTTCTGGCTATCTCCCTGATAATACCATCCACGGGGATCCCCGCCTAGAAGCCCTCTCACGGAGCTCCTCTGGGGCTATTACGGGGGCGTCCCTGCAATTGGTCTTAAACCAAACCAGCCACCATCTCCTAGCTATTACTAGCTGTATTTCGTTTCTGGATATGAGGTTTTACTTGGATATGCTAGTTTTATGCTTTAATTCCGCCGAAGGCTAGTCCCCTGATCATGTATCTCTGTATGTAGACTGATAATACGAGTATGGGTAGTGTTGAGAGGACGCCGGAGCCTGCAAGTCTTCCCCAGTCTATCTCGAATTCCTGGATATAGTTGGCTACTATTACTGTGACTGTGTACTTGCTGGGTGAGTTGATGAAGATTAGTGCGTAGAGGAACTCGTTCCATGCGAAGAGGACTGAAAGGAGCAGGGCGGCTATTATGCCGGGAGCCATCATGGGGGCTACTATTTTTGTGAAGGTTTGTAGCCTGGTAGCGCCGTCGACGTAGGCCGCTTCTTCCACCTCTTTCGGCATTGCTGAGAGGAAGCCATGGAGAATCCAAATGGCGTACGGTAGGGTGTATACCTGGTAGGCTATCACTAGTCCAAACCTGGTGTCTAGGAGGCCCATGCTCCTCAATAGCTCGAAGAGAGGGACGGCTATGACTATGGGTGGGAGCATTCTGACCGTAAGTATCCATACAAGGAAGACGCTGGAAAACTTGGGTGGGACACCTGCCCTTACTAGCCCATAGGCTGCGGGGGCTCCAAGCAATATGGAAACCAGGGCTGCGCCTAGGGAGACCGAGAAGCTGTTGAATATGTACTGGTAAAACCTGTCGGCCCCTATTAGCCTCGCATAATGTACTATTGTGGGGTCTTCTGGTAGTGGCGACGGTGGCCACTTGAGAACCTCCCACTCTGACTTGAACGATGTTACCACTATCCAGTATAGGGGGAAGACTGTCCATGCAAGCGCTAGTAGTAGCGCGGCGTACAGCGGAGCCCTGGACAATAGCTTTGCTATCACGACATTCACCCCCCTATCTCACTATAGCCCTAATGTATGCTGCAATGATCAGGAGGACTGCCAGCAGCATGAT
This sequence comes from Desulfurococcales archaeon, assembly GCA_015521705.1. GTDB lineage: Archaea > Thermoproteota > Thermoprotei_A > Sulfolobales > Acidilobaceae > S141-84. Next base: position 45,741 of record WANR01000007.1, read on the forward strand.
TACTGCTTCTGCGGAGGAGTAGCCAAAGTTGTAGTACCTGAAGGCCTCCTTATAGATCACGAACGACAGTGTTTCCGTAGAGTTTCCTGGCCCTCCCCCTGTCAGCGCGAAGACTTTGTCGAAGATCCTAAACGTGTCTATTATCCTAAGCATGGCTACTATGAGGATGTATTTTTTGATCGAGGGCAGTATTATGTGTCTGAAGATCTGGTAAGAGCTGGCGCCGTCTACCTTAGCCGATTCTATTAGGTGCACAGGGATCGAGTTGATGGCTGCATAGAATACTATGAACGAGAAGGGGGAGTACTGCCACACGTCTACAAGGATCAGGGAAAGCATCGCGGTATCCGGGTTACCAAGCCAGTTCACAGGGCCTAGACCTATAGCTCCAAGTATAGCGTTTATCACTCCAAGCTCTGTGTGGTACATTATCCTCCAGAAAGATGAGATAACTACTGTGGGCAGCATCATGGGTACAAGTATTATCCCTACAAGGTACCTCTTAGCCCTGACATTCGACGACAGGAGTAGCGCGAGCCCCAAGCCCACTAGAAGCTCGAGGCTGGTGGCTCCAGCGACGAAGACAAGCGTGTTAATGAAGGCTGTCCTGAAGAGGTCGTCGCCCAGGGCTTCGGCGAAGTTCTCTAAACCCACGAAAACTGCCTGAAAGGATGTTTTCCTGCCGTATTCGTGGAATGACAAGTATAGGGTGTATGCTAGAGGGTAGACTGTTAACACGAAGAGCACTATGAGAGAGGGGAGAACAAAAAATATTCCATCACGGCTCTCTCGCGGCACTCCCAGCCCCCGGGTATTTGCTAGTTTCCCCGCTAACCCTTGACTACAGCTTCTATTTCTTGTTTAGCCTTAGAGAGAGCCTCCTCGGGGCTCATAGCTCCTATCAGGGCTTGGTGGATGTAATTCGCTAGAATATCCTCTATCTGGCTCCACTCTGGCACTCTAGGCCTCATCTGCGAGTTCTTAAGGGCTTCCAGCTGCGTGGGGTACCAGGAGTACTTGGCTACGACGTCAGGGTCTGTATATAGGCTCTCTCTGGTCGGGGGGACGCCGGCCTCTAGTGCTATTTTCTTCTGCATATCCTTGCTTAGCACGAACAATATGAAGTCCAGGGCCGTGTCCTTGTTCTTTGACGATACTGGTATGGCTAGCAGCCAGGCGCCTATCATGGGGGCTGCCCCAGGGGGAGGTATGACCTCGACGTTTCCTGCGGCTTTGGACTTTGACGGGTCGTTTATATCAGGCACCCATGCTGGCCAAATGATGCTTGCCGCCACTCTACCCTCGAATATTGAGGCTTTAACCTCGGCTGAATCAAAGGACTCGGTCCCCGGCGGGGAGTACTTTTTGAGTTCTATGAAGAGCTTTAGCGCAGCTATCGCCTGTGGGCTGTCAACCATCACATTCCCATTCTCGTCAACGATCTTGGCTCCATGGGCCCAGAATATTGGGAGGAAGTTCGTGACCACAGGATTGCCCTTCTTGCCTCTAATAACATAGCCATATATCCCTTCCTCTTCGTAGATCTTCTTAGCAGCTTCGAGGACGTCGTTCCATGTTGTAGGCTTCGAGAAGCCATACTTGCTGTATAGGTCTGTCCTATAGACGAAGAGCTGCACGTTACCTGCGTATGGTAGGGCGTATAGTGTTCCCTTATACTTAGACACCTCTATAGCTGAGTCTATGAAGTCGGGATCCACGGTTAGACCTCTTTCTTCAAGCATCCTTCCTATATCCTCGAGAAAGCCCTGCGAGGCGAACCCTGCAAGCCATGGGTCGTCAAGCATGACTACATCGAAAGCTCCAGTCTTTTGGAGCGCTTCCGTAGATAGCTTATCGTATAACTCCTTATAGCCAAGCTCCTGCACCTCTACTCTAATACCCGTCTCAGCCTCAAACTGGGCTGCCGCAATTTTAAGGCCCTCGGCATACGTGCCGCTTCTAGCTAGAACGGTTATTTTCTCGGGTTTTGCCTCCTCTCTTGCCATGAAGAAAGCGGCTAAGGCTATTGCAACTATTACTACAATAACGGCTGCTATGAGAAGTGCTCTAGACACTCCTCTTCTTTCCATAGAGGAACCCCCCACAGTATGTATTATACAGTGTCTTTACAGTATAAATTTTCTACTGTTTCCTCATAGCGGGTTTGATGACGGCGACGCGCTGGCACTCGTAGGATCGATTATAGGGGCTGTTTTAACTGCCAGTCTTGTAATGTAGCTCAGTTGTCCTGGGTCTTAGCCTTTTATCAGCTCTAGCTTGCCTGTTTTTCCAGCTTAGAGACGTTAATTATTAGTGGGATCCTCCTTTCTGGCGCTGCTAGTCCTGTGACTAGGGCCTCCCCCCTCCTCGGCTCTAGTTCAGGAAGCCTGTCAACTATCTCAGCTGCAATGCTCTCTACGCTTCTCTTCACCATGCTGAGATCCTCTGGGTTTGTTGTCCTGAGAAGAATGCTTGTAGCTGCTTGACTTAGTATCGATGAGTCTATAAAGCTTGGCCTCTGGCTTACTAGCCACAGGCTGAGACCCCACTTTCTCCCCTCCCTCGCGACCCTTAGTAGTGATTCCTTGCTTGCTCTTTGCTGGCCCGCCGGGGCCAGGTTATGAGCCTCCTCTACAACCAGGATTGTCATTCTGTCTTCTTCATAGCTCCCCACGTGTTGCATGAAGAGTCGCCTAATGAGTAGTCCCAGGAAGACGTCCGTGTTGCCCATGCTAGGTGGGGCCAGGTGCACTATTGTGAAGCCCTCCATTAATCTTTTCATGAGAGCGTCGAAAGTTATAGTGTCTACGACACCACTCATCTGCCTTGTAGCCTTTGTGAGGGCTCTCCTGAAACTTCTCAGTGTTCCAGGCTCGAAAGTGCCACCCCAGAGGATCGACACGGCTTCGGCAAGTCGTTTCTTAACCTTCTCGGACGCTTCTTTGGAGCTGAGAAACATGCAGAGGGCTTGTCTCTCTCCCTTGTTCCTCCTTAGTTCCTCGTCCTCTCTATACGCGAGCCACGCTATGTACCTCATGGCTGTAAAGAAGAGATCCTTAGATAACCTGATCATGGCTTCGTCTCTTGGTGCTATGTCTAGGTCTTTTAGAAGCCCCTTCAAGATATTATCCACTGACACTTCATCTGCGGGTTCCGTGCCACAAAAGGACTTAAGAGCCTCAACGGTTCTTTCAGCAAGTGCCCTGGCTTTCGATGGGGCTATGTCTGCTCTGAGCCTTAGGGCCGCAAGGCTGTTCAGCAAGTGCAGGGCGTAGACGTCTGAGCCATCTATGCTGTCGAGGGACGAGGCCATCTCGAGTAGTAGCATCTCGAAATACTCGCTTTGGGTACCAGTCATGTCGACAAGGTCTTCCACTGTAGCGAATCCTGGAAGCGGCATTGCTACTACAAGCGCGCTGCTTGCCTCAAGGAGGTTATAGAAGTCGCTGTAGCTAGGCTTTGACCTCTGCCCTGCATACGACGCCTTACAGCCTTGAGGGCTCCCGGCCACGCTAGCCCAGAATCTCCTGTTGCTGTGTACAAGGAATACGTCAAAGGGCTTGCCAGTTCTCCTTGATAGCTTGCAGGCAAGATCCAGCAGCCCTTTCCATAATTCCTCCCGCTGGGCTTCTGTGAATGCCCTGCCCAGCTCGTAAGGGACCAGTATGGTTATCTTCTCTGGCGGTCCACCCTTGCCCCCGTAATTCCTAGGGTTCAGCACGGCGTCTATCAGAGGTACCGTGTCAGGCCTTTCGAAGGGGTGCCCCGTGTATTCGCCGGCTATGTCGAAAACTACTATGCCCCCCTTGGGGTACTTTATGCTGTCTCTTCTCCAGGAGAACTCTGCTACAAGGCGCTTCACAGTTTCAGTCTTTCCAGCGCCAGTCTGTGCTAGGATACTGAGGTGGGTATTTAGCCTGGCTGGGTTAAGGTAGACCTCCACGTCCTCGTTGAGGCTGAGCTTGCCTATGAAGAGGCCTGTCTTCTTATACTCGGGGCCCAGGTCTGCATGTATTATCTTCTCTAGCCTTTTGGGGTCTGGTTCCTGGATCGAGGAGAAAGGCCTAGGGGGCCTATCATAGCTTTTTAGGGATTCGCCGCGCTCAGACTCGCTTATCTCCCCGAGAACCTTAAGGTCCACCTTCATTATACTGCTCCACTTGATTAGCTGATGGGTAGGGCTTAGCATCTCCATGAGGACGCGGTTGGCGTCCTCCAGTCTGGTCTCTGTCACGCTCTTGTATAGGTCTCTTATCCTCTCGACATCTAGGGCGGGGTGGGGGGTTTCCTCCATGACGTCGACGATCATAGAGAGGAACTCTTTTCCCTGACCCTCGTCCCTGACTATGACAAGCGTGCCGTACTTGACTATGGCCTCGGCGGGCCTCAGTATTATACCCTCGACCCTTGAGTACTCCTTGATGCTCGTGGTGAACCCTGTTATCGGCATTCTCCCCTCTTCTGACACCTCCTGGTCACCTCATATAGAGCCTTCTAGTCTGGAAATCTCTAAGGAAGGTAGAATAGGGGACAACCCTCCTACTCAGCTCTTCGACCAGGCTTCTGAGCGCCGTCATTTCCCACTCGCTAACCCTGCTCCTCGAATCTACCACTAGCAGCTGGGGAGGTACCCCGTAGTAGGTCGTAGTTGCCTGTGTTGTTATGTGTGTCAGGGCCTCCCTCTTCCTCTTTTCCCTTTCTAGGACTTCCACCTTGACTGGCGGCTTGACCCTGACTATCTCTGCCAGGAGCCTCCTGTCAACGCCTAGCTTTTCCTCTTTGGTCATGAGGTCGAGGCAGGAGGGGGGCTTTTCCGGGAATACATATATGTAGCTAACCCCTTCGATTCTCTCGATAATCGAGTCTAGGCTTATGGGGATCTTCTGGGCCTCGATCCTTTCATGGAAGGATTTCTCTATGAGGGGCCTGTATAGCTCGCTCTTGGAGTGGAGAGGGGTTGCCGGGTAGTATCTACCCCTTATAGTGTGCCCGTAGAGGTACATGTAGAGCATTAGGAAAGCGCTGTCATTGGCCAACCCTATATTGTTCAGTAGCTGCGCCTCGTAGATCTTCTTGATAAACCAGCTTCTCAGGCTCCCAGAGCCCTGGACAGGCGTTCCCGAGGCCTTCACCACTAAGTCCTCTATGTAGTCTTCTACGTCTCTCGCTATCTTGCCAGTTCTCGTCGAGGAAGCCGCCCAATAGCTTCCTGACACGTCTGAAAGGCAGTCGAGGCAGTCGTGGCTCTTAAGCTCATTTATCCCCTCTTCGACTATGTCTCTTAGCCTATTCCCAGCGCTATGTGCCTCTACCAGGGAGGCTAGCGCCTCAGCTATTAAGTGCCTACCAGCGCTGGTGTCCTCGCTTAAACCTATGACGCTAGCGCCTCGGCCTACGGCTTTCTTTATTTCGCCTAGAAGAGCGGCCGCTATTAGCCCGGGATTAGCCACTTCTCTCCCATCCCTGGAGATCGTGGCCCAGTCGACTATATCCACTACGATAGACTTGTCCAGGGTAAAGTAGGATAGGACGGTTCTCGCAGTCTTGGGCTCCATGTCGAAAACCGGGTTGAAATAAACGTCTAGCCTCTGAAGGATCGAGCCATGCTTGACTACAAGAGGCTTGCCACCGCATTTTCCACCATTCAATGCTAGCGATAGAATGAGGGCGAGCTCCGCCACGTAGACTGAGGCCTGCCGTTGCCTCTCACTACCAGTTATTACGAGATAGGGGGGTGAACCCCTAGAGAAGGGGTACAGGATCCTCTCGTTTAGCGGCCCCTTGCCGCAGTAACACCTTTCCAACACGCTAGCCTTGAGTAGGAAGCCTTCCTCAACCCCCTTAGTGGATCTGACGCTCCTACTCCCTGTATCGACGTAGTACTCACAATCCCATACTTCGCCCAGTAGGGGCCTCTTCTGCCTGTCAAAGCCTCCGGCTCTATCTATTACAAGGTTTCTCCCATTAAGGTTCTCGAGTCCTCGAGAAGCAACTACCAGAGATGCCCCGCTATAAAGCGGGGCCACTTCGGCTGGCGAGTCGGTGTCGTTCAGCATAATAGGCACCGTGGATCCGTAGCCACCACTTAGGGAATCTATCGCTCTTAGGGCTAATATCGGGTTTGCCCTATAAAGAACTTGTTGGTGGGGAGTAGTCATGCTTAAATGGTATTACCGTAGAAGTAATACTGACTCCTGCCTACTAGGTAACAGAGGGTTCAAGGGGATTGGCCGGGAAGCGCGGGAGGGTGCTCCTTGTAACCACCAGGGTACACGAGAGCCTAGCACGCAGGGTCGCAGAGCTGTTGTCATCTACTAAGTACAGCGTCCAGGTCGGAGTGGTTGATGTCGCGTTTCCTTCGATGATCACAGAGAGGGAGATCTGCGGGTTAGGCGTGGAAGACGCGGAAGACTTGACTATAATAGTACCTGGGGGTTCCAGGCTTTCCGGCCAGCCAGGCTGCTATAAAAAGGCTAGGGTTGTTAAGGGGACAATGCATCTCAAGGCTCTTGTCGATCTAGCCAGGACGCTAGGGTTGGAGAGGCTAAGGCCCGACAAGCCCGGCGAGCTAGCTGTTGGTAGCGACTGGTGGCTGGTGGTCGAGGAAGCCCTAGAAGAGACTAGGAGGGACTACTATAAATCTTGGTGTGTAGAGAGCTTCTGTCCCCCATCAAATCCTCCGCCAATACTCGTGGCCAGCGATTTATACCATTCACCTAGGGAAGATACTGTCATAGAGGCCGAGAGGAGGATCAGCGAGGGGGCAGACCTCATAGTTCTAGGCTATGGGAGAGATAAGAGCGGATACTTGGCGGTTGTTAAGGAGCTCGTGGATAAGGGGTTTCCTACGGCTGTTGACGCTCCAATAGAAACCATGGTCGGGGGGCTCGAGGCAGGGGCCCTCATAGGGTTTAGCCTCGACATAAACACCCTAGATAAGGTGCCGAGAAGGCTCAGGAGTGAGAAGGCATTTGTGATCCTTCCAAGCAGTCTGGGAAGTTATGAGTCTCGAGTCGAAAGCCTGCTTAAGACCCTTAAAAGGGCCCGCGATTCTGGCTACGAGAAACTCGTCGTAGACACGGTTGCTCAACCCCTTCTCTCCCCGGGAGCCATGGACTCTTTCCTGGCAGCCAGGGTTTTGAAAAAGGGCTACAGGGTCAGGGAGCCTTTAATGCTTGGAATAAACAACATTGTGGAGCTTTCGGATTCCGACTCCCAGGGATCATTGCCAGTCCTCTTCGCGCTGGCTGCAGAGGCCGGCGTGTCGATCCTAATGGTTAGCGAAGAGAGCTGGAAAACCAGGGGGGCAACCCTTGAGGCTAGAATAGCCGCTGACATGGTCTCTCTCGCCCTCAGATGGGGGTCAACCATTAAGGATCTAGGCGTAAACCTGCTCATCCACAAGGAAAAAAGGCCAGATGAACCCTAACACGCATCACAATATTACCTCGACACTGGATCTAGAATTGGTGGTGTAAGGCTTGGGGGTTAACCTGAGAGAAGTAATACCAGAGACTGCTAGAAGAGAAGTTGAGATCAAGAGCCTGAAGGGCTACGTGATAGCTATTGATGCCTATAATGCTCTGTATCAGTTCCTAGCAGCTATAAGACAGCCAGATGGAACCCCTCTCATGGATAGGTCTGGCAGGGTCACAAGCCATCTCAGCGGGCTCTTCTACAGGACCATAAACCTTGTTGAAGAGGGAGTCAAGCCTGTCTACGTATTCGATGGAAAGCCTCCTGAGCTGAAAAGGAAGGAACTGGAGGAAAGGGCTAAGAGGAAGGAAGCCGCGGAGGAGAAGTACAGGGAGTATAGCGAGGCGGGACTATTAGAAGAGGCGAGGAAATACAGGATCCAGGCTTTGAGGCTTACAAACGAGATGGTTGAGGAAGCTAAGAGGCTCCTCGAAGCCATGGGTATACCGTGGATCCAGGCCCCTGCGGAGGGAGAGGCCCAGGCTGCTTATCTAACCATTAAAGGAGATGCATGGGCTGCAGGAAGCCAGGACTACGACAGCCTCCTTTTCGGGGCCAAGAGGCTTGTAAGAAACCTAGCCATAACTGGGAAGCGTAAGCTGCCTGGCAGGAGCCAGTACGTCGAAATAAAGCCAGAGATCATAGAGCTTGAGAAACTTCTATCGAGCCTGGGCATTGATAGGAAAAAACTGGTTTTACTGGGATTACTGCTAGGTACAGACTTCAACCCAGGCGGTGTTAAGGGTATAGGGCCCAAAACCGCTCTTAGGTACGTGAAAGCGGCCGGAGACCCTCTCAAACTGTTAAAAAGCATAGCAGGCGATGAAGACCTGGTAAAGGCCTACCAGTTCTTCTTGAACCCCCCGGTTACCAGCGAGTACAAAATAGAGTTCAAGCCGCCAAACGAGGAAAAAATAAAGGAGATCCTGGTAAGAGAGCACGACTTCAACCCTGAAAGAGTAGAGAATGCCGCTTCCAGGCTGAGAAAAGCTTACAAAGAGAACCTAAAAGCGTCGCAGAAAAGGCTGGATGCATGGTTTAGGTGAGGGCAAGCAAGCCGCCTTCGGCCACGAGACACCGTAGCTAACACTATCTACTATACCCATGAAGAAGCTGGAAGCTAGAGACCCGGATTCCGTATATGACCTTAGGTAGCCCTTGTGCCTGTCTTTGCCCGTGGATACCACATTATTCTACTCTCGATTTTACGGTCTTAAAGCCCAAGTTTTTCTAGGCTGCTTCTTATGTCTCTTTTTTCCATGCTTATCTTGGGCTTTCTCTCTTTGGATGCTACGTATTCTATCAGGATCTCGACTCCGTAGATTTTCCTGGCAATTTCCTTTAACGCTTCCTCAATCTTAGCTACCGTGTGTTGATCTTTCTTGTCTATTTTGAGCACTTTGTACCTGGATCCGTCTGGGGTATAGATCTCATCTGCACCTATTATCCTCGAGGGTTCTATTAAACTGTTTATAGTCTCCTCGGGATCCCTGCCATACCTGGCTACAAGTATTTGGCCGTAATCCTTCAACCTGGATGCAAGCTCTTTTCTAAGTCTCCTGGGTATACGGGTGCTAGCTTCTAGTAGAATTACCAGGTTGCCGCCATACCTTATAGCCCTAACGTATCTACCCTCGAAATCCTTAAGCCCTGCCTCTACTTCGGCTAGCGCTTTAAGGACGCTGAGCTCTTCTCTGCTTATCACCCCTTCGTCTACTTTACGCTGACAGCTAGCGCAGAGGATCCCGCTTCTAAGGCAGATCTTGTCGAGGGGAAGAGTTATACCCAATAATTTCACCTGGTTAATAGTATTAGCTGGAGTCGAGCTAATATTTAGGTTTAGTAAGATCGTCTCCTGCCCTCGAATTGTCCAGGGACCTAAGTTAACTTCCCGTTGAAGACGTGCCTTCTTGTATCGAGCCGTGTCGGGTTCGGCCGTGTTAGTCGTGGTAACGTCCCGGAGCCCTTGCCTTAGCCCGCACCGGGCATGGAGTCTCGAGAACGAGAAGCCCACTAATATGGTTGCACTCCTACAAAATCCATTATAAAGTCTTTGATGGGCACAGTCTAGCTTACCTAGTAGCCTTTAGGAGCCACTGAAAGGTGAAAACTAGCACAGGGGAAAGCTATAGCCTATCCCTCTTATCTGTCCACGTGAACCTTCACGGATCCTGGATGATATTTGTGGCTGGCACAGTTCCTTGGGTACTCATGCATCGAAGCCTTACGATTAGCGTGCTAAGGGGTTGTAGGAAAGATTTAATCGTTTCCTTTTACAAACCTTATTAGCCTATCCTCCTTTGTGCTCAAGAAAACATGTATGTAGCCAAGTCTCTCTAGAGTCATTAGTATCTTAGAGAGATCCTGTGCTGAGACCTCTATCCTAGCTCTTCTAAGGAATGCTAGTAGCTCTTCCTCGCCTACAGGGATTTCGCCTTCCCTGGACAGCTTCTTTATAGACTCATACACTATGTTGACCAGGGGATTCTTATACCAGACATCCACATTGGTTCACCATAGGGGTTTTGATAGGAGCTTCAAAACGGTCCCGGATCTTCCTCCCAGGTGGGGCCGTAACCCGTAATTATTTGTGGAGGCTTTTAGCCTCCCAGTTATATGGGCTACCTATGGCTTGAAGGTATTTATTGCTTTCTAAGGTTGGTGCACGAGGAGCTGCCATGGGAATGCTTTGTTTTGCAGTGATCGGCTTTAGTATAAAATGGTGGGGGCTCGCTCTTTTGTGGGTGCTTGCTGTCTGGCTGTTTCTGCCCATTTCTGGTAGTATTCTATCATTTGCTGTGTTATGGACGGCTTAACCTTTGCAAGTGCCTCTTCGAAATGCTTCCACGTCACTAGGTTGTTATTTATATTCTCCCTAAGGGCTAACAGGGCAGCCTCTCTTACTAGGGCTGCCAGGTCCGCCCCCGTGTATCCCTCTGTTATCCTGGCTAGCTCTCTCAGGTCTACATCGTCGGCCAGGGGCATGCTTCTCGTGTGTATTCTGAGTATCTCTAGCCTGCTCCTCTCGTCAGGCGGCGGCACGTATACTAGTTTCTCGAACCTGCCAGGCCTCAGAAGAGCCGGGTCAACCATATCTGGCCTGTTAGTCGCTGCTATCACGACCACGTCGTGTAGGTCTGTTATCCCATCCATCTCAGTCAGTAGCTGGCTCACAATTCTCTCTCCGACCCTGGTGCCTACCTCTGTTCCTCTCATGTACGCTATAGCGTCTATCTCGTCGAAGAAGATTACCGAAGGCGCGTATTGCCTGGCTTTCTTAAAGATCTCCCTAATAGCTCTCTCGCTTTCTCCGACCCACTTGCTCAGTATTTCTGGGCCTCTCACTGCTATGAAGTTGGCGCCGCTCTCGGTAGCCACGGCCTTGGCTAGGAGGGTCTTGCCCGTGCCAGGGGGCCCGTAGAGCAGTACCCCTTTGGGTGGTTTTACTCCCATTTTTGCGAATGCTTGTGGGTACTTCAGTGGCCACTCAACTATCTCCCGGAGCTCCTGCTTGACATCGTCTAACCCGCCTATGTCCTCCCACTTAATCTCAGGTATCTCTATCTGGATCTCTCTGAGCCCGCTTGGAGTTATCTCCTTGAACGCGGCTAGGAAGTCCTCCATTGTCACAACCATTTTCTCCAGAACCTCGGCCGGTATCCTTTCCTGCTCTATGTCTATCTCTGGAAGGTACCTTCTCAGGGCGTGCATTGCCGCCTCTCTTACTAGGGCTGCCAGGTCCGCCCCCGTGTATCCCTTGGTCATGTCAGCTAGCTTCTCTAGGTCTACATCGTCGGCTAGTGGCGTCATTCTCGTGTGGATCTGGAGGATCTCCAGTCTGCCTTTCTTGTCTGGTAGGGGGACTTCTATCTCTCTGTCAAACCTCCCAGGCCTCCTAAGTGCTGGATCCACGGCGTTGGGCCTGTTGGTAGCCCCTATTACTATGACTTGTCCTCGGCTCTCGAGGCCGTCCATCAGTGCTAATAGCTGCGCCACGACTCTTCTCTCAACCTCTCCCACGACCTCGTCTCTTTTAGGCGCTATGGCGTCTATCTCATCTATGAATATTATCGAGGGGGCATTCTTCTTAGCCTGTTCAAATATCTCTCTCAGCCTCTGCTCGCTCTCGCCATAGAACTTGCTCATTATCTCGGGCCCATTTATCGCTATGAAGTGCGCGTCGGCCTCATTAGCCACGGCCTTGGCTAGGAGGGTCTTGCCCGTGCCAGGGGGCCCGTAGAGAAGTATGCCTTTAGGAGGCTCTATGCCGAGCCTGTTGAATAATTCGGGGTGCCTCAGAGGTAGCTCTACTAGCTCCCTTATCTTCATTATGACATTGCTTAGACCCCCAATATCCTCGTAGGTGACCTTGGGAACGGCTATCTGTGTTACAGGCTTCTCCAGCACCTCGACTATCGTGTTCTCTGTTATTATGACTGGGCCCCGCGGCCTGGTTAGCGTGACCTGGAGCTGTACGGCTTGCCCAATAACAGGGACAACTACTATGTCGCCTTCTATAACAGGCGTTCCTATAAGCTTCTTCTTGACATACCTTCTAAAGCCCTCGTCAACGCTTATCGAGTGCGCGGTTGGCGCCAGCCTGATCTTGGCTGCAGGCTTGACGTTGGCCTTCCTCACTATGACCTTATCGCCGATATTAACCTCAGCGTTCTTCCTAAGGATTCCATCCATCCTTATGATGTCGAGGCCCTGATCCTCTGGAAGAGCCGGCCACACTATAGCTACCGTCTTTTTCTTGCCAATGATCTCTACCACATCCCCAGGCTCAAGGTTAAGCATCTTCATGACTGAAACGTCGATCCTGACCCTCCTCTTTCCAGAATCTCTAGGCCTAGCTTCAGTGACTCTCAGGACAGCTTCATCGCCCCTCTCCCTAGAAGGCGGCGCCACACCCAAGCCTGCAACACCTCTTAACTCAAAAAACGAGCCAGCTCTATTAAACCCATCTTTAGTCATGTTACTCCTTAAAGCTTTTTATTATCAGGAAAACAGTAAGGGCGCGGGTCCTTGCCTACTGATCTATTCTGCAGGAATACTATCTAGGTGTCTATAGGGCTTGCCCTTAAGCTGGTCTTCAACCAGTTCCATGTCTAAACTGGTATATCTGTTATAATCTGTTTGGCCTGTATTAGACTATTTCGCCCTTGCCTATTATGTTTCCCTCTTAGCCTGTTACAAGAATCGTGGCTGTCTTTTAATTATGACCTAGCTTTTTAATTATTTTAGATAATTGGGTTTCAGTGTTCACTTGATGGGCTACCCCATTCTCTGGACTAGTTCCACTTCTACCTCTTGTATTCCGTCTACATTCTTTAGGATCTCTTCTAATTGCTCGGTGCCGCCCTCAGTTTCCTCCGGCATGCTTACCACTACTTTTAAGGCTTTATAGCCGAAGGCTATCGGTTCCTCTCCATAGTTTTCTAGCTTGTAGGGATCTGCTAGACTGCTCTTTATCCTTTCTATGAGCTCTTCAGTTTTTATCTCGGGAGATTCAGGGAACACTTTAACGAAGACGGCAACCCTAGCCATTGACACCACCTCGACACGTCAGGGGCCTGTGAAGCCGCAGTTGGGGCAGGTATAGCTGGTTATCTGAGATCTACACTTTGAGCATCTCCAGATAACCGCTACGCCGCATTGAGGACAATAGAAGGATACAGCTCTTTCACCTGCCACTATGAGTTTCCCGCAGCTTATACATGTTGGTGGCTGCACGTAGTCATATATGTCGATCCTCCTAGCGCTTTGGGTTGACACGTTCAACACCTCGTGGCTACACTGGCCGACAAGATATTTAAACTATACCATATTAAGAGACGGCTTCACAGGCTTGCCTACATTTTCCCTACAGGCTCCATTCTCTTCATCGTCTTCCAGAGTGTGGGGCTTGTCCACAGTATCCATGCTGGTATCTTCTTCACGAACTCGTAAGCCTCTTCCCAACTATCCAAACCCAGTTTTTCGGCAAGCTCTTCCAAACTCATCTCGGTATGCACGTATCTCCGCAGAACTCTAAGCACGTTTTCATCTATAACTATCTCCTTCTCGCCGATACTAACCTTGTAGATCTTCTCCTCAGCCATACCCAGCCACTCTCTATTCATCCTAGATTAACGTAGTGTTGCAGATACGGCATTAATAAGAGTTAATGAGTTGGTGGGGCCGCCGGGATTTGAACCCGGGACCACCAGCGATCCGGGCTCCCCCTAATGTGGGGGTGGGGAGTAGCTCCCCAGGCTGGCATCCTAGCCAGGCTAGACGACGGCCCCCCAGGTTTAAACCTCTATGGCTTATATGCCTAAAAACGTTTCCTACGGAAGACAAAATATTATGTTAGTTTTACATATTATAGTTTCTTTTATAAAAATATTTATGAATAATTTAGTAATATAGGGGCTATAATTTTATAAAGGCTGCGTAGCCACACTAAGAGTACAAGTGGAGTACCCCGGGCCCGTGCGAATCTGCCCCGCAGTATCGGGGACAAGTGTGCACGGGGCGGGTCACTCCCGGCCCTCTCTCCTTAATATTATTACGGTATGGGTTATTACAGTGGATCCACGGACTCCCTGGGGGGCTGGAGCCTTTTGAAGTTCATAGTATTAGTGGGCCCTGCAGGTTCTGGTAAGTCGACCCTAGCGGGTGAGCTCTCAAGCCACATGGAGTCCTATGGTGTTAGTACCGCGCGTGTCAACTTTGACCCAGCTGTCGAGAAGCTACTCTACGAGGCAGACGTCGACGTGAGGGATTACGTGACTGTCCAGGAGTTCATGGATAAGGGTTTAGGGCCTAATGGGGCCCTAATAGCAGCCGTGGATTCTTTGATAAATTATGTTTCCGATATTAGGAGGAGGATAGAAGATGCAGGGGCAGACTATGTGATAGTAGATACGCCAGGCCAGCTGGAGCTATTCGCTTATAGGGCTGGTGGGCCTCTGGTTCTAGACGCTATAACTGCTGGAGATCCCGTGGTTCTAGTGTTTCTCATAGATGTTACTTTCTTCGAGAACCCTGCCAGTATAGTTTCAGGCCTGGCTTTGGCATCCAGCGTGTCGCTACGCCTCAGGAAGCCCCAGATAAACATTGCAAGTAAGGCTGATTTATTAATGAAGGAGGTTCTCGAAGAAATAATCCCAAGGCTAGGCGAAGAGGGCTTTCTTACAGGGCTCTTAGCAAGAGACGAGTCCATCCCTGGAAGCCTCAGAGAACTCTCAATGAAGATCTCAGACGCTATATACTCTTCGGGCTATATAGGGGAGATAATACCTGTCTCTGTCACGGATCCAAACATGCTATCGAACCT
>WANR01000008.1 GCA_015521705.1 Desulfurococcales archaeon
CAACGAGTACATAACGCCGGAAACAGCCAGAAAAGTATACGGAGTAGTAGTAGACCCAGAAACAAGAACAATAAACTGGCAAGAAACAAGAAAACTAAGACAAAAAATGAGGGAAGAAAGAGGTAAGAGGTGAACCTTCAGGGCAACCCTAAACCTCCTAGCCCTTCCGGCGCCGCGGCGCATATACCACTGTTTATCCCGTCCTGGGGGTTCAAGGTTAGCTAGAGGTTCCTAGGCGTTGACAAGAGACGTCAATTGTGACAGGCCAAACAGGCTGGCAAGGGAGAGAAGCCCCTACCTGAGGATGCATGCCTGCAACCCCGTCGACTGGTACCCCTGGGGGGAGGAAGCGCTTGAGGCTGCTAAGAGGCTTGACAAGCCGCTGCACATATCCATAGGGTACTCGTCGTGCCACTGGTGCCACGTGATGGCTAGGGAGAGCTTCGAGGATCCTGAAGTTGCCAGTGTCTTGAACGAGGTTTTCGTGAATGTCAAGGTGGACAGAGAGGAGAGGCCGGACATTGATAGGTACTACATGACCTACTGCCAGGCTGTAGGTGAGGGATGCGGGTGGCCGCTTACAGTGGTTGCCACGCCGGACGGCAGGCCCTTTTTCGTGGCTACTTATCTCCCACGCAGCAGGCTCCTTGGACTGGCCGAGGCTATCAAGAGGGCTTGGAGGGAGGAGCGCGGCAAGATCGAGGAGATAGCAGGCGAGTCGGCCAGGGCTGTGGCGTCGTGGCTTCTGCCACGTGGTAGGGAGGAAGAGCTACCAGTCGACCTAGCCTCGAGGGCTTATAATGCTCTAAGATCCTCCTTTGACGCCACCTTCGGCGGGTTCGGCTACCAGCCCAAGTTCCCTAACCCCACAATACACCTCTTCCTGTTGAGGTACTGGCGCTTTACAGGCGTTATCGACTCGCTTGTAATGGTCGAGAGGACCCTCAAGTCAATGATCCTGGGCGGTATAAGGGATCATGTGGGGGGAGGATTCCATAGATACTCCACTGACAGGTACTGGATCCTCCCCCACTTCGAGAAAATGCTATACGACCAGGGCTCCATGATCCTGGTTCTCTCGGAAGCCTACCAGGCCACAGGTGACCGGGAGTACCTGGATGTGGCTATGGAGACCCTCGAGTTCCTCCGGCGCGAGATGCTTGGGAGCGAGGGGGGCTTCTACTCGTCTATAGATTCTGAGAGCAACGGTGTTGAGGGCCTATACTACACGTGGACCCTGGAGGAGCTGTCAGCAGCACTGTCCGGCGACGATCTAGAGATAGCTGTAAAGGCTTTCAACGTGTCGAGCGAGGGCAACTACAGGGAAGAGGCAACACGTAGGAAGACGGGGCGTAACGTCCTCTATATGGGTAGGCCGCTAGAGGCCCTGGCCAGGGAGCTTGGTATGGGGGAGAGAGAGCTGGAGCTAAGGCTTGGTAGGATCAAGGAGAATCTCAGGAGGTTTAGGGAGGAAGAGAAACCCCGGCCAATGGTAGACACCAAAGTACTGGCGGACTGGAATGGCCTAGCAATAGCGGGCGTTTCTAGGCTCTCCTTCGTTACCGGGGACGTGAACGCTCTGAAGCTTGGCCTCAGGGCAGCCACGTTTATCAGGGAGAAGATGATGGACGGCAGCTCTCTCTACCACGCCTATAAGGACGGGGAGGCGTACATTGACGGAATGCTGGACGACTATGGCCTAGTACTATGGGGCCTCCTAGAGGCCTACCAGGCTTCATCAGACCCCGGAATACTGGGAGACGCCGTGGAGCTTGCAAGAGAGACTGTGAGACGGTTCTGGGACGACCAGATAGGCTTCAGGGCCACGCCTAGGGGGGTGGAGCCCCAGATGGCCGGGGAGGTGGTCGATGGCGCCTATCCTCAAGGCGTCCCTGTGGCCTCTTACGCCTTAGCCAGGCTCTCCAGGATTACTGGCGAGAAGAGGCTTGAGGAGGTAGCTAGGAGGGCGCTGAAGGTGCACTCTGAAGTCATAGCGGGAGCTCCACATGCATGCGCCATGGCGTTGGCCGTGAACTATTATATTAGGGGGCCTACCAGGGAGGTAGTGATAGTGCCGGGTAGGGGTTTCGAGGAGGTTATGGAGGCGGCCCGGAAGAGGTACCTGCCCGACACAGTGTTCCTAGTCAAGAGGCCGGGGCTAGAAGACGTGGCGCCCTACACTAGGAGCATGACCAGCCTTGGGGGTAAAGCTACTGTGTACGTTTGCGAGAACCAGACGTGCAGGTTACCAGTTACTAGCCCTAGCGACATGCTGAGGCTACTGGGAGAAAAATGAGCCCCAGCGCCCTGGACTGCGTAGCACTCATCCTAGCCCCTATCTGGCTGGCTCTCCTGGTAGAGTCCTTGAGAAGCAAATATCACCTGCACCGGGTACCTGTGGGTAGTAACGGTTCCGCCACAGGCCTTGTCAAGGTCTCTGTCATAGTCCCTGTAAGGGGTCACGTGGCTGAGGCTCTCGAGCTCTTGGAGGATCTAAGGGTCCAGGCTAGGCCCTTCAGGGGCCTTGAAGTCGTGGTGGTCGATGATAGAAACCCCCCTGAAGGCGCTGCTGAGCTACTAAGAGCTTGCTCCAAGCATGGAGCCATATACGTGAGGGTAGACAGTGTGCCAAGCGGCTGGTATCCTAAGAGCTACGCGCTCTACAGGGGCTTCGAGGCCTCTGAGGGCGACGTCCTAGTCTTCCTGGACGCTGACGTCAGGCTTAGATCCCGGGAAACCCTAAAGGCTATGGTTGCCGCTGCCCTTGAAACCAGGGGGATTGCCGGGTTCATACCCCGCTTTAATTGCCCCACCCTAGCCTGCAAGCTGTTGATGGCAAGCATACTGGGTTTCGCCCACTCATACACGGGTTTCCACAAGGTGTCCAGTAGGAAATCGAGCGTTGCATGGATGTATGGTTGTTGCTGGTCAGTCACCAGGAGGATCTACGAGGATATTGGGACCCACAAGGCCGTGGCCGATAGCTATGTCGAGGATAGGGACTTTGCAGAGAGGGCTAAGAAGAAGGGGTACGAGGTAGCTATGTATGAAGGGACACGCTTCGTCGAGACCAAGTGGTATCCGCGCCCGGGAGAGATAGTAGAGGTCCTCTCAAGAGTGCTTCTTCGAAGGGCAGTAGCCCTCTCGTGGCCAAGGGTTCTACTAGAATCTGCGGCCCTAGCGCTTATCTACACGGGGCCTCTCGTAGCAGCAGCGTCAACCCCTATAGCTCTACCCGTCCTAGCCGCAGAGATCCTAGTGTCCGCTATAGGATCTATTCAGGCCGGTATCAGTCCAGCCTATGCCGTTTCGACGCCGTTAACGGGGATAGCCGTACCAGCTGCCTATCTACTAGCCAAGGCACGGGGCTATGCCAAGTGGAGGGACATAATAGTGAGGGAGACACCTGCCACGTGGCGGGCACAGGCTTTGACTAACTAGCCGCCAATTGAAACGCCTATCTCAGAAGACTCGTCCAGGCCGAAGTAGTGTCGGGCCATTTTTTTAACCGCCTCCTTCAACCTCGACATCACGAAGTAGGGCCTAGTCGACAGTTCCTCGGCTACTTCATCCCAGCCCTTGGCCTGGAGAACCCTTGCGACTAGTATGCGCTCTTCGAACTGGCTCAGGCTAGGCCTCTCGCCTGGTTCCTGGATCCAGTAAGCCCTTGCCAGCTCGTAGATCAGGTCGTTGGCCGCCTCGTAGGTCATTGGGCCGTATACGTAGATCCAGAGCCTGTCTACCTGGATCCTAGTGAAGTCGGGCTTATAGCCCTGTAGTATGCCGCCGTCCTGGCTTAGGAGCATTATGGCGATCTCTGTCTCTAAGTCGCTGTACGTGTCGTAGAGGCTGTGGAGCAGCTTCAGCTTGAACTCCCTCAGGGCCGTCGAGACCGCTTCCCTGCACACGTCCTCTATAGGCTTAATAACCAGGGTCGTATACTCGCCGGAGACAGGGTTTCTGTCAGGGCTCAGGTGGACAGCGAAGAACCCGTTGGCTAGCCAGAACTTTAGAAGCTTCTCGTTAACCCCGAACCCGGAGCCCAGCCAGTCGTAGCCCCGCTCTATGCTCTCCTCGTAGAGCCTGGATAGCAGCCAGGATCCCACCCCTCTGCCCTGAACCTCTGGGTGAGTGGCTATCCTAACTATCCTCCACCCCTTCATCCTGCCAAACTCTCTTATTCTTGAGTGTTTCAGGAGCCTGTCGGGTATTATGTTGCCAGGTATTTTCTCGCCCTTGAGAAGCCTCTCTATCATTGCGTCGTCGAGGCCGCCCTCCTCAGCCACCTGGGCCGCCGACACTATCTTCTTCCCCCTTCTAGTCCTAGCCACCCTTATAGAGTGGTGGGGGGCGTCTGCGAGCATGCCCAGGTCGTCTGGCTCGTTCCTGTAATGTGCCAGCACGTATATTCCGAAGAGCTGTCTGAGCGTTTCCTCGCCTTCCCTGCTGAAGAGCCATTTGGGGTCCAGCTTCAGGTACTCCAGGTTCTTGGCTTCGATGTCTTCTAGGTCCACCTTATCTAGCCTGGCCGGCTCGGCGTCTAAGAGGAGCACGTCGAATAGCCACGCCTCTATGGGGTCGTCCAGGGAGTACCTTATAGGCTCCCTCATTTCCAGTGTTCTAAGCTGTGTATTGGAGTCCTTCTTGATCGTGGACAGGAACCTTACGCTAAACCCCCTGCCAGCCCCCTCATAACCGTGTATGGTTGCCGCGAACACTAGTCTCCTATGGCTCCTCCAGATCCTGTGCAGGAGCGGGACGTGTATTCCGCTGGCCTCGTCCACAGCCACTATGTCTGCCTGGAGCCTTGTCACCTGGTACGGTTCCCAGTACTCGATGCTGAACTTCTCGCCCTGGATCTCCATTATCATGCCCTCCCTCTTTATCGGCCTAGGCCTCAACCCGGCCTTCTCAGCGGCCCTCAACGCGAGCTCCATTAAGCTCTGAACGTTTGAGAGACTCGGAGCAGTCACTATTATCCTGACCCTGTGCTTGACCTTCCCCAGCTCCTTGGCAAGGCCCACTAGCCCCAGGCCCACAGCACAGCTCTTACCCCTACCTCTGTCAGCAGTAACCACTATTACTTTCCTCGACCCCTTCTGTGGCTTCTCGAAGAGCCATTCCATGGACTTAACCACTTCGACCTGGTCCTGCGTAAGGGCCAGCCTGTAAACGTCTACGGGGAAGATCCTCTTCTCAGGGATCTCTATCCTCCTGCTCTCCCTGGGGGGCGCTTTAAACGGCTCCCCTCCCAGGATCTCGTCCCTGTCTGCATCGTAGACGAATATGTTCCTCGAATGCTTTAGGAGCTTCTCCTTGAACCACCCTATAAATATGTGCCGGGGCTCGTCGTAGCCCGGCACCAGAAGGCTTTCCTTGAAGAGGGTGAGCTTCGAGTCCCACTCGTCCCAGGGAGGAGTCTGGAGGACTATTATTCCTCCCCCCTCAACTATCCCTACCAGCCTGCCTACATCGTTGGGTTTCAAGTCGTTTGAGAGGTCGAGAACTAGGGCCTGGAAGGTCGTTCCGAGGTATCTCTCACTCTCCTCATACCTAGCAGTCGAGTGCGACAGCAGCTCTGCCTTTGATTTGATGGCCCTCTTAACGATTTCCTTTCTCAGCCTGGCATCGTCGAATTCGTCGTGAAACACGTAGAGGACCCTGAGGCTCCTCCCGCCTCCTGACACTCTCTTGTATACCTTCTCGTAGTAGAGGAGGATCCTGGCTGTGAGCAGGCCCAGCTTGGCCGGATCCGACCCCGATACAACAACCATGACCCTATGCCTCGACTCGATAGAGTACTTAAGGGCCTGGTTAAGCGCCCTGAGAAGCCTCGTTACACTACCACCACTAAGCCTCTTAAGCCCCTTAAGAGCCTCTACAGCCTCTCTCTCAATCTCTGCCCTAGACTTGCCCAACCCGCTACCCTCGAGCCTACTCCAGGTACAGTGCTTGCCTTACCCTGTGGTCACCGTGGTTCCTATTATGCGTGGTCCCCATATTAATCTAAGCCAGGCCACCGTAATAGCTGGCAAGTATCAGCATTCTAACCAGGGCCCCTTAAAGGGGCCATAGTTACGGTTCTGGCGGCCTTAGGGCATGAGAGGCTCTATGGCCTTCCAAGCGGCTATACACGCTGAATGCAGGCGCTCCGACTGGGCTGGTATGGTAGCGTGGGAAGGTTGTGGCATGGCTTATTATAATCTAGTAAGGCCCTGTTAGATCCCTAGACAGGCGCTTGGGGTGCCCTCTTTTTGGCCGCCGACGTGATCAGCGAGGACGACCCTGTAATAGTGTGGGCGGTCAGCGGCTCTAGGTCGAGGCGCTACTATGTAAGGGCCAGGAGGGGCTCTTACTACACTACAATAGCTGGGGTTTTCGAGGGCTCCATGCTTGTAGGAAAGAGGTGGGGTTCCACGTTCAGGCTACCAGCGGGGGTTATTTACCTCTTGAAACCCACTATCTGGGAGCTGTCAGAGGGCTACTATGAGAGGGCTAGCCAGGTGCTCTACCCCAAAGATATAGGCTACATAATTGTGGGTCTGGGGCTAAGACAGGGATATAGGGTCGTCGAGGCAGGGACCGGAAGCGGTTTCCTCACGAGCGTAATTGCCAGCATAGTGTGCCCTGGAGGGCGCGTGTATTCCTACGAGGCTAGAAGAGAAGCCTACGAGGCTTCAAGGAGGAACCTGGAAGTATCAGGTCTTACCAGCTGCGTAGAACTCATACACGGTGATGTAAGGCAGGGTGTTAGCCAGAAGGGGCTGGACGCCGCCGTCCTAGACATGGCTGACCCGTGGAACGCTCTCCCAGCTGTCTGGGAGGCTCTTAAGCCATCAGCCCCCCTGGCGGTCTTCCTGCCCACAACAAACCAGCTCGAGAAACTTGCGCGGTCAATTGAAGAGACTAAGGGCTGGATACTAGTGGAAACCGTCGAGATCCTGAAGAGAGAGATGGAGGTGGAGCCTGGAGCCATTAGACCGTCCACGAGGATGCTGGGCCATACAGGGTACATATCCCTCCTAAGGAAGGTGCAGGAATAGGCGCGCCGCGTCTAGTGGGTATGGGAATACCTATATCGTCCCAGTAACTCCTACTACCAGCCGGGATCCCTGTAGGTGCCCGTTCTGGAGCCTTTATGGCGGGACTAGCACGGCCGTGCTAGGGTCTCGGAGCGCTCTACAGCTCGTGCTTGTCCGACTCGCCTATTATGTAGACGTACACGGTTCTTTGCCACCCGGCTGATTCGCCTATTATCCTGGCCGGTCTCCACCCTGGTATCTGGAAGTCGAGGCTTACTACTCTGGTTCCAGGCCTTAGTTCTTGCTTTAGTTTGGGTTTCAGTGTCTCGTTGACGCTTGTGAGGAGGTACATATACACGACTGTTGCATCGCTTATGGGGACCTTGAAGAAATCGTCGTTTATAACAACGACCTTATCAGCGACGCCGGCTTTCAAGGCATTGGTCCTGGCTTCTTCTGCTAGCTCTTTTCTCAGTTCTATGCATACAGCCTTTTTTATGGGATAGCGGCGGGCAGCCTCCACTATAACCCTGCCATCCCCGCAGCCTAGGTCGTAGAGGATGTCGCCCTTGGTCAAGCTCATGGCGGATAATACGAGGTCTAGCGTCTCCTTGCGTGTGGGAACAAAGGGTACCGAGGGGCTCCCCCCAAACACCGTAGCTATCCACCCCAGTTCTGCCTCGAAGCTATCCCATCCACTACTGGTCATTCTGGCATCCAGCGCCTCCTACTATCTAATACCCTTAACAATGCCAGGTTTAAATACTATCCTTTCCTAACCCCGTTAACCCTCGGTGAACCCTGCTCGGGATGCCCCCACTCCTCTACCCTTGTAATACCCAGTAATACCCACCGTGGCCCGTCCAATAGGCCAATCGCCGGGGCCGGGGGGCCTTCATCATGCCTAAGTCCATGCGGCCTACCTAGCTTAGATTCCCTAGTACGTGGAGTCACTCCTTTTATAGAGCTCCTATTAGAGCCTCCGTGCACACCCATACTATATCCAGGGCCTGTTCCTGGTGGCTGGTAGGGTATGAAGGGTAGAGTCTGCATAGTAGGGGCCGGCGCTATGGGTGGGCTTCTAGGCTACTTTCTCAGCGTCTCTATCGGCGAGCCTGCCAGGTTCATAGTCAGGCGTAGGAGCCAGGCTGAAAGAGTGTCTGGCGAGGGCGTCGAGCTGAGGGGCCTCATCGAGGCCAGGTATCCCGCGGAGGCCTACCTTGAGCCTAGGCCTGGAATGTGTGATGTAGCCATCATAGCCGTCAAGGCGTACGACGTGGGGGAAGCTTATAGGGCTGCATTGAAGGCCACAGGGGGAGGACTTATCGTTATAGTCTCCAATGGGATGGGCTACGAGGCTGGTGTGGACAGAGCTAGGACGGTCTTCGGGGTCTCCGATTACGGGGCTACTAGAGTGGCTGACGGCGTCGTCGAGGTCAGGGGGCTGGGCTCTCTAGTACTCGGTCCCTCGAGGTCCCTCGAAGGATACGAGTGGCTTCTAGACGCATTGGCCGGGGGAGGCTGCGATGTCAGGGTTGTGGATGACGTGGAGCCCTATAGGTGGCTAAAACTAGCCATCAATGCATCCATTAACCCCCTCACTGCCCTGCTCAGGTCCAGGAACAGGGTTATTCTAGAGTCTCCCCATGCAAAAGAGATCGCTGAGGGCCTGGCTCGCGAGGCATCCACGGTAGCCGAGGCTAGGGGGGTTGTCATGCCCAGGGATCCCGCTAGCTACCTGGAGGAGGTAGCCCGGCGGACCGGGGACAACTACTCTTCCATGCTGCAAGACCTGCTTGCTGGGAGAAGGACTGAGATAGACTATATTAACGGGTATGTTGCTAGGGAAGCCAAGCGCTTGGGCCTAGAGGCTCCCCTAAATGAAACACTATATTTGCTTGTCAAGGCCCTTGAAGAGGCCATGGTGCGGGGTCTTGGGCAGGGTAACAGCTAGGGATATAGTGAAGATGAAGGGGAGAGAGAAGATAGTTATGGTCACAGCCTATGACTACCCGACAGCCAGGATCGTGGATGAGGCCGGTGTTGACGTGATCCTGGTGGGTGACAGCCTGGGAATGGTTGTACTGGGCTACGAGTCCACCCTCCCAGTAACCCTAGAGGACATGATAATCCACACAAGGGCCGTGGCCAGGGCCAAGCCTAGGGCCCTAGTTGTTGGCGACATGCCCTTTGGCAGCTACGAATCCTCCGACTCGAGAGCCGTAGAATCAGCCATAGAGTTTGCCAGGGCCGGGGCTGACGCGGTGAAGCTTGAAGGGGGGAGTGAGTACTCTGACAGGATTAGGAGCATTGTTAGAGCCGGGATCCCTGTGATGGGGCACATAGGCCTGACTCCCCAGCGTATGCTAAGGCTCGGAGGCTACAGGCCTCAGGGCAGGAGGGCTGCCGAGGCCAGGGAGCTGTTGCGCGACGCAGAAGAAGTCGAGGCGGCCGGGGCCTTCTCTCTTGTCATAGAGTTCACAGCCGAGGAGGTGGCTGCCAGGATAACGGAGAGGGTCTCCATACCAACTATATGTATAGGTAGCGGGAGAAAATGCGACGGTCAAGTCCTAGTATTGCACGACATACTTGGCCTAACCGCTCACACGCCACCCTTCGCTAAGAGGTACATAGACCTTTGGAGCCTTGCTGTCAAGGCTGTTAAGGAGTACAAAAATGAGGTCAGGAAGGGGCTCTTCCCAGGAGAAGAGCATGTTATACATGCCAAGGAGAAGATAGACGTCTAGTGGAGATCCTGGAGACGAGCCTAGAGCGGGGCGGCGTTCCCGAATGGGGAATTCACCGCCAGCCCCAGCATTAAAGATTTATGGAAAGCCTTGTCCTCGAAAGTATTCCTGGAGGTATCCTTATGGCCAGGGCTAAGAGGTATACGCTGCTAGCCGGCCTGGTAGGGTCTCTCCTGGGGATCCTAATGTTTGCATTAACCATGGCCGGTGCTTTGGAGAGGTTCAGTTACTCTCTTAGAGCCCTGATAGCTTTTTTCCTGGCCGTCTCTGTTAATGCCCTTCTTCACCCTTACTACGCGCTGGTTGGAGGGAGGCCTGGAGTTAAGACGTACTTGGAGACGCTAATAGCAAGTCTAGTCATGGAGTATAGCGTGTGGATAGTGGCGTACAACATGTTCCTCCAACCACCAGTGGATGGCGAGTTACAGGATTGAGGGCTAGGCTCCTAAGCGCTGGGCGTCGTCGGGAGAATAGTGTACCAAATATAAGTCCTATCGTGTAATCTATAGAGGCACGAAACAGTGCCATAGGATGATGGGCCATGGCAAGGAATATTGTGGTTGAAGAGTACCTGCAGCCTAGCGTCGAGGAACTGAGCGTCGAGCTGGTGGAGAGGAAGGGGCTTGGGCACCCAGACTATATAAGTGACGCCGCGGCGGAAGCCTCCAGCAAGGGCTTAAGCGCTTACTACCTGAAGAGGTACGGAAGAATACTTCACCACAACCTGGATAAGGTCCTCCTGGTAGGCGGCCAGTCTAGCCCTAGATTCGGCGGCGGCGAGGTCCTCCAACCCATCTACATAATAGTGTCGGGAAGGGCCACGACTACTGTAAGGACAAGAGATGGCGTGGAGGAGGTCCCTATAGGGACCATAATTCTTAAGAGCGTTAAGGAGTGGATAAGGGAGAACTTCAGGTTCCTAGACCCTGAGGAACACGTCATTGTAGACTACAAGGTTGGGAAGGGTAGCGCCGACCTCGTCGGGATATATGAGTCGCCTGAGACAGTCCCCCGGGCCAATGACACGAGTTTCGGCGCAGCCTTCTACCCCCTCTCGACGCTGGAGGCCCTTGTACTGGAGTCTGAGAAATTGCTTAATTCTTCCGGGTTTAAGTCAAAGCTGCCCAGTGTAGGCGAGGACGTTAAGGTCATGGGCCTCAGGCGTGGCAATAAGATAGAGCTGACGGTGGCTGTTGCTATTATCAGCAGGCTCGTCCTAGACCTGGACGAGTACTTGAACATAAAGGAGGAGATAAAGGAGGCCCTGCTAGAGCTGGCCAGCGAGAAGGCTCCAGACCACGAGGTGGCCGTCTATGTTAACACGGGCGATATACCTAGCAAGGGCATAGTGTACCTTACAGTCACGGGGACAAGCGCTGAACACGGCGATGACGGGGCTACTGGCAGGGGTAATAGGGTTAACGGACTGATAACACCCTTGAGACCCATGAGCCTTGAAGCCACTGCTGGGAAGAACCCGGTGAGCCACGTAGGCAAGATCTACAATGTCGTCGCCATGGATGTAGCCGAAGCTATTCACAGAGAGGTTAAAGGAGTGAAGGAGGTTTACGTCAAGCTACTAAGCCAGATCGGGAGAAGGATAGACGATCCCCTAATAGCCAACGTCAAGATAAAGCCGGAGAAGAAGCTAACCACAGACATGGTTAACGAGGCCCAGGCTATAGTTAACGAGAAGCTAGAGAGAATATCGGATTACACGAAGAAAATACTCGAAGGCACCTGCACCCTCTTCTAGAACTATTCGTCATTTAAGGTCCTGGCGTGGGAATCCCTTTTCACTCAGCCCCAGCTAGCCGTCGACCTAGTATTATTAGGCGAGGAGCCCTCAATAGTTAATTTAGGCTGGTCTCGGGAGGTTTTAGAGGGTGCGGCAAGCCTCTCTCATTACGGCTCTAGTGCTACTGCTTGTCGCTACATCAATTATAGGCCAGGCCGTGCCAGTAACAGCTAGCGACGCTGTATGTGGGGAACCGCTTGAAATCGATTACCCCATAGCAGTTATAATGGTCGGTTTCCAGGACGACGAAGAAACCCTGGCGAGATCGGCCCTGGATAATGGGTCAATTCAGTTTGTAGAGCTTGGCGGAGGGTGTGAGTACGTTCTAAAATACTCCTTCATAGTCATAGATGGCTCTGGCTTTATCGAGGAAACTATGAAGAGCTACCTAGAGACTGCATACGTGGATAGAGGGGTGCCTTGGTGGGTTTCCGAGTACGTCAACTCCACGGGTGTGAATGTCTCGGTTAGGTGGGTAGAGCTTAGGAGCTTCTACAGGTTCCTTTACGGCCTAGCAAGTTCCTATCTAGAGTCTGCCAGGATCTGGTATAGAGACATCCTAGTGATAATAGGAGACATTGACGGCGTTTCGAG
Organism: Desulfurococcales archaeon; assembly: GCA_015521705.1. GTDB lineage: Archaea > Thermoproteota > Thermoprotei_A > Sulfolobales > Acidilobaceae > S141-84. Next base: position 12,162 of record WANR01000008.1, read on the forward strand.
GCAATACTGGGCTGAAACCCCCTACAGGTATGTACGAGACGGTAGGCTGTTGCTTGAAGGTGTTAGGGGGTGGAGCGGGCCGTTACCCCTAACCTTCTATGACCTAACAGTCATACCAAAGCCAAGGCCGGAGAAAGACATGCCCCTATACTGGCTAGGCAGGCATGTCAACTATACCAGCGAGCCGCCCCTATGGGATCTAAGGTCTCAGGGCCGCCTAGCGGACTACATAGCTGGGCTCGCGCTTGACCACGTCAAGTACAGGGTAGTCAGCATGGCTGTGCCTTCTACATGGGACGACACTCCCCTCAGAGTCGTCTACAAGATCATAGTCGTCTCGTTTGGCGACGAGTCCGTGGTGGGGGAGGTATTGTCTATGATGGGCGTAGATGAAGTAGTGAGGCTCACGAAGACGCTGGTGCCCTGGATTGACGTCTCTATAGAAGTATCAGTCATGGGGGCTTGGGAGTTTGAGGGTCTCCAGGAGTATGTCGGGGGTCTCAGCCCTGATGATGAGGGCTTTGTGAGCCTGGAGTACTCTATGGTCGCTGAGAAGCTGCTTAGCCATGTCTCACAGCTGGGCACGGGCAAAGGCTTCCCCGAGTTCGAGTACGTGTTCTTCGTACTGGCCACTAGTGAGCCCTCGAGGTTTGTCGCGGGCGAGAGCTTCTACTTTACAGGCTTTTCCTCGGGCGACTGGGGTGCTACCACCTGGCCCGGCCATGGCTACAGGAACTATGAGGGCGGGCTGCCCAGAACAATTGTTCACGAGCTGGGGCATAGCTTGGGGCTGGCTCATTCTTTTGCGTACTTTATTGAAGAGACAGAAGAGAGCGGGGTAAGGTGGTTGATGGACTGGGCCTCCACGGTCATGGGCTATGATGACGCGGTCATAGCAGGTTTCTTGGAAGAGCCAGGCGGAGGATATGTGCCAGACTACTACACGGTTTATAGGGAGGGCTTGAAGTATGCAGGTGGCATAGCTCTCTACATGGCGGAGCATGGCATCATCGATAGAGATGCCGCCATGGAATTATTGAGAAAAGCCGCCGTGGATCCCTTGGAAGCTGCCGTGGAGGCAATGCTCACGTACTACTCGGCAACGCGTGGAGGCGAAGCCACTGTCACAGTCACAGAGACTGCCCCCGTGACTATAGTTGTAACAGAGACCACGACAACTACTGTGACTTCAACGGAAACTATTAGGGCGACAACCACTTTAACCTTAACCGAGACGGCCACGTTAACGATCGCCACGACAGTTGCGACTACTATGACTACCGTGTCGACCGTTACCGAGTCTGTGACAGTCACGGAGACACGTCACTACACTATGACAACTACCGTGGCTAGGCCTCAGGAAACCGCCGCATGGAGGGTTCTAATAGGCCTAGTAGTCGTTATACTTGTTATAGTCTCCGTATTGGTGTACCTTGCTAGGTTATCCACGCGGTGAGGGTTCTTAAGGGATAGGGGCACTTCCTATCTTTGTGTCTCCGCTGAACCCTAAGGCTTCCCCTTTCCTTCACTATGTGCCCTGATAGTACTCCAGGCCCTACTGGGGACTTCTCGCGGCACGCGGCAAATAGTGGCTCTAGTACTCTATCTCGACCTCTACTGGCTCCGCTTCTAGGTATTTCCTTGCAAGGTAGTCTATTTCCTTGTCTCTCGCCTCTCTGAGCCTCTTATCCAGGGCCTCGCTTGACACTATGGCCCATGCCTTCATGAATTCTTCCAGGGATAGTGGGATGATCCTGTCGTAGTCCTCTACGAATACCTTGAAAATGCCCTTTCTCTTGTCGATGACCACGTGGATGCAGGGGTGTTCCCTGCACTCGTACATGTGCTTCCTAGAGTCCCCGTTGTTTTTCTTCCTGGTCAACCCTTCCCAGCCCATAAGCTGGTTATCTCGTCTGGGGGGGTTTCCCTGTATTCTACTATATCACCCGTTCTTCTATTTAAAATTAGCCTCCCAGAGCCCTCCCTGACCCTGCCTATGACTGAGTAAGGGGTTTCAAGCTCTGAGAGTATCATGAGTGCATCGCTAAGCATGTTCTCGGGAACCGTGGCTAGCAGGGTTCCACTGCTTATTAGTTTGAGGGGGTCGATGCCCAGCTCCCGAGCTATAGCCCTGGTCTCTGCGGCTACAAGTATCTTGGCCTCATTGACGTGGAGGTCCCTCCCAGAGGCCTTAGCCATCTCAACTAGGCCCCCTATTAGCCCTCCCTCTGTGGGATCGTGCATTGACGTGACTACTTCGGCTTCCGAAAGCTCCACCGCCTCCCTGACAACGCTTAAGTGGTCTGCGAGGCCCGCTGCCCTCTCCACCAGGTTCCGTGGTAGCCCCTTTCTGGTCAGCAGTTCCGCGAAGTCCGTGGCTATTATGGCAGTTCCCTCGAGCCCTGCAGGCTTTACCTGGACAACGTAATCCCCGTCACGAGCCCCCCCAGTAGGCACGCTGCACCCCCTACACGTGACTCCTATGCATGTCCCCACGACTACTGGCTTGCTGAGGCCTGGAGCGACCTCGGTGTGCCCACCCACTATATCGACGCCGATCCTCCCAGCCTCGAGCGAGGCCCCTTCTATCACGCTCTTGAGCTCCTCCTCGCCGGCCCCCTCATGGAGAACCACTGTTAGAGAGAGCCACCTGGGCCTCGCCCCACTCACGGCTACATCGTTTGAAGAGACTATGACAGCCAGCCTGCCAGCTAGGACGCCTGCCTCTGTTATAGGATCTGAGTGGACCACCAGATCCATTACTCCAAGGTCTATTATTGCAGCATCCTCCCCGATAGAGGGTCCAATCACCGTGGCTGGGCTTCTAAAGCCCGCCAGCCTTGAGAGAACGAGTCTTTGAAGATCCCTGGATGACAGCTTGCCCAGCCACTTACCATTCCTCCCTGACAATCCTTGCGGCCTCCGAGATCCTCTTCATCTTCTCCTTAGCTATGTCCCTTGGCAGCCTTTTCAAGCCGCAGTCGGGGTCTAGATAGATCTTCTCGGGGCCAACAATATCAGCCTTCATTAGCTTCTCGACAGCACCAACTATCTCCTCTACAGTCTCCACCTGAAGGCTGTGGACGTCGACCACGCCGAATCCTATCTCCTTGTCGTAGCCGTACTCCTTGAGGTAGGGCAGGAGCCTGAACCCGCTATTCTTCATCTCGAAGTCGAACTGGTCCACTGGGTAGTCTAGTATGTAAGGCAGGATCCTCTCTATCCTCCCGAAGCATATATGGACTATCCTCTTAGCGTCAAGCCCCTTAAAGATGACATCAAGGGCCTCCTTCAGGAGTTCTGCCTCTTCCCTCTCAGGCCTGGTGGAGAGTGCGGGCTCGTCTACCTGTATGTACCTGGCTCCTTTCCTGACGAGCTCTTCGACCTCCTCCCTTATTACTCTCGCCAGGTCTACTATAGCCTCTCTCCTATCCCCATAGTAGAGGTCGAAGCTCCATTCCAGCATCGTGTAGGGGCCTGTTATTATCCCCTTAACAGGGTGCCCTTCAGCAACGGAGGTTGCGTACTCCCAGTCGGAGACTATCATTTCTCTGACCCTCTCGAGCTTCCCCGTTATTACTGGCTTCCTGAAGTACTCGTTATCGAAGAC
>WANR01000009.1 GCA_015521705.1 Desulfurococcales archaeon
GGCTATACCCTTTAAGCCTCTCTGCAAAGTACACGACCATGTCCTCCCTAGACTGCTCGCCGTCGCTCACAATATCTATCCCGGCCTCCACCTGGTCCCTCACAGCCTCGAGTATCGCGGGCCTGACTAGCCTGTGGAACTCTTCCTCGCTTATGGCTCCCTCCCTACGCTTCTTAATAGCCTCCGGGGCCGGCCCCAGCTTGGGATAGCTACCCACAACAGTCGTGGGGAACTTCTTGGGTACACTAAATAGTTCCATTCCCTAGACACCCCCGTTCACGAGGCTATTGGGTTTCTCCTCTAAGCCTCTCAACTAGTGTCCCAAGCCTTTTAGTCTTCTTTAGGCTATGATCGTACGGTATCAAGTCTAGCCAGGTCGAAGTAGTTACGCCGACCTCGTCGCTCCCATCCTTTGGAACCTTGTGGAATAGCCCAGTGTACAGGTTAAAGTCGTCTATGAGTCTTCTAGAATCCACCAGGCCTAGTACAGGCTTGTGGCCGCCCCAGCCCTTACTGGAGACCAGGCTTAGAAGCCTTGAAGGAGAATCTACCACGTCTAGGGACAAGTACTCCACCCTAGAATCCAGCATAGCTTCATAGACTACAGGCTCAGGGACACCAAAGTACACGGCTAACACTGTGGGTACTCCGGCCTCCGAGGCGATCCTCGAAACGAGTTCTGAAGCCAGAACAGCGTCGTCCCTGGTGGCGTCTGGGTCCGACAGGAAGGGCTCGTCTACCTGGACCATGGAGGCTCCAGCCTCCGCAGCTGCTCTTGCCTCTGCGGCTAGTAGGGTGGCTATCCTCTCGGCCAGCTCTTCAGGCCTCAGGCCTGAGCTGTTGTGTGACATCCTGGAAAAGGTCACCGGGCCGGGCACCACGACTTTCAGCCTTGAGGGTTCCGCGTAGTTTATGAACGCCGAGACGCGGGGAGCCAGGACGAGCCTTGTAGGCTCCGGCTCGTCTATGAAGTGTGGTATTCTGTAGAAGAAGTTATTGTCGAAGTATCTTAGAAGGCTCGTGGGGGTAACGTTTCGCCAGGCCTCGGCGAACGGCCTGAATATGTCGTGCCAGTCTATCATCCCGTCGACAACGTAGTCGAGCCCTGCAGATGCCTGCGCCCCGATGACGGCTATGGAGGCCCTATATATGACCTCCTCAACCGCAGAATAGGGCGCGCGCCCCCTCTCAGAGTCCCTCAGAGCTTTCCTGGCAACCCTACTCCTAGGGTATCCTCCCAGAACTGAGCCCCATATCTTCAAGACCCAGCCCTCTAATAGGCACTACTAGCCCCCATGGGCTCACAGATTATATAAGCTATTCTATAAAAATTCCTGGAGACAAACACTATAAAGGGGGAATCCCGTCGATAGGAGCTGATTGAAAGTGGCGACCGACGACATAGACTCCGTGCTAGAAGAGCTGGAGAAAAGAGGGCTCAGGCTGACGCCTCAGAGGATGCTAATAACCAGGATAGTCTTGTCGATGATCAAGGACCACCCCTCGCTGAGGGATATACATTCCAGGGTAAGGGAAGTACTGCCGAGAACCGGCATAGCTACAACCTTCAACACTCTAAGATTACTCGAAGAGACGGGTGTAATAACGAAGTTCGAGAGCGACGGAAAAGTTAGGTACGATAAGGCCGAGCCACACATTAACCTCGTATGCCAAGATACAGGCGAGGTCGTAGACATAGAGGATCACGGAATAGTTAAAGAAATAGAGGAACTGGCTAGATCCAAGCTAAAAGCACGCATTACAGGGATCTACATTAACGCGAAATGCAGGGAAGACCCCTCATAAGCCATTTACCTCAGGAGGATCCCCCCGAGATACCTGTCTTCAGCGTCCCTGGATCCTCGTCTCACGGCATACTAGGCACTCCTGGTATCTTGGAACCCTACCTTGCAGAGAGGCGGCTACTACGGATCAGGGCGTAAGACGGCATTGCTTATATAACTCCATGCAGGGATCATAGCTTTGGTGCCCAAGTATTGGCGAAGACGTCTACTGCGAAGCTTGCAGAGGCTGTGCTAAGCTTCGAGAAAAAGCTTGAGGAGATCGAGCAGGAAGCCGTAGCTCTTTCCAACGAGATAATTAGAGCAGTAGACAGGATGTCCAAGGAGCTTGTTGAAAGACTGGAAAAAGAGGCAGCAGAATTAGCCCGGGAGGCTGAAAGCGTTGCGGAGAAGGAGCTGGAAAGGCTTAGGAGCGAGTACTCTTCTAGGGAAAAGGAGGAGCTGGAGCGGGTCAGGAACCTCATAGAGAAGAACAGGGAAAAGGCTGTCCGGGCCGTGGTAGAGGAGCTTAAGAGGATAGCCGGAGGGCTGCGGCTTGGGTAGCCCGGCTGACTACGCTAAGGTGGTTCCCCGCCTCAGGGCTTTGAAGGCAAGACTTGTTGGCGATGATAAGTTTAGAGAGCTGGCGGCTGTTGCCAAGATAGACGACGCTCTGGCCATAGTAAGGGAGACCATGTACTCCAGGGCTCTCGAGGCCAAGACGCTCTATGGGATGCAGGAAAGAATGATGGCGATCTTCTGGGAGAATGCATCGCCCCTCAAGGAGCTGCTGCCGGAGAGATCCAGGCTGATTGTGGAGGCATTTCTCAGGGAAGAGGAGCTCAAAGACCTGTTGGTCATGCTAGCTAGGATCGTGCAGGGGAGGCCGAGTATTTGGGGCCTGCCCACAGCTAGGATCGAGGGCACCCTGGCTAAGAGGGTAGCCTCGGATCCCGAAGCTGTTTCCAGCCAAACGGGCTTCCTCGATGCAGTCAAGGATTCGTGGGCAGGGCGGCCGGTTGAGGAAGCCCTCCAGGCCTATAGGGAGACAGGGGATCCCGCTGCTATACTGTGGAGCCACACACCTCTGTCTGCAGCAGCCTATAGCCAGGCCCTGAAATCCCTGGATCCCGGCGACAGGATAGGTGCCGAGCGCGTGTTATGCCCTATAATAGAGTACAAACTAGTATCCTCCTTGATCCAGGCTAAGAGCATGGATCTCGAGCCCCGCGTCGTCGACCGCCTCTTGTCGGGTATAAGCCAGTGCGGCATAGAATGGAAGCTATACAGGCAGGCGTATGATAGAGAGCCCGGGCCCCTGGAGCTGGCTACTTCTCTGAGAGAGCTTGCCAAGGTGGTGAGGCTCGACGGCAGGGGCATGGATGAAATAATGGAGTCCGCTAGGAGGTCTTTCAAGCTCTCACTGAAGAGGGCGTGCGCGGCGGCGTATTCCGCGTACCCCTTCACCCCGGCGCTGGCGGCTGCGGGTGTCGCACTCTTGAGGATAAACATGGAAGACATGCTCGCCGCCCTACAGTCGATAATACTCGGCCTAAAGGCTGACGAGTACGCGCAGGCCATGACTGTTGCCGTGGTAGAGTAGCTGGAGTAGGCTCGGATCGCTGAGACGGGTGCCTTTCCCGGTGGCCACTATTTTCCTGATGAGTATAAGGCCTCAGTACGTTAGGCCCATATTTGCGCGGGTAAAGAAGTATGAGCTACGAAAACTATCCGGCGCTCCCAGGATAGAGGAAGGCGACGTTGTAATAGTCTATGCCAGTGGCAATCTGAAAAGCATAGTTGGGGAATTCACGGCTGGGCGTGTTATAGAAGACTTGCCAGAAAAGGTATGGGCCCTCGTCCATAGGCCGGGCACCGGGGTCTCGAGAGAGTCCTGGAACTATATAAGGGGGGCGAGGAGGGCAATGGCTATAGAGGTTAGGGATCCCGTCCCCTATCCCAGGCCAATAACCCTTGACGAAGTTAGAAGGATCATACCTGGCTGGCTCCCCCCCTTTAGTTACCGGGAGCTGTATACGGGCGACCCGTTCTACGAGCTCATACTAAGGCCCGTGAGAGGAGCCATTTACAAAAAGCTGAGAGAGCCCGGTCGGAGTACAGGATAACTAGGCAGGGAGGGGGGCTATTTGCCGAGAAGCTTCACGAAAAGTTTGGTGGGTATTGTTCTAGGGTTAGGATACCTCTACATAGTTCTTGGTTCTTGGTAGTTCAAAGGGGGCTTCGAACTCGCTCCTCACAGGCGTCACTTCGGGTAGTGGGAGTGCTGTGCCCCATAGCTCCCTTTTCAGTAGCTCCCTTACGGCTATTCTGATCACTTCACTCCTGCTAGAGTACCTTCCCGCTTTTACTAGCTCGTCTATACCTCTGACGTATATTTCGGGCATTTTTACTGTTACCAGCCTCATGGCGTTTCCCACCATTAGAGTCGTTAGTCGCTGTTTGGTATTTAAGGAAAAACGCCTAGTATGCTGGGCTTGTTATCCTACATTGTTGAGGGTCTCCTGGTAATCGTGGATGGTAGTATATGGGTATTACCTATTACCCCCCAGTTGATTCTTACAATACAAGTAGAGCTCTGCGGAGGATCCATGGGCTTGCCCGCGAGAGTCTCAGTAAATGCAGGGTCTCGGCTGCACGCCGGGTTCTACTATGTTGGGCGCTCGTGGAGCATTAGATGGGGCGGATTGGGCTTTTACTCGGCAACTCCTAGAATAAGGGTTACTGCAAGCCAGTGTAACGGCTTAAGGGTCGAGGCCGGCGAGTGGTCTGGCGACGTACTAAGGGCCCTAGAATTGCTCGGATCCAGGGATGTGTGCCTAAGAGTGGAGACGGATGCAAAAAAGCACGTAGGGCTGGGAAGCACTACGCAGGTCCTTTTATCAGCGTCGCTGGCCGTGCTTGCCGTGAGAAAAAAGCTCCAAAGGCTTGATCTAGACCTTGTAACCAAGATCGCGCTGAAGCTGGGCAGGGGCAGGGTCTCCTGGGTTGGAACACTCCTATTCTACTATGGGGGCTTTGTCATGGACTCTGGGGTACCATCACTGCCAGGCCCTAGGCCGGTCGCCGCCCTGAAGGTCCCGGAGGACTGGAGATTTATCCTAGTAATTCCAGCTACTGGGCGGGGAATGAGTGAGGCTGAGGAGGATAGGCTGCTGAGGGAGCCCTGGGAGCCTGATCCAAACATACAGTGGTTAATGTCTATGGGGGCTCTTAGGCTGGCCTCGGGCCTAGCCCGGGGAGACCTGGAGGACGCTCTTAGGGGGTTGGATATGGTTCAGAGGGGGACTGGGTCTTATTTTAGCAAGTTGCAGGGGGGAATTTATAGGAGCGATCTCTCTGCTATAGTTGAGAAGGCTAGAGGGAAGGGTCTGGTGCTGGCTCAGTCGAGCTGGGGGCCGGTACTGTACACTATGGCTTACAGGGACGAAGCCGGGAGGGTGGCCGAGCTTCTTAGCGATATAGCTAGGTCTACTGGTATAGGAGCTAGGGTCCTTGTTTCCGAGCCTAGGAATGAGGGGGCTAAAATAGCTCAGTTCTAGGCCAGGGTTTCCGCGCCTCTACGCCGTTGCTTTGCTCTTGACCTTCTTCTCCAGGTCGTCTACCATTCTCCTGACAATGTACACTATTTCGGGGTTAGCATTGGCTTCTAATAGTTTCTCGTAGACGCTCCTAAGCTTCTCTAGGTCGCCCTCCCTATAAGCCTTTCTCGCCTCATCGTATAGCATTACATCCTCGTTTGAGGGTGTGACGCACATTACTCCTCACCACTTTTAAAGCGAAGACGGAGAGCTAATAAGGATTGAGCTAGTGTAGCCACGTGAGAGCCTCCAGGAGGTCGAGACCTTTTGCACGGTCAGATCCCTTGGTGTGACATCGCGGCCGCCTATGCTATAGGTGTTATGGGGGCGGCCGCCTATAGCGACGCTGTTAAGAGGGAGGTTGAGCCCCTCCTATGGCTTTCAGCCTCGAAACTGGGTCTATCATTAGCCCTCCTCTGCATTAGAGAGTACGTCTCCTACCTGGGCCTCGGCCTGTTCCTGGCTGTTTACATGCTGGCCTTCAGCCCTGCCCTATTTGTGCTACTACTGTATAGGCTGGGCTACATGGGTGGCGCGGACTTCCTTGCACTGCTCTTCATGGCTATAACCTTCCCCCTGCGCTCAGGAGACCTTATACCCGTGCCTATGCTGGCTGTTGTTTATTCTGCAGTGCCCTCTCTCACGCACAGAGTGCTGCTTGGCTTAAGGGTCTGCAAAAGGCACGGGTACGGGGTCTCTTGCCTAGTCTCTCTGAGGCTTAGGGTCGAGGCAAGGGAGCTCGTCTACTCTAGCAAGAAGTCTTGGTGGCTCGTCACGGACCGGAGGCTTGAAGGACAAGCCATGCTCATGGAGCCCCACGAGGCAGCAGTTAGGGTTGCTGGTTCTAGGCTTGAAGATAGAATAGAGGCTACTCCAGGACTGCCCTATGTGACACACCTGGCCCTAGGCCTAGTCATGGCAGCCATTCTCGGAGACGACCCAATAGTATCCCTACTATCCATCTTCGGGAGCGGATCCTAGCCGGCCGGCCTTAGCAGTGAGGGGCACTCAACGCACCCCTTCTCTAGGTGGCTAACATGTATGCAGCACGTGCTTATGCCATCGCCTTTCTCGTCTAGTAGCTCGACGAGAATATAGTCTCCCTCGGTTTTCTGTCTAACAGTTGAGGGCTTCCTTACCAGTTTCCCGACCTGTAGCTCGTACCTGGCGCCCTTGTAGGATACCTCCATTAGGGCCGTGTAAAGCTCGCCCTCCCTCCTATATTCCTTAAGCCTAACTTCTGTAGACAACCCTATGCACCCACATAATGGTTTGGCCCCAGGGTCCGGTAATAACTCTTAAAGCGCCGGCCACGGGATCCTATGGGGGTGGGCTCGTTGGGTGGAGAACCATTGAAGCCTGTAGTAGCTATTATAGGGACAGGTCTAATGGGCAGTGGTGTTGCTAGGAGGCTGTCCTCCCAGGGGTACGAGGTTATCCTGTGGAATAGGACTCGGGAGAGGGCTGAAGCCCTATCCAGGTCTATAGGGGCCAAGGTCGCCTCTACGCCCCACGAGGCCGTGGAGCCGGCCGAGGTTGCCATAGCGTTTCTGTCCGACGATGATGCTCTAATACAGGTGGCATCAGCTCTCAGGAGGGCCGATGGCCTGGTATTCGTGAACGCTTCCACGACAACGCCCAAAGCTAACTTACACGTCGCATCGTACCTCGACAGACTCGGCGTATGCTTTCTAGAGGGGCCCGTCGTCGGCGGGCCGGATGCGGCATCCAGGGGCGAGCTGGTCTCGATAATCTCTGGGAAGGAGGCTTGTTTTAGGAGAGCCTTCTCCGTGGTTAAGGCCTACTCGAGGAAGGTTATGTACCTTGGAGGGGAGATAGGCAAGGCTGCCGCCCTAAAGCTTGCATTCAACAGTGTGCTAATATCGACCCAGGTATTGCTAGCAGAGGCCATGAGGCTTGCCGACTTCTACGGTGTAGACCACGAGAGCTTCAAGTCGCTCCTTGAAGAGACCGTTTTCAGGGAGGTCTCGCGGAAATACTATGACCGCCTGCTTAGCAGGGAATGGCCCGTAGGGTTTAAGCTCAGGATGGCTGCCAAGGATCTCGAGTATGCTAGGAGGGCAGCATTCGAGGCCGGATACTCGCCAGCCACGATCTCGGCAGCTGGCACTGTTTACTCGATGGCCTCAGCACTTCTAGGCGACGAGGACTACTCAAGGGTCTACCAGTTCCTAAAGCGCCTGGAAAAAGGGGGACAGGAGGGCTAGTAGCTAGCCTCTACTTTTTTCACGACCTTTTCCTCGAACACCTTCCATGGGTCAGCTAGTGGGTAGCCGTCGACACTTATGGGCCTAGATGATGGGGGGTTGTCCATGTATCCTGGCATCTGTCTTTCGAGCCTCTCCTCGAATGGTTCCTTGGTCTCGTCTTTGAGGAATACTCCTAGGGGTATCCTGTCGCCCCACTCTAGCATCTTAGCCGCTATTAAGGGGACCTTCCTCCTGTACTCTTCAGGAGTCTTCACGACGGGGTCCCATTCCTCTTCCTCCAGGTAGTATACGCGTTCCTCGTACCACTGGTTCGTCATTACGTTGTTGTACGTGGGGCAGGGCTGGAGCACGTCAACGAGGGCTGTGCCCCTATGACTGATCGCCGCCTTGATCATCTCCTTTAGCTGGGCCGTGTGGTAGGCGTAGCCCCTGGCTATGAAAGTGTAGCCGCTTGCAAGGGCTAGTAGTAGGGGGTTGACTGCGTCCTGTATGTTGGGTCCTGGTAGGGCTTTAGTTTTCACCCCGCTTGGCAGGGTGGGGGCTGCCTGCCCCTTAGTGAGGCCGTAGACGGCGTTGTCGAAGACTATCACTGTAATGTCAACGTTTCTCCTGCCAACGGCGACGAAGTGGCCAGCCCCTATCCCTAAAAGGTCCCCGTCGCCCCCGGCTATAACCACTTTTAGTCTCGGGTTAGCAAGCTTGACACCAGTAGCTAGCGGTATGGCCCTGCCGTGGAGGGCGTGGAGGTTAGAGCCTTTGACATAGAATGTTGTCCTCCCCGAGCACCCTATACCCCCCACTACAACCAGGTTCCGGGGATCTATATCGAGCTCAGCCAGGGCCCTGTGTATAGCGTTTAAGATGCCGAAATCCCCGCAGCCCGGGCACCATTGCACCCAGGCATCGGTCTTGTATTCTAGAAAGCTACGAGCCACCCCTCACCACCACCGTCTCCTCTCCAGTTTCAAGTATCCTCTTAACGCCATAAACTATCTCGTCGTCGAAAATGGGGCGCCCATTAAGCTTAAGGATCATGTGCCTCACCCTGTACCCGGTGAAAGCCCTCACGAGGAAGGCTGCCTGCCCTAGGAGGTTCTGCTCTACCCCTATCACGGTTTTTGCCTCCGATAACTCGCGGGACACTGTGTCCTCTGGGAAGGGGAAGAATGTTCTTATCTGGACAAACCTGGTGCCTACACCTTCTCCCTCGAGGGCTTCCATTGCAGAGAGGATGGGGTTCTTGGTGGACCCCCAGGATACTAGAACCACGTCGGCATCTCGGGCACCGTAGACTCGAACCCTCTCCTCCTCCGGGATCTCCCTCTTGATCGTCTCCATCTTTCTGCGCCTCTTTTCCATCATGGCGTCTCTCGCCACAGGGTCCTCGGTAGCGAAACCGTCCTCCGTGTGCTCGAGCCCCGTTATGACCATTGTGGATGAGCCAAGGGGTACCCATGGACTGATACCGTCCTCCGTGACCTTGTACCTCAGGTCCCCATCCGTCTTGAGGGCCCTCATTATCGGGTAGCCTCTCGGCTCTATCTCCCTCTTCTCTATACTGATCATTGACGATGCGAGGTACTTGTCGACAAGGTGTATAACGGGCGTCTGGAACCTCTCAGCCCACTCCAGCGCCTTGATCGTGTCCCAGTATGCTTCCAGGTGGTCCCCGCTAGCCACCACTATTTTGGGCGTGTCCCCGTGGCCCGAGAAGAGGGCGTGGAGGAGGTCTTGCTGGCCCTCCCTGGTAGGTATGCCCGTGCTGGGGCCTGCCCGCATCCACAGCGTTATAAGGATGGGGGCCTCAACGGTGACGGCGTAGCTGATAGCCTCGTTCATCAGGGAAAACCCAGGCCCGCTAGTGCTAGTAGCCGCCCGGGCCCCTGCGAGGGCCGCGCCTATAGCCATGTTTATAGCTGAGAGCTCGTCCTCAGTCTGAAGCACTACTATACCCATTTTTTCTAGCCCCAGCCTCTCCTTGGCTACGTCGTTTAGCTCGAAGTACCTGTGCTCTTCAAGGTAGAGGGCCTCATCGCTTGACGGGGTTATAGGGTAATAGGTTTGCACGCTCAGGCCGCCCACGAGCTTAGCCATGGCTACAAGCTCGTTACCAGTTGCTACCATTAACTGCTTTCCCTTGAGAGGCCCGTCCTCGAGCCTCGGGAGGCCCTCATGGAGTTCTGAGACATGCTCCACGGCCATCGATGCTGCAACCACGTTCGGTTTTATTATCTTCGGCTTGGCCGAGAACTGTGCCACTATAGCGTCTTTTACGTATTCGAGCTCCACCCCGGCAAGGTACAGCCCTGCAGCCAGCCCCATTATGTTAACGGTTCTCGATATAGACGCCAGGGGGCGCTCCGTAGCCTCAGCCACTCTACGCAGAAGCTGCTTCATAGGCAAGCCTATAGGGGTCACCCCCCTCTCCTCCGCCACCTTTAAAGCTTCGGACACCGTTGGCTCAGAGCCCCTCCTGCCGAAGAACTCCGAGAGCCTCTCCTTCAGGGGCTTAGCCATGGGAGCTATCGTGGAGGCTTTAACGTTGGCCGTTCCAGAATCGTAGACTATAAAGCCCCCAGGCCTGACTTCCTCGAAGTGTGTTAGAACACTTTCAGCATCTAGGGCTACCAGGACGTCTACTGGTAGGGTCAGCGCCCTGGGCCTGCGCCTCATGACCCTTACCAGGTAATAGCTGTGGGCCCCCATTATGTTGCTCTGGTACTCCCTTGAACCCAGGACGTGGTAGCCCTTCAAGACAAATGCTTTGAGCGCGATCTGGCCCGCCGACTCTATGCCTCCCCCCTGCGGGCCCCCGATGAGTATTTTCAGGTCAACCAAGGATCCCACCCGCCCTAGAAAGCGTCATATATCTCCTCCCTCACGTCTTTCTCAACGTAGGCTCCCAAGTATAGCTTGTGCCCCTGGGAAGCGTGGGCCCCGGCCTCCTCCGAAGACACCCTGGTCTTGCACGAGGAGCACCAGTAAAACTGGTTTCTCTTAAGTCTGAGCGGTGAGTGCATGCTGCAGCTGTCATCCTCGAGTGTCACCTTCCCGTGTAATATACAGTAGCCAGCGTAGGGGTAGTGGGGGCTGGGCCTCCAGTACCTGCAATTCATGCACACTGCTACCAGGCCTCGGGGCCCACGCTTCTGAAGCACGTTAAGTACCATTCAATCCACCGTGATAAAAAACGTTGGCCCGAATATTAATATAAGAGAATCTATGCGGCATACTGCGGCGAGCCCAGCCCAGGTCACGGATCCAAGGTTTAACGCTTATTTGGCGCGGGTGGCCGAGCATCCTCTGGCGGCAACGTGGTGCCCCAGGGTTGTACGGGCCTATAACTGTGGGCACGGCAGTTGAGGCCGGTAGCTCGGTTCTGAGACTGGAGAGGGCCAGTGATGGGGCCATGATAAAGTATACGAGAAGCCAGGAGGGCTCCACGGCTTCCAGCCTGCTGCTCTCGCCCAGCTCTAAGGTTAGGCTCCTCCCATCCACGCCCAGGCTACTGCCAGAGCAGGGTATAGCATCGTGCATAATGACAGAGCTTGACCAGCCCATAGTAGTGGCCCCCGGCGAGTCTGTCACGGTCCATATCTCCGTGCCCGTCGACGTCTTGGTAGAGTCAATAGCCGGCGGGGAGGACTCTAGGGGCACACTCATAGACGTATTCTCGCCAATAGCCACGCCCAAGCTGGCCCTATACGGGGAGCCAACCGAGGGCTTCATGTGCAGGTACTGGAGGACAAGCATAGGGGACACGGGCGGGGTAGGCACGGCTAGGGCTAGGATTACTGTGAGGAATGAGTGGGAGAAGCCGAGTAGGGTAGGCGTCATAATACTCCCCCTCGCAGGGCTCAGGATCTACTACAAACCCGGATCCTGGGACGCGGTCGTCTCCGACGCCGTAATGTCTATAGGAGGCGCTAGAGTCGCCGACGTGACCCTCGGAGAGCCTAGGCCGCCCGAGGGCTACAGGGCTTCGCCCTACTTCGAGCCCAGAAAGATACCTGGGGTTCCGCCAAGATTCTCCATGAGCTGGGGGTACTAGTCGTGCCGCTGCACGATGCTCTCAACGAGACAACGGGAGTTGTAGGGGCTATCTTTGGCGTCAACTACGGCGCCTACCTCAAGGCCCTCCTAGCCATAGTGGTGGCAGTGGTAGTAGCGTTCCTCCTCAGGAAGCTAGTTGTGGCAACGCTTTCTGGCAGGCTTCCCAGGCACATACTTACGCCCCTAGCGAGGGTAGTGTATTACGTGGTGATTTTTCTCGGGATAATAGGGGCTCTGGCAGCCCTAGGCATCGAGACCTCCGGGCTACTGCTGGCGGGCGGCATAGCTGGCATAGTTATAGGCTTCGCCAGTCAGACTGTTGTCTCCAACCTCCTTTCTGGAATATTCCTCTACATGGACAGGCCCTTCATGATAGGAGACCCCGTAGACATAGACGGGGTAGGCGGGGTGGTCCAGGACATCACAATATTCAGCACCAGAATAAGGCGCTGGGACGGAGTTGTCATGAGAATACCTAACGAGCAGGTGTTTAACTCGAAGATACAGAGATTCAACGGAAGCCTCGTGAGAAGAGTGGAGTACAGGGTCGGCATATCCTACGGGAGCGACATCTCAAAAGCGATCAATGTCATAATGAAGCTCCTCGAATCAGAGCCTCTGGTACTAGTAAAGCCCGAGCCCATGGTCTTCGTCGAAGACCTTGGCGATAGCGCCGTGATCCTCAATGTAAGGTTCTGGGTACCCTCACAGTACTGGTTTCCCGTTAAGGCCTCAGTGCTGGGCAAGATAAAGGAGGCCCTGGCAAGCAATGGGATAGAGATACCGTTCCCCCAGAGGGTTGTGTGGTTTGCTAACAAGCTTGAAACAGCTTCATCCCCCCAGGATAGTGAGGGGTCATAGGCGGTGGTCGGCTCATCACAGTCTCAGAGCCGGGTCTCACACTTACATGGATCCCTCCAGAAAAATATTATTTAGCTACCAACCATACAGTGCTCGGATCCCTAAAGGACTGCCGGGGGGATCACATTTAATTCTAGCCGTGGAACTATTCTCTACCGAGGGGGATCCTTCCATGGATAATCTCAGGGGTCTTCTAGAGGACTTAATAAAGGTTCCCGGCGTGTCTGGTTACGAGGACCCTATTAGAAGCCATATTAGGAGCCTTGTGGAGGCCTATGGGAGGGTCTACGAGGATAACGTGGGGAACCTGGTTCTAGACCTCGGGGGCGAGGGAGAGACCATTCTCCTAGCAGCCCACATGGACGAGCTGGGCCTGGTAGTTACCCACATAGAGGAGGACGGTATGGTAAGGTTCAGGAAAATAGGCGGCATCGATGACAGGATCCTGCCCAACTCCCGTGTCACTGTACACACTGAAAAGGGGGAAGTCCCGGGAGTCATAGGGATCACCCCTCCCCACCTGCAGCTGGACCGCGGAGACCAGAGAGTTGTCGCGTGGCACGAGCTCGGCATAGATGTGGGGGCTGAGAGCAGGGAGGATGCAGAGGCCATGGGGATTAGGGTTCTAGACCCAGTCACGCTAGACAAGAACATCGCCTGGCTCGGAGGGGGCCGTACAATAGCTGCCAGGGCGATCGATGACAGATCTGGCTGCGCAGTTCTCGTAGAACTGGCCCGTGCCGTGGGCGAGGGCGAAGTAAAGCCCCGGGGCCGGCTCTTGCTGGCATGGACTGTGCAGGAGGAGGTGGGCCTGAGGGGGGCTATGGCGCTGGCTGAGACTATTAGGCCAGGCCTCTTCATAGCAGTAGACACTATGAGCTGCTGTTTGCCGGGAATAACGGGCTCAGCCAGGCTCGGCGGAGGCCCCGTGATAAGGGCAGTGGACAATGCTTACATAGCCGAGAGGAAGCTTGTCTCGAGGATAGAGTCGCTGGCCAGGAACCGTGGCATAGACTACCAGGTGGCCACAGCCGGCGGGGGCACGGATGCTGGAGCACTCCAGAGAAGAGGTGTCAGGGCTATAGCCCTAGGCATACCAGTAAAGTACTCTCACAGCAGCGTGGAGGTCATGAGGCTCAGGGACTTGGAGGCTATGGTAGATCTTGCAAAGGCTCTAGCCGAGGATCCTCCCATCGGGTGAGCTGGGTTAAAAAAGGGAGTTGGGCGGATCCTACCTTTTCTCCTCCCTCACTATAGTCCTTGCTTGTTCCCTGAAGTAGTTTAGAAGGTAGTACGGGCCTCCCACTCCCCGGCCCGTGGCGCCGCTAGCCTTCCACCCCACGAATGTCTGGGCCCCTGGCCAGGCTCCTGTAGTGGCTCCTCCCCGCCTGTTGGCGTACGTCACTCCGAAGTCTATGTGCTCGAAGAAGTATTTGACCTCTTCCTCGTCTTCAGAGAATATGCCTGCCGTGAGCCCGTAGTCCGTGTCGTTCGCCTTTGACAGGGCCTCTTCCAGGGTCTTAAACGTGTCTACTAGCAGGATCGGCACGAATAACTCCTCCTTCCACAGGTAGTGGCCCTCTGGCACGCCGGATATTATTGTTGGCTCTACGTAGAAGCCCTTGGCCAGCGGCCCCTCTGTTAGAGTCTTGCCTCCATGCAGGATCTTCCCGCCGGCCTTGACTGCGTCCTCCACGTACTTCTTGAAGTTGTTGTATGCCCTCTCGTTGATCACGGGGCCCATGAATACCTCTCTCCTCCTCGGGTCGCCTATAACCAGTTGCCCTGTCCTCTCCACGAGCCTCTCCAGGAACTCCTCGGCGATGCTTTCCTCCACGTAGAGCCTTGAGGTGGCGCTACACTTCTGGCCGTCATAGCCGAACGCTGCCCTGATGACCCCCTCTACTGCCTTATCCATGTCAGCTTTGGCCGTTACTATTGTGGGGTTCTTGCTCCCCATCTCCAGGACTATGGGCTTCGGGTAGGGCTGCTCGCTGGTGAATCTTCTGTACAGCCTCATGCCCACCTCGCGCGACCCGGTAAACGCTATCCCGGCCACGTCAGGGTTGGAGACTATCTCGTCCTCGAACTCTCCGCCGGGCCCGGTGACCAGGTTTAGCACGCCCTCAGGCACTCCACCCTCTACGTAGACCCTGTATAGCTGTATAGCTGTCAGCGGGGCCTCGCTTGTGGGCTTCCAGACAACAGTGTTCCCCGTCAATAGGGCCCCTAGCATCATGCCGTTGGCCAGCATCAGGGGGAAGTTGAAGGGTGAGATCACGGCCCAGACGCCGTAGGGAACAGCGATGCTCCAGGTCTCCTCGCCGGGAGCCCCAGGCGCCATCCTCTTTATATACCCGTTCTCGGCCTCCATCAAGTCAGCGTAGTACCGTATGGCGTCTATGGCCTCGTGGACTTCTGCAAGGGCCTCAAGCCTGTTCTTGCCGACCTCATAGGTTATTATCGCTGCCAGCCTGAACCTCTCCATTTCTAGCAGATCCGCCACTTTCCTGAATATTCTCACCCTCTCCTTCCAGTCTGTACGCTTCCACTCGTCGAAGGCCTCCTTAGCGGCTGCAATAGCCTCTTTGAGATCCCCCCGGCTCCCCCGCTGGAACCTCCCCACGAGGATGTCCCTGTCAATGGGGCTCCTCTTCTCAAACTCTTTGCCGGTGAACCTCTCCTTGCCACCCACATGCATGGGCCAGCGTTTCGCCAGGAACTCCTTCTCTACCTCCTCGAGGGCCTCCTCGTACTTCGGGTGGATGTTAGGATCAGCCAGTAACGTCGTATAAGTTATCTTAGTCTCTCCCAAGAATCCCACCTTCCGGGCTAGCCACTATATAGTTCGCCGCAGCGGGCTATTAATTTGTAACCTCTAACCAGTACGGAACCGCACCCAATAGCCCTGGCTCACTATTGTTCTCCCGTGAACCAAGTAGCCAGTAAACGACCAAACTGCTCCCATGCTTGGAAAGAGCGCCTCACCCCCCCTAGAACCCCCTGGTGAATGCTCCTTACCCAGTAACCTTTATGCCGCCTCTCAGGGCTCTAAATGCGTAGAGGTGCTGGTTGTGGGCCTGGAGATTGTAGTCAAGATACTTGAGAGGCCTGAGGAGTTCGAGGAAGCTGTTGAGGTGCAGAAGAGGGCTTGGGGGATGGATGACTATAGAGACGCCGCGCCTGCCCACCTACTCAGAGCCTTGTCCGCGAACGGCGGCCTTGTGCTCGGGGCCTTTGTCGGTGACAGGATGGTTGGCGTGTCCTATGGGTGGGTCGTGAGCACCGGTAGCGACTCGTTCTTCTATAGCCACGCGACAGGAGTCAGCGAGGGGGAAAAGTATAGGGGTGTGGGCTTCAGGCTTAAGCTTGCTCAGAGGGAGTGGGCCCTATCCCGTGGCCTAAGACTGGCCAAGTGGACATTCGACCCCCTCCAGTCGCTGAACTCCTACTTCAACCTAGCCAAGCTCGGCGTTATTGCTAGAGAGTACTACGTGAATTACTACGGGGAAATGAGGGACTCCATTAATGTGGGCCTGGGCAGCGACAGGGTTAAGGCGGAGTGGTACCTGGACTCTAGGAGGGTTGAGGAGAGGCTCGCATCTGGCAGAAAAGCCCCTAGTGCGGAGGAGCTGGAGGATATGGGGGCTCATGTAGCCCTGAGGCCTGGTGGGGGGCTTCACCCCTCGGAACCCGCAATAGATCCCGGGGCTGGAGTAGTTCTTGTGGGGCTACCCGGCAGCGTTTCAAGGGTTAGAGAGGAGAGCCTCGAGGCCGCGGTCAGGTGGAGAATCGCTACTAGGAAGGTCTACGAGTTCTACATGTCCAGGGGCTACTTGCTTGTAGATAATGTTGTGGGGGAGGACGGCTATAGATATAATGTTCTCTGGAGGGCTAGTCTAGACGAGGTACTTTCGGGCTCGAACCCCTGGGACTAGTCTGGGGTGGGTGGTGAACTGGAGTGAGCCCTGTGGAGGCCCTTAAGAGGATCTCCCTAGCGCTCTCAGTACTTGTGGGCTTGACTTATCTAGTCTTCACAGCCTACTCCCTAGCCGGGGGTCCAGACCTGCCAGGGTTCCTTCTTGCAGAGAACGTTGTCTACGGTGCTCTGCTCCTGTCTCTCCCAGTTCTGCTAGGGTCGCGGGGCCTTTGCCTAGTAGCCGTGGTGGCCGCTTTTAGCTCGGGGCGGGTGTCTAGGTCTCTAGTTAGCCCTTCAGGCGAGGTACTGCCGACGGCTGGCGATCACGTGGGGATTTTCGCGGCCCTCCTAGCCCTGTCCGTGGCTAGCTTGGCCTTTTGCCTTGCCAGAAAAGCTTAGTTTTATAATGTAAAACATATAAGGTACTATAAGGAATAAATATGTGTTGGGAGAGAAGGGGTGTTTTAGATTGCGGAAGAATGTCGTGATACTCGGAGGGGGCCCGGGGGGCCTGGTAGCCGCCAATATCCTAGCCAAGGAGGCCGGGGACAAGCTGAACATTACACTCGTGGATAAGAGCCCCTACCACACCTTTCTCCCCAGCCTTCTATGGGTAATGACCGGCCACAGGGATCCCAGCGACATCAAGAGGCCCCTGAGGCTCCTGGAGAGGAAGGGTGTCAGGTTCATTAATGACGTGGTCTCAGCGATAGACCCTGAAAAGTCCCTTGTCAGGCTAGGCGGGGGAGAGGAGCTCAGATACGACTACTTGATAGTAGCCCTAGGCAGCCAGCCCAGGCCCGACAAGCTGCCGGGGGCAGAGAAGTCTTGCGCTCCCTGGACGGAGGAGGGAGCCATAAAGTGTAGGGAGAAGCTGAGAGGCTTCAAGGGAGGCACCATACTGGTGGGCCCATACTCGTGGCCCTACAAGTGCCCCCCAGCCCCCTTCGAGGTAGCCTTTATGGTGTCCTACATACTAGAGCAGAGGGGTATTAGGGGGAGGGCGAGGATAGGCGTTTTCCATCAGTGGAAGCAGCCCATGGAGCCCTTCGGGCCCGTGATGGCGTCCTCGTTTAAAAGGTTCATGGACCAGTATGGGATAGAGTTCATTGGGGGAGTCGAGGTTGAGAGGATCGATGACAAGTCGCTAGTAACCAAGGATGGTGACAGGATCAGCGCGGATCTGCCAATAGTCGTTCCTCCCCACGAGCCCCCTGACCCGGTAGCTTCTTCAGCCCTGGCAAGCAAGGAGACCGGGGGGTACATGCTTGTGGACAAGCAGACGCTGAGGCATCCAGAGTACGGTAATGTCTTTGGCGTGGGTGACGTGATAGCCCCTACACTGGGTATAGGGATGGCTGGCGTGTTCGCGCACTTCCAGGCGGAATTCGTGGCTTCACAGATTATTGACGAAGTTAAGGGGGCCTTTATGGGGGAACACTATAACATGAGCGGTGTATGCGTCCTCGACATGGGCTATGTGGGCGCTGCTGTCTACTGCGACTTCTCTGGCAAGATAACTGGCAAGGCAGAGTTCCCTGACTGCGTAATGCTGGGGGGCATGAGAATGTTTAGGGCCGTGAAGCTGGCATTTGAGAAATACTGGCTTAGCAGGTGGTTCTAGGAGGTGTTGGTCGTGTCTGAGAGGCAGTCTGGACTGGAGGCCCTGGCAGGCGCCTTGGAGTCTCTCAGCGACGAGGATGTGAGGTATATTGCTGAGGCCCTGAAGAAGATAGATGTAAGGGCGCTGGCCGACGCGCTTGTAGAGCTTTCTAGGAACGCTGACGCCCTGGTAGAAGCCGTGAGGCTTTTCAAGGCCCTTAAGGACTCCGGGGCGCTGGCCACTATAGAGGGGCTACTCGAGATAGGGGACGAACTCTTCAATGCTGCCGCTAGGCCGGAGATAATGAAGTCCCTGGGCAACATGATGATGCTGGTCTACATGCTCTCCCTCTTCGACAACGCACTCATGATGAAGATGGCGGAGGCCGTGCCCAAGTGTGTCCAGGAGTCTGTTAAGACTATGGAGGAAACGGAGAAGGGCATGGGGCTTAGAGACCTCTTATCTCTCATGAGAAGCCCTGAAATGGCTGCCCTACTAAACGCCATGGTAGCCATGTCGCGCTGTATAAGGTCGGGCAAGAGCTAGGCAGGCCCTGATACCCCCCGAAGCCTCCCCCCTCCCTCAACTCTCATGTTTTTAGCCAGGGCTGTTGGATAATCCCTTCTTTAGTGGTAGCTAATGTTTGACAATTTATAACTTTAAAAATAGTATAACACGTATTAGCAGATTTGAGTGCCACTTTATACAGTATTATCCCAGGCTGGGTGGTAGCCGTGGCTTCCAGGGAAGCCCCTCTAGTGGAGCCTGACTGGCTTCAGGAGAACCTGGGCAGGGAGGGGTTGAAGGTTATAGAAGTAGACTACGACCCAGACACGGCCTACAAGGTAGGCCACATACCAGGGGCTCTGCTGATTGACTGGAGGAAGGACTTGAACAAGTACCCCGAGAGGGACATAATAGACAAGGAGGGCTTCGAGGAGCTAATGTCTAGGCTTGGCGTCTCAAACGACGACCTAGTCATCCTCTATGGCGACTATAACAACTGGTTCGCCGCCTTCGCCTTCTGGATCTTCAAGATTTACGGGCACGAGAAAGTCAAGCTACTCAACGGGGGTAGAACCAAGTGGATCCAGGACGGAAGGCCCCTGACAAAGGAGCCCCCGCCCCAGCCCAAGAGGACACAGTACAGGGTGGCGAAGGTCGACTACTCGATAAGGGCTACTTTCCTAGACGTCCTCAGGAACCTCAGAGACCCTAGGGTGGTACTAGTTGATGTGAGGAGCCCAGACGAGTACACTGGCAAAATAACAGCTCCCCCCGAGTACCCCAACGAGGCGGCCCAGCGCGGGGGCCACATACCTGGGGCCGTTAACATACCCTGGGCGAGGACCGTTAACCAGGATGGGACCTTCAAGAGCCCCGAAGAGTTGAGGAGGCTCTACGAGGAGAAGGGGGTGACTCCTGATAAGGAGGTCATAGTCTACTGCAGGATAGGCGAGAGGGCTGCGCACACGTTCTTCGTCCTCACGCAGCTGCTCGGCTTCAAGAGGGTCAGGGTCTACGATGGCTCCTGGAGCGAGTGGGGCAACATGGTTGGCGTCCCTATAGAGACTGGTGAGGGCAAGTAGTTGCTAGGGGTACTCGCTTGAGATCCTCCTAGCGGCCCTTTCAGCCTCCTCCAATGCTTTTTCGTAGAGCTTCCTAGTGACCAATCCTTCCCTGTACGACTCCTCCAGCTTGTCGGCGTCAATTATCTCGGCTTTCTCGCCCGGCCTCTTAACCACGTCTATGTAGAGGTCTAGGTATCTTATCCCCTTAAACCCTATCTCGGGGGGCGTGTTTATATTGACGTAGACGCCTAGGAGCCTCCCGTCGCTGGTGTAGTATTCATGGGTCACGCTCCACGAACCCGTGGATACTGTGGTTTTACCCACATCGCCCGGGTTCTTCTCGACGCCGAGCCCGTCGTACTCGCCGCGCGTCCTGAAGACACGCTTCAATTCCAGCCTCAAGTGGCCTCCCAGCACGGATCTGGACTCGAGGGAGAAGGGTCCGAGGCTTATGCGCGAGCCGTCGGGGTACCTCTGTTCTATGCTGACCCTGCCGAGCCTCGAGGACACATGGTAGAGTATGGAGGTCCCAGCTTCGTCCACGCAATGCTTATTCTTTAGGGCTTCCTCGACGAAGTCGACCAGTCCGGATTCTTCCCTCCCAGACGCTTTCAGGGAGTGGTGGTGCTTCACGGTAGGGGCCACTTTGGACCGGTACGAGTCGAGCAGCTCCTTGGCCCGCGACGAGACATAGACGAGAGCGATGTACTCTCCACGGGACACTATTACTGGCTCCTTCCCCGGACCCTTATCCCAGAGCTCTCTGGCCCTCGATGCCAGCTCCTCCGCCTCGGCCACGATCCGTGACACGCTCTCCATCTTGCTACTGCTCCTAAACCTAACGTGGAAGAGCGACGTGTCAATCCGGCCCTCTAGGGTAGCCAGCAGCTCCGCCCTCAGAGTGGGATCCCTGACGTGCTCGCTGAAGCTGACGCCGCTGCCCGGGTGGGAAACTATAGTGTAGTCCCCGACCAGCCTTACACCTTCCCTTAGCAGGGGCCTGGCCTGGGGTTCCAGCGACTCCCTGACAACAGTGGCCCTGACCATCGAGTCCTTAGGGGGGCACTCCTTCGAGTCAAGCTCTCCTATAACACCCCCGGGTAGTTCCAGCTTACAGTCACCAATGGATCTAGCGTCGACCACAGTGTTGATGCCCAGGGGACCGCTCCTTAGAGCCACGAAGGCCAGCGATTCGACCAGAGTATTGAGCACTTCCAGCCCCGCATCCCAGGGGTAGCCTATGACCAGGACTCTGTCTGGATCCTCCTCGAGCGACTTAACCGTGACGTTGGGCGGGGATGTTGACGCGGGGATCCCGAGCCTTGATCTGACGATTTCCGTTACGTCTGATAGGAGAAAGCCCTTCTCGTGAAGGAGTACTGAGAGCGCTGTAGCATAGATGCCCCTTACGCGGACGGTTACCAGGCCGGGCTTTGCCATCGGCTCCTAATCCCTCACGGTCTCCAGTATAGTTATAGCCTGCCATATCTTAGTTCTCGCGTGGAAGGGCATGTTGGGGTCCTGGCTAACCTCGTCGAGAGCGCTCACAGCGTTGGCGGCTCTAACTCCTGGTGACAGCCTGGGGTCACGGAGGAAAGTTATAGCGTTAGCCGCTGCTCTCCTGATGTTCCGCGGGATCCCGGTGTCATTTATTATGCTGGCGAGGATGGCCATGGCGTACTTGATCTTAGCCTCATTATCTGCAAGAGCCGGCGAACCCACATGACCACCCCCACAGCTCTTCGGCGCATAAGCGCGCCTACCAAAGGGATACTACTTAGGCAAGTCGCTTATAAACCTTAAAACAGTCACGGGAGAGGCCGAGACCCGCTCCAAGTAGTGAGGCTAGCTGTCCAGGAAGGCTGGGGACTGGTCGGGGGGCCTTTGTTCTGTAGGTCCCTATATAATCTCTAGCGCTCTCTAGAATAGTGATAGGATGTCTTAGTTGCCTGGCGCCGACCCTATAGAGGAGTCTATGAGAAGCATCATCCAGGAGATATACTGGGCCGACTCTCTGGAAGACGCAGTGTCCACCCTGGCCAGGTACCTGGAGTCGATAGACGAGGATCTAAGGGAGCTACTGCTGGCTAGAAGGAGAGAGATCTGCGAGGACACGTCCGCCGTTATAGAGGTTCTCAGGCTGGAGGCAGCGGCTGAGGAAGCCGACCTAGAGGTCGCCTCCAAGCTCTTATTCGCTAAGAGCCTTGTTGCTGCCGGGTTCTTGATGCAGTGTACCAGCAAGTGGGAGAGACTGTCGCCGTCCGAGAAGGCCGAGATCCTGGCTCCACTGTACAGGGCAGCCTACGGCATAGAGCTGTCGCTAAGGGGCTGGCCGGAGAGGATAGACGAGAATCACCTAGACCACGCTCTGGACATGATAGGAGTTGCTATGGAGAGGGCTGAGAGGAAGGGTATAACAAGGGAGCTGAGAGCCTTCATAGAGAGGACGGCTAGGAGGATCATGGATCAGGCATAACTTGTCATCTCAGCCTGCAGGGCCCGCGGTTTTCCCGGCATACTTCCTGGCGACCTCCTCTACAGCTCTTGCCAGCAGCTCGACGTCTTCTACACAGTTGTATATGTAGAAGCTGGCCCTTATACTGCCCTCAGGGTGCCCGAGCCTGTCGTGTAGGATGTGTGCACAGTGGAGCCCCGTCCTCACAGCTATGCCCATTCTGCTCAGCGCGTACCCTGCAGCATCGGGGTTTAGCCCCCTGATGCTGAACGAGACGACTCCCAGCCTCTCTTCCGCATTTTCTGGGCCCAGTATCTCTACCTCCTCTATGCCAGAAAGCAGGGTTAAAGCCTTCTCTGTGAGGCTCGCCTCGTGGGATCTAACGTTCTCCATACCTATCTTCTCGAGGTACCTCACGGCCTCCATGAGCCCCACTGCCTCTATTATGGGTGGTGTCCCTGACTCCAGTTTCCAGGGCATGGAGTCCCACTCTATCGAAACCCTTCCACCCTTGAGCCTCACCCTGCGCACCGTGCCCCCGGCGCCCAGTGGGGGGTCGAGCTTTTCTGCCAGATCCCTCCTAGCGTATAAGACTCCTATGCCTGTGGGGCCGAGCATCTTGTGGCCGCTAAAGGCTAGGAAGTCTACTCCGAGATCGGCTACATTTATTGGCATGTGTGGGACGCTCTGAGCCCCGTCGACTACTACCATGGCCCCGTGCTCCCTGGCGATCTTGGATATGCTCTTCACAGGGTTTATGTACCCGGTAACATTGGAGGCATGGCCGAAGGCCACGACCCTGGTTCTCTCGCTTATCATGGAGGCTAGAGCCCTCCACTCGGGGATCCCGCGGGAGTTCACTGGCACTAGTTTGAGCCGGGCTCCCGCCTTCTCGGCCACTCTGACCCAGGGTAGCAAGTTGCTGTGGTGGTCCGCTTCGGTGACTACCACTTCGTCGCCCCTCCCAATATAGCCGTTCCAGTAGAGAAGCATGGCGGCCAGCTGTATTGACTCGGAGGTGTTCCTGGTGAACACTATCTCCTCCCAGCTCTCAGCCCCTATAAAGCCTGCCACCACTTCGTGGGCCTCCTCGTATAACCTGCTAGCCTTTAGGCTGAGCTCGTAAACCCCCCGGTGCACATTAGCGTAGGTATCATGGGTGAACGAGACCATGGCCTCAACGACAGGGGAGGGCTTCAGGGTCGAGGCTGCATTATCTAAATACACTATGCCCCTATTCTCCAGAAGGGGAAAATCCCTCCTTAAGGCTCTACAGTCCAGGCCCATTATTGCTCCCTCCAGTCAGCTCTTCACAGCCCTAACCTTGTAGTACCCCACCAGGTCGTCTCTCTCGAGAACCTCAACCTCGAAGCCCTCGTCCCTGAGGGTGTCCACAAGCATGTCGAAGGGGAACACTTCGTCCTCGCCGACGACCTCCAGCATATCCCCCTTCTGCGACTCCATTATGGCTGTTACTAGCTTGACGCTGGGCTTCTCCCTACACCCCTTATACCCTTCCCACGTGAAGTCGAGGGACTTAACCGTCTGGGACAATAGGAGCACACCTCCATGAAGGGACCCTGGCTCCACCATAATATTGGCACGTGCAGGGCTAATAACGAATCATATATCACTGAGAGGATTCATTAACACCGTGTGTCTACTAATGTATTGGGGACTGTGATGCCCCGAACTCTAGACGCCATAGACCTGGAAATACTGAGGATCCTGGCGAGGGACTGCAAGGCCACGATCAAAGACCTGTCAGCCCAGGTAGGCGTGAGCCCCCCGGTCGTGAGGAAGAGGATTAGGAGGATGAAGTCATGGGGCCTCATAAAGGGATGCACGCCCCTTCTAGACCCGGAAGTCTTAGGAGCCACGTCCTACATAATCGTCTTCGAGTTTAGAGGCCACCAGAGTATCAGGAAGGTTTTCGAGTCCAACCCTGAGATTGAGAAGGTTTATCTCTCCACGCCTAAAAGGCTCGGAGTAATGGTGGTCAGGGTCCTCGACGTCAAGAGGCTCGACACCATATCAAGAAACCTAGAGGACTCAGGAGCTAAAGTAGTCAGCACGGCAATAGTTGACGACGAATCCCTAGAGAGAACCTGGCTACCCGAGAGGCCACTAGAAACCGTGCAACCAAAATGCGCGTTCTGCGGAAGCCCAATAATAGGGAGGCCGTACAAGGTGACCCTGGAGGACGGCACAATACTGCTATTCAACAGCGAGGACTGTGCAGAGGCATACTTCACCCTAAGGACACGGAAAAGAACAAATAAATAAAGAAGCGCTAGGAAGAGGTTCTAGGAGTCCTACTATACCTATTTCCTCCAGCCCATAGGGAAGGCTTAGTTTCTGGGAAGCGAACCCCAGACATTTCGTGTTCGCGCTTATAAAACTGGCTAGTCGACGCTTTTACCTATCAGGGAAATGGAAGTTGGAGCTATTTGCGCTGAATAGATATAGACAGTAGGGTCAACCATAATTGTTCGGTGACAGGGGTGCCTGTGGATCCTGTTTGTGGAGCCGAGGTTCCAGAGACTGTTAAGTATAGGCTGGAGTATGGGGGGACCACTTATTACTTCTGCTGCGAGCACTGCATGGCCAAGTTCAAGGAGAACCCGGAAAAGTATGTGGGGTCGAGGCGGTAGGGTAACTGGAAGTGGCTAGGGGAAAAGCCAGGACGTCCGCAAGGAGGGAGCCCTCTAGGAGAATCGCCTGGATCGTCTTGTCCCTCGCAGCAGTTGTACTGTTGGCACTAGCCCTTAGAGCGGGTCTCGGAGGCTCCGCAGAGCCTGGAAGCGTGTATGCCTCGAGCCCTGAAGCAGGCTCGCAGGCTCCCGACTTCGTAGCTGAGGATGTTTTCGGCAATAGGGTTTCCCTCTCCGATTTCAGGGGGAGGCCGGTGGTGCTATGGTTCATGGCCGCCTGGTGCCCCTCCTGCATATACGCCTCCAAAATAATAAGCGAGGCTACTAGCGGGTACGAGGATGTCGTGGTAATAATGGTGGACTTGTGGAGCAGGGATTTCCTGAAGGAGCTAGGTATCCTCGACAAGCCGGGATACCCCCCGCCAGACACTAGGCAGGACTTGATCAACTTCTACAAAGCATTCGACAGAGAGGAGTGGATACCAATACTCGACGACGGCTCCATCACGAGGCTCTACAAGGTGAGGTATATAGACACAGTATTCGTTATCGATAGGGAGGGTAACATAGTGCTTGGCGGGGGCAACGTGGTTACCGAGGACTCTCTAAAGAGAGCCCTGGCAGAAGCGGGGGCTGGCTAAGCTTGAGGATGGAAGTGCCTAGGAGGCCGGGTCTGCTGTCCAGGCTCTTAAGGCCCATGATAGCTGTGAGGGCCACGCTAAGGCAGAGAAGTGCTAGGAGAGTCTTCCTAGCATCGCTGGCTATATTCCTCCCGGTATACATGGTGGCCTCGGGGATCATATTCAAAGCGTCCCCGCCGCTCCCCACACAAAGCCCCGTCGAGGCTGGCGTTGCAGTGGGATGGCCTATAGGAGTCTATCCCTGGGTCGTGGTCGTCTTCTTCGGCAAAATAGTCTTCTCCATGAACCTAACTGCAGGAATATCCGCCCTAGCGCTCTCCCTGCTCTTCGCCTCCAATATGGCAGTCCTAGCCTACGCTAGGAAGCTGTCGACAAACCCAGCGAAGCTACCAGGCACGAAGACCACTCTAGCCTCCGCTGCTCCAGCAATGTTCTCCACATTCGCCTGCTGCGGGGGAGGACTATCACTCGCAATATTCTCCTATACCCTAACGGCAGGTATAGGTAGCGCTTACGCCGCGGCCATAGTCAATAACGGCTGGCTACTAGCCCTAGCCTCAGGCATACTCCTATAC
>WANR01000010.1 GCA_015521705.1 Desulfurococcales archaeon
ATTATTAAGATGGAGAGGAGGCTAAAGCGTTGAGAATCTCACGTCTAAAGCCTTCATCATTCTGCAATAGATACGAGAGACTCTTCACTTTCTCGCCCTTATGATCTAGTACACTTATTTTGTCTTCCGAGCTTTTCTCGATCATCAAGTTTCTCCATCTAATCCTAGCCTCTACTACACGAGCTTTTTCCGCGAAGTCGTCGCCCAGTGCATAGTTACAAAGTCTTAGAGACAATGCAAGCCTATTGGCTTCCTTCAAGTCATACCTAGCAGATGACGCTCCAAAGAATACCCTAGCGACCTCAACTATAGCTCTAAACCTATAGTGTTTTCTAAACTCTCGTGGATAGATTTCTTCGAGCATCCTCCTAAGCTCAGCTATTTTAGCCTGGTAGCCTCTTATGACACTATCGAGATCATCGTGAACTGCAAGTACCTTTCCCCAAGGCTCTTTAGCTAGATCCCAGGAATGAACTAGAAAGCAAATGTTTATTGGCTCTACGTACTTGTAGAAGTAGCTTTCTAACGACACCTGTTTCTGGTTTCCTAGGAAAACCACCTCTATATATGGAAGTGAAATCCTAGTCCTCAAGAGCTTCACCAAACACTGGTTCTCCTTGAACAAGCTTTGCTCATGAAGTTATGAAGACTCTGAGCCTAATTAATAGTTCCTATGATTGATTGCTGTCTTATCCTACGCAATCACACAAAGTCTTTGATAGTGGCAAGAGCCTTGCATGCTATAGCAGATGCACGCTCATAAGCCTTAACATCCAGCCTTATGCCATGAAGCACGTCTACATGCTCAGCCTCTATTCTATTAACTCTCCCAGGAACAACAATGCTTGCTATACGACCCTCATAGATCGGGAAGCTCCTTTTTGGCTCGTAGCCGACTACTTTCTCCATTTCGGTTCCAGCATCCCACACTATCAATACTGTAATGTCGCGGAGAACGCTGTGACCGATCCTTTTTTCCAGTCTTACCAGTTCCTTAAGCCCATCTATAGGCTTTAACTGCCTACCATAGTCGTCTATGTCAAGGAGCAATAACGTGTGCGCCTCCATACACATGTTAGAGTAGACCACTTCAAGAGTGCTATATGGCGTCGTGTGCCTCCAAGGGCCAGGTATTGTAGCGGTTCTGCCAAACTTATAATAGCTTAGACCCGTAGCAGTCATCGCAGCGACTACGCCTGAAATGCCTGGGATTACTTTAACCCTTATCCCCCTCCTGACGGCCTCTACTATAAGCGATATGTGAGTAGTAGCTATGAGGGGGTCCCCGGGAATCAATATAATTACGTGCCTCTCCCTGGCTTCTTCCAGGATTTTAATGTATTCGTCCTCAAGGAGTCTTCTAGTAGATTGAACCAGCTTACCCTTAAATCTACTCCCCAGGAACCGGTTTAGGTCATCATCTATGGGCATCGTATATGTATCTAGGTATACCTTGTCAGCTTTCTCGAGAAGCTCCATAAGTCCTAGCGTCACATGGTCTCTAGAAATTCCGAGGCCAGCTACTACAAGCAAAACTTGGCACCGTAATAGTTATTGCTACTAGGTAAATAAGCTCTTAAAAAGCGAAAGCCATATAAAATACTTCAGATAACCAGGAATCCTGTGGATCCCCAAGCCGTCCATCAAACCTAGGGCTTCTTTGGTGTAAGTTTTGGAGAAGCATCAAGAAGTTTCAGACATAGTTAGGGAGGCCGTGAGGCTAGGTCTAAAGTACAGCGATAAAGGATTCTTCTATTACCCCGGAGGCCCCATAGTGGGGAGCCTGGGTGCTTCTAAGAGAGGATTGCCCTTCATCAGGGAGGCTCGCGAGGGATATGAAGTAGTAAAGAAGGGGTTCTACGGAAGCCTCGCAGTATTCACAGAGTCTCCAAGACTAGCTGTGTTCTCCATGATACACTTGTGGGCCCGCGAAAAAAGGAAGGAGGCAGGGAGATTTATCTCAACTTTACTAAGAACGGCGAGAAGCATTGCTAGAAAAACAAAGCTAGGCGAAACCGAAATCTGTAACAACATTTACAGAGGTATGGGATGCACGGGCAAGGCCAAGCTATTGGCAGCGGCGATTTCCTTGTATTCTATAGCGCGGTATGAGTCCTTCAGAGAGCCGCTAGAACCCTCGCTACACTACTTAGTGGAAAACGGTGATCTCCGAAGGGCTGGTATCACGGGGGAGCCTTATCTGTCGCCCTCCATAACAATACTTCTAAAACTGGCTTCAGGGCTGGCTAGGAGCGAGAGGGAGGCACGGAAAAAAGCCGCTAACATGGCTTCAAGGGTAATAAAATCTGCTAGACGAGAATATTTTCACGCCAGAGCTGGATGGCTCCTTGCCAGAATGCTCGTGCCCGGGATTGATCCAGAGAAAATACTACCTTTGGTCATGGTTCTAGCGTTATCTGGCTACATCAAGGGACCCTTCCTTATTAGATTGAAGGGTTTTAACCCGCTTCAATCTCTTTTATCAGAAGCTTCGTTATTGATGGATACAGACCTGTTGATAGAAGTTAAAAGCCCGGTTGAGACTGCGTCGACATCGTTGTCACTGGATAGCAGTAATAAGAAGGTTCACGTCGGCTATCGGTTAGGGGGCCATGTAGCCGAGAGGGCGGAGGAATTGGTCGAAACTCAAACTTGTAGTAAACTGTCGAGGGGCAAGATAGCACTGGTTAGAGGGAGCAGTGAAAGCGTTGAGTGCGTCAAGGAGATCATTGCTAGAGGTTATGGAGCTCTTGTGGTGAGTGGCGGTGCAAGCGTGTTAGTTAAACTACTAGACAGGGAAATTAAAGCAGTAGTATATAGTGTGGGGAATGAAGGGTTGAAGTCTTTTATTGAGGCCTTGAAAAGGCTCGGCAACCCGTGCGTGCTGGATCCTGTAACTATTTATAGGAGCATTTATAGGGGGAAAACAGACAATTTAAATACTATACTAAGATGTAAAAACCAAGAGTGAGTATAGCAAGAGTAAAAAGCCCATCGCTTGGAAGGAAATGTTTGGTAGAGGATCATCGTATCTAAATAGTTTAAGAGAGACCCTGCCCCTGACAACGTAAACTCCACCAATAGTGATTAGATCGAGAAGCCAGTGGGAAACACATGAAGCCATGGAGGCTACTACTAACGGAAAAACGATCCCTGGAGGCAGAAATAATAGGAAGGGTATTGAGGTGGCTAGGGCAAGGAATACTGCACCTATAATACTGTGGAATAGAATAGTCCTTCTCCCATGCCTGTGGGAGGCATAGTCTATTATCGGGTGGTGGAGCGCCGAGATAGAAGTTGCCAGGATATAACAGCCAATGCTACAGTCTAGAGTGGAAACTGCAAAGCCGGCCAAGCCCATACCTACTATTATGTGGGTTCTGAGGTTCAACTTATGTGACCTGGCTAACCAGTCCTAGAAACACTAGTCTTAGGTCCACGAGCCTAACAGCTATCTACGTTCTATATATTTCCAGCATGCAACTGCTCTCTCAGGCTCTGCATCTATGATAGGTTTTTCTAGTGACGGTTCTTTCATAAGACAGTAGCTTTCCAGGGTCTTCCTGTCCTGGTCCAGCTCGACGCAGCGTGGGTGGAACCTGCAGCCGGCTGGTATATTGACTGCGCTCGGTATCTCGCCTTTTATAGGGATCTCTTTTATCTTGTGCCTCATAGAGGGGTCTGGCTCGAATATTGCCTCTATCAGGGCCTTAGTATATGGGTGTATCGGGTTTTGGATAACCATGTCTACGTCGCCTATCTCGACTATTTTACCTAGATACATTATTGCTATTCTCTCACAGGCATACCTGGCTATAGCTAGGTCGTGTGTTATGAATATCATGGAAGTGTTGTTCTTCTCCCTAAGGGTATTTAGTAGTTCAAGGATCTCAGCCCTTATCGAGACGTCGAGCATGGAGACGGGCTCGTCGGCTATTACCAGGCCTGGGTTCGTTATGAAAGCCCTAGCTATGGCGACTCGCTGCCTCTGGCCACCGCTTAACTGGTGCGGGTATCGCTCCATGAAATCCTCTGGCGGGATCAGCTTTACATTCTCTAGAGCCCTAGCCACCATTTCTATTCTTTCTTCGGATGTCTCTCCTATTCCGTGTATTATCAAGGGCTCTTCAAGTATTCTCCCAATAGTATATCTGGGGTTAAGGCTCCCATAGGGATCCTGGAAAACTATCTGAATCTCTTTCCTCAGTGGCTTCATTTGCTTGAATCTAAGCTTGGCTATGTCGACGAACCCATCAACAAACTCTACGCCCTCTTCCCTTAGAACTTTCACAGTCTCCTCTTTCGGCCTATACTTTACAGAACCCCCGGAAATCGGCACCAGCCCTAGTATCGCCTTGCCTGTGGTTGTTTTCCCGGAACCGCTCTC
Organism: Desulfurococcales archaeon; assembly: GCA_015521705.1. GTDB lineage: Archaea > Thermoproteota > Thermoprotei_A > Sulfolobales > Acidilobaceae > S141-84. The sequence goes on from WANR01000010.1 coordinate 4,388, forward strand.
GCCTACCAGGCAAAGGCTTTCGCCTATACGGATCTTAAAGGATATTCCATCAACAGCTCTTACAAACCTTCTGGGCTTCATTGCAAGGAACTCTGAAATAGAACGCCTCACAGGGAAGTATACTTTGAGGTTTTCCACGTCTAGCAGAAGATCCTTGCTCAAAGCTCACTCCTCCCTAAAGTCCACCCACACCCTTTTCTTCTAGTAAAAAGCATGAGGCGTAGTGGTTTTTATCTAATTTGACTAGCTCGGGATCCTCCTTATAGCACCTGTCAAACGCGAAGGGGCATCGTGGGTGGAACCTGCAGCCAGTGGGAGGGTTTCTCAGGTCTGGTGGCTGGCCTGGTATGTATGCTAGCTTTTCTTTTGGCCCACGTAGTCTTGGTATCGCTTTAAGTAGTAGCTGCGTGTAGGGATGCTGGGGGTCATTGAATACTTTCTCTGACGGCCCGTACTCTACTATTCTGCCAGCATACATTATGGCTACCTTATCGGCCATCTGGGCTATCAGGCTCAGGTCGTGGCTTATAACTATCATGGCTATCTTTTTCTCTCTATTAATCCTCTTAAGTAGGTTTATCACCTGGTATTGAACGACAACGTCCAGCGCTGTAGTGGGCTCATCTGCAATGACTATATCTGGCTCGAGAACCAGGGCCATAGCTATGACTACTCTCTGCTTCTGGCCACCGCTTAGCTGGTGTGGGTACCTGTTGAGGAACTCCTTCGAGAGGCCTACGCTTGCCAAGAGCTCTGCAGCCCTCTCGTAGGCCTCTTTCTTGGAAAGCCCCATGTGGTATATTAGGGGCTCCGCTATCTGGTAGCCTATAGTATAAACTGGCGTGAGGGCATTCATAGCACCCTGGAATATCATGCTAATCTTCTTCCACCTGATCTTCCTCCTTATTTCAGGTTCTCCCATCTTGGTGATGTCATTCCCGTCTATCTTTATACTTCCGCCAACTATTCTGCCTGGCGGTGGCACTAGTCCTAGAAGACTCCAAGCTATAGTTGATTTGCCGCAACCGCTTTCCCCTGCCAGGCCTAGTACTTCGCCCTTCTCGAGGTCAAAACTCACCTTGTCAACTGCCTTCACTATACCCCTAATAGTGTAAAAATAAGTTTGGAGATCCCTGACCTCTAGCAGCGCCAATTCTTAGAGTCACCTCCTCAGCTTGGGGTTTAGTATGGCGTCTAGAGCGTATCCTAGCATCACGAAAGATAGGCCCACGAGGGCTATTCCAAGGCCTGGCGGCACTATCCACCACCACATCCCGGAAAGGGATGCCTGCGCAAGCTGGGCGTCTCTAAGCATTCTACCCCACGTCACTATCTCAACATCGCCCAGCCCTAGGAAGCTCAGGCTGGCCTCCGCTACTATGGCTCCGGGGACGCTCAGGGCTATACTGGCGAAGACGTAGGGTAGCACTTGTGGAAAGATGTAGAGAGTCACTATTCTAGCGTGCCCAGCTCCTAGGGCCCTGGCTACCTCGACGTATGGCTCCTCCTTGAGCTGTAGGGCCATGCTCCTAGTGATAAACGATGTACCAGGCCAGCTGAAGAGAACCAAGAGTATTATTATCCACCAGACAGTTATCGCTTTCCCAAACGTCCACACCAGAATTATTAGGAAGGGTAGCAGCGGTAAGGCGTATATTGTCTGGGCTATTCTCAGCATTATTTCATCTACCAGCCCTCCGAAGTAGCCCCCTATCACTCCATAAAGTGCACCAAACATTGTTGAGAGAAAGCTTGTTAGAAGCCCTATTATGAGGGCCCACCTAAGACCATAGAGTAACCCCTGCCATATATCCCTGCCATTGGTGTCTGTACCCAGCAGGCCATAACAACTCGCCTGGAGGACTGCTCTTTCGAGGGAGATCACAGATTTGTTGTCGGGAATAACGAATTCCAGGACCATCTTGTAAGAGCCCTTAAGAGCCCTCACGTCCTCTATCTCGGTTTCGCCGCCGGCGAATAATTTGTGGGTTTCTACCGGGTCATAGCTGAATATTATGTCCATTATTCTGAAGGCTGCATCATAAGATCTCTCGGTTATATTGACCCCATAGGCGTCATAAATGCTTGCAAGCAGGGAGTTGTAAAAGCCCTCGATACCAGCAATACCGCTCCTAAGCGCCACTATTGTCCTATTAGAAGTGTAGCTCTGGGGTGGCCATCCGAGCGGGTTTTCGTTTATCTTGTGCTTAAAGTAGCCTCCCTTGCCTACTAAGTACAGCTTAGCGCCGTCAGGCCTCTCAAAATAGAATAAAGAGATGTATGGTACTAGTGGTATATTCCTCTTGATAGGGCCTATCTTTATCTCCAGGCCCTTGGTTTGGTTGTATGTGACATTGTCGAAGACTAGTATGAGATCCTTGGGTACAACATCTCCGTCTACCATGAACGGTATTTCTATCCTGTAAATTACAGCCGTCACATTTAGGCCTTTAGCCCGAGGATTCGTAGTGAAGTTTGAGGCGTCTACAACTTCAACCTCCCTAACTATGTTTATGTCGCCTGGAAGTATTATCTGGGAGCTAGTGTACTTCTTAGTAGAAAACACGTCGGCCCAGCATGGTGGAACGCCCTTGGGGTATAGCTTATCCTTAAAGTATTGGAGGTTGGTGTTCCAGTTAGCTATCACCTCTGTGTCTCCATAGTAGGGGAAGGTCACTGAGGCTACCACAAACACTATTATCATGACTAGCCCAAACATGCCAGTTCTGCTTCTCCTAAGCTCTGAGAGGAACCATGAAGCGCTTCTCTTCCACTCCCTGAGCCTCCTATACCTTACAGGCTGCCTAGCCACTTTAACCACCTGAATCCTTATCTTGTAGCCCCGCCTAGTCTTACCCTAGGATCTAGCAATGCGTAGAGCAGGTCTGTTATAAAGTATACTAGGAGGAAGAGTACTGTTAGAATATAGGTGGCTCCTATAAGTAGAGGGGCTTCACCCTGTAGCAGGGCCGCCCAATATATGAGGCCCATGCCGGGCCAGTTGAAGACGGCCTCTGTTATGATGGCTCCACCAAGGGTAAACACCATGCTTAGCGCTATGTAAGTTACTATAGGCGGGCTGCTAGTCCTTAGAACATGGCCATAGAGCGTTCTTCTTTCCGGTATCCCCTTAGCTCTAGTTACTGTCACGAAGTCTTCCTGCATGACCCCTATAACTATGTTTCTAACTAGGTACGCCCAGGCGCCTATGCTTGACAATACTATTACGCTAACAGGTAACGTTAAATAGTATGCCCAGAGCTTAAGCTTCTCAACTATAGCCTCAAAACCAGTTGCCTGTATCTGGGATACTTGGAAGTATACATCCTTGAGCGATGAAGGGAACCACCCTAGTTTAAAGCTGAAGTAGTAGATAGCTAGTATGCCGAGCCACCAGCTGGGCAGGCTATAAGAGACCATGCCGTAGAGAGATATAGATTTGTCTAGTAGGCCTCCAGGCCTCGTGGCTATATATAGGCCTATTAGTAAGCCGATAAATGTCTGTATGAGAAGAGCCGTCATGAAGAGAATAATGGTATTCTTCATTGCCAGCAGTAACTGATCCTTCACCAGTGTGGAGTCTCCTATAAACGGTGTTCTCGTATTACCTAGGTCTAGGAATAGTAGTTTTCTAAGATAGATGAACGTCCACTCCATGAATGACCTATCAAGCCCGTACTGCTTGTATAGGCTCTCTCTCATTAACTCTATTTGTTCCTCGGTAGGAGGCCTGCCCTGCCTCGACATCTGCAGGATCCAGGCCTGTAATTCTTCCTCAGCATTTAACTGCAGGGTTTGGAGCGACTGGTAGGAAAAGACAGCAGTTATTATAGCGGTAGCTATAGCAAGCGTTATTAGGGTGTTAACGAATTTTCCCACTATAATACGTAGTATAGAGCTCAAGCACAGCACCCCATGAAGCTAAGCACGGTTACTCTTATAGCCCAACACATGCTATAACATTGAACGTTTTTAAATGCTTTTCCAAAACATGGTAGAGAGAGTTTTACAGCTGCCAGGTAAGCTCTTCATGGAGCCAATCATGACTATACTATAATAATTCTGTCGTAAAACGCTTTCGTCGTATATACATTGATATGACATTGGGTTTCCAAACACACGAAATAGGATGAAACTCTTTAAACATCCTGTTTGATAGACTATTTTAAAAATTATTTCTATTTATTTAAAAAATCAATTAATATTTATTGCTGTTTTGTTTTACGACCTGCGTAGTAGGAAGATAGCTGCAACTACTATAATGATGACTATTACTATTCCAGCTATTAG
>WANR01000011.1 GCA_015521705.1 Desulfurococcales archaeon
ATTCTCCAGAGCTCTTCGGCTTTACGCGGCATGAAGGGGGCCATTGTGTGGGCCAGCATTTTCAGTATGTAGAGTGCTTCCCATACCACCTGGGCAGCCTTATCCCTACTGGTCTTTACCAGGCTCCAGGGCTCCGACTCGTTTAGGTACCTGTTACCGGTTCTCGCTATTGCTAGGATCTCCTCGGTAGCTTTCTTTATCTCCACGCGTTCAAGAGCCTCGGCGGCTCTCCAGGCGGCCCTTAGGGCTTCTTCCACGGCTCCTCCGGGCTTCGTGTTGCCTGGTTCTGGTATTTTGGAGGAGAACCATGAGCGTGTCATGGATAATACTCTGTGGGCGAAGTTTCCTATGTCGTCGTTGAGTTCTGTGTTGACTATCCTGTAGAACTCCTTCCACGTGAAGTTCTGGTCCCTGGCCTCGGGCCTCATCCTAGCGAGGACCCACCTCCAGTAGTCTGCAGGAGCTATCTCGAGGGCTTCGTCTATCCATATACCTATCCTCCTGCTCTTGCTGAACTGGTCTCCCTCGTATAGCAGGTACTCGGTGGCGCTTATCCTCCATGGGAGGACGTAGGGGTCACCCGAGGCCATGAAGAGTGCTGGGAGTATTATGGCGTGGAAGGGTATGTTGTCCTTGCCTATGAAGTATAGGGTCCTGGTCTCCTCGTCGAACCACCACCTCTTCCACTCCTCGCCGTCACCCCTGGTCTTCAGGAAGTACTCCTTGGTGGCGCTGACGTACCCTAGTAGGGCGTCGAACCACACGTAGATCGTCTTCCCCTCAGCACCCTCGAACGGGGCCTCGATGCCCCACTCCAGGTCCCTGGTAAGGCTCCTGGGCCTCAGGCCCTGCTTAACCCAGTTCAGGCTATACTTCTTAACGTTATCACCCAGCTCCTCGTGGGACTCGAGCCACTCGAGAAGCCTCTTCTCCACCCTCCTCAGGTCTATGAACCAGTGCCTGGTCCTCCTCAGCCTGGGCCTCCTGCCGCAGAGCGCGCACCTCGGCGATATAAGCTCTGTGGGGTGGAGCAGCCTGCCGCAGTTATCGCACTGGTCGCCGCGCGCCCTCTCGTAGCCGCAGTAGGGACATTTCCCCTCCACGTACCTGTCCGGGAGAAACCTCTTGTCATAGTCGCAGTAGGGCAGGGTCTCCTCAGAGTCGAATATGTAGCCGTTCCTAGCAATTTTAGCCATGAACTCCCTCACGAACTCCTTATGGACCGGGCTCTCGGTCCTGGTGTAGAGGCTGAAGGACAAGCCATACTCGGAGAAGAGCCTAACATCGTACTCGTGCACCTCGTCCGTGAGCCTCCTAGGCTCGACACCCTTCCTCCAGGCCTCGAGCTCTATGGGGGTCCCATGCTCGTCACTCCCCGTGACGAATACAACCTCCCTGCCCCTCAGCCTCAGGTACCTTGCATATATGTCTGCGCTCAAGAGCGACCCAATCAGGGTCCCCAGGTGCGGCACGTAGTTGACGTAGGGCCATGCTGCGGTAACTATGTACCTAGCCACAGGGCCCACCCCACCAGTCTAAGCGCTTTCATAGAATACCGGAGACCTTTAAGGTTAACCCATCACATAGCCAGGGAAGAGGCGAGAACAACCCCCCTTTCATGCAGGAGCCGCTGATAGAGTCCCCCAAAGACTCCGGGGCCGGGCCTGTGGCCTTCAAAATAGGGCTATAGCTTAGAGTAGTTGCGTCTAAGCCCTTTCAAGAGGCCCCACTTGGACTTGGCCCCTTGGGGAGACCCCTGGCTTTGGGGTGCTGATCCCTGTTTTGGCGCCGGTTTCTCCTCTATGGTATAGATGGCTTCTATTAGGCCCTCGCCGTTCTTGCACTCGCTGACCCGTTTGCCGACGTAGTCTCCTTCCTTGAAGGATCTCTCCACCCTGCCCGAGTCTCCGCAGTTTATTATTGTTAGGGTTTTAGTCTTCTTGGAAGCCTGCTCCTGCATCCTCCTGAGCTCCGACGCCTGCCTGAGCGTCAGGGCTATTATGGCCATGAGCATTACTATTAGGAGCAGGGGCTGTAGCCACTCGAGAGAGCCTCCGTCAACCACCTTTGGCCCACCTACTGGCCTACCCCTATAGTGTTGCCCACACCCACTACAACCACCAGGTCGCCGGGCTTGCTCTCAGACTTTATTATCGAGGCGACCCTCTGCACCGCCTTCTCCACGCCCTCGTATATCTGCTTTGTCATAGCCCTTATGGCTTCCTCGAGGCTCATTTTCACTATGACAGCCCTCAGCGGTATCCCGTACTTGGCCGCTATCCTCTCGAACCTTATCTTCTCAGGCCCCGGATCCCCTATAGCGGCGCCCACACCCTCAGCCACGACGCCCGAGTCCTCGCCCTCTAGCTTGAGGGCGGCGTCCACTGTTATGAGCAGGGAGGGTTTAACCCCCCGGTTAACGTACTCCTCTATAAGCCTCTCCGTGGCATATCCGGGCCTGCCAACGCTCGACCCAGGCCCCTTAGCCTTAACCAGGATAACCTCTCTGCCCTCGTAGTTTGTCACGGCGTAGACTGTTTCGTCGTCAACGTGCCTCCAGCTACCATTATAGTTGGCCAGCTTCACTGCGACGAGGGGACCCGCGGCATCCCCTATGGGGACGCCCGATATGAAGTCGTCCAGGGCCCTCCTGTAGGTCTCGGCTATCCTCAGTATCTGCGGCATTAGTAGCTGTAGCTGCATTATTAGGATCCAGTTCCTGGTCTTCTCGCTTAGGAGGAGTATGTGCCTCACGATCCTGTATATGAAGTTGAGGGCCGACGCTATCTCGGCGGCGGTCTCAGCCTTGCTCCTAGCCACCTCGTCGACCTCGGGCATGGCCTTGGAGAACTCGTCCTTGAACCTCCTTCTCCTAGTGTCGAAGAGGTGGTCCAGCCTCTTAATAATGTCGGTGGGCTCTATGCTCACGGGCTCGATGACGAAGAAGTCTATAACCTGGTTAAGTATCTTCTCGGCGTCTCGGGCCTTGTGCTTTAACATGAAGTCAAGCGTCTTCTTCCTAGACTCCCTAGCCATCCCCTCGAGGATCCTGAGCTTAGCCTTGATGTCCCGACTCCACATGTATATCTGGATCCTCTGGTTAAACCCGAAGAAGAGGAGCACGAATATGAGGAGGAAGGCCAGCTGCGCAATAGCCTGGATCCAGTCAGCCAGCTGCATAGCAGCTACAGCCAAACACCACACCCTACCCAAGCCAAGTTAAACAACTAGCAACCACAAAGCTTAATAACAATAATCACAAACCCAGCCCAGGCAAGCCGCTAAGCCAAAACCAACACGGGAAACAGTCAGTCCGGGCCAGAAGTGGCCCTCACAAGCCTCTCAAGAACCCCCTCAGGCAGGTCCACGTAAACATCCTCACCCCTAACCTCCACGCGAAGGCTAGTCAAGGGCTCCCTAGCCTTGCCAACCCTAGGCTCCCCACTAGCCACGTCAAACCTCTCGCCATGACCAGGGCAAACAATCTCGCCACCCCTAACAGCCCTATCACAGAGAACATACCACTTATGAGGACAAACACCCACAAAAGCCCTAAACACACCCCCAAACCTAACAACAATAACAGGAACACCCCCAACAACCTTAACCCTACCAAAACCCTCAGGGATCACTTTAACCCTGGCAAACCTAGCCCAGGCCATTTGGTGGCACCATTGGGGGCACTGTTTATCCGGTGGTTTAAATAGGCCCCCCACCACCTATTTATATCCTTTCTTCATTGTACAATTCCGGAGGCTGCTTAACCCGGATAAGCCCCGTCAAGCCTAGTTAGTGCTATGGGGGTAGCCTCCTTTTGGAGAGGCGGCTGCTACCCGCGGCAGCCCTCATGGCGGCAGCCCTCCTCTCAGCACTATCCCTCTCAGGATATGCCTGGGTCTTGATAGAAGACGAAGATACCCAGTCCGGGATCTATAGCCGGGCGTACGCGTATGTTAGGGGCTTCGTCGTCGAAGAATCACCGTTCAACTGCAAACTAACCAACGTATATCATGATTGGGAGCCCAAAGACGTTAATGAGATTGGTGTGAATGCTGTCATTATTGTGTCTAAGGGAACAAGTAATGATTCCACTGATGCCTGGACGATCATTTACGTCTTCGTAGACCCTGACGGAGACGGCGTATACCACCTCGACGCCAAGGCTACAGCGTATATTAGCGTGGATAACTGCATGGTCTAGATCCGCTGTAGCCCACAGTAGGCTATAGCAGTGCCATTGTCATAATTCAAAAATAAAAATTTTAAATTATACGGTAAAATGATCTTAATATTATAATATGGAGGTTGGTGAGGGGGCATTCGGTGGGGTTTTCGGGATTTTGGCCGGGGCTTTTTAGGCATTCTCCCAGGTCGTGTGCGAGACGTTATGGTATCGCGGTTTTATTACTACTATCATCAATAGTAGTATTTGATGTAGCTGGCCAGGGCTTTTACCAGGCCCGCTCGAGCCATGCAGATAGCGGGGTTCTACGTGAGGGGGACTACGCTATTTATATTGGCTGGTTCCCCTTAAGCTATGAGCCAGGCGGAAGGAGTGTAAGTTATAACGTCTACTTAGCTTGGTTTCTCGGCGGGGAGCCTAATATCGGGCCCTTACTATTGGAGTGGAGGGTTGTCAAGGACTACGGGGACTACAGCGTGGTCTACGTACACACGTACTTTAGGAGAGTCGTGGAGGCAGGCTCACCGATAGGGCTACCTCAGCCCCCTATACCGGGCCCTGGCTCGCCAGGTAGCCCTTCTGAAGAGGCGATAGGTGGGGGCATTGATGTCCCATTTGTCAGGCTAAACGCCACAGATCTGAACGAGGTACTAGCCCCTCCCAATTCTAGGGTTGTAGATGTTGAGTTTGAGTTTTTGGTTGTTGTTGATGAGGTTGGTGGTTTCATCGTTGACTCTGGGCTTAGGCCTCTGGCTTTCTGGCCCTACACCATGCCTCTAGAGGCCCTTGTTAGGGGCGGGGAGGGTTGGAGGCCCCAGTACTACGCCTCGGGCCTATGGAACATAACAGGGGCATCTGTTACGAGCATGGACAACACATACATATACCTACCACCACGAGGAACCATAACAGGACCATACAGCACCCTCCGAGTCTTCTGGATCGAGGCATCTCTCGAAGACGTGATCTCTGGAAGAGTGGGGCTACCCCAGGTAATACTTGAGCTAGCTGAGGACCTATCCAAGGGTATTATGGGGCCTGCTAGTCTATCGAAGGTAAGGTTCTTCGTTTCAGAGATATATTATGATTTAGCCTCCGGGGTAGCCCTGGCCTACAGCTTAATAGTAGACCCTCTTATATACTTGAGTGAGGGAGACTTGAAAGCTTCCCTCTACTATAGTGGATTTATCGGCTTTCCCCCTTCTGACTATTTTTTGTCTAATAGGACTGTTGCTGACCTTGTTAGGGACCTGGCTGGGCGGGGTGGGTTTGGTGTTCAGTCGTCTTTGGTTTATCTTTATGACGCGTCTGTGGGTGGGTTTGAGCTGGCTGAGGCTTCTAGGATCGGGCTCGACCCTGTGGGTAGGGCTTTGGTCGAGATGGCCCTCTCCAAGTCCAGGCTAATCGGAGGGGAGCCTGTCTACGAGGGTGTAGAGTTTGTTGGGGGCTGGAGCTGGAGCCTGGTAGAGCAGGCCCTTGCCAATGATACCGGGGAGGCGGGTATGGGCGTGGGTACTGCCACCACTACTGCCCCGGCTAGTCCTCCAGCGGGCAGCCCCTGGCCCGTGCTGGCAGCAGGCCTAGGCCTGGCCACGACCCTAGCCCTCCTAGTGTGGGTGAGGAGGCGTTGAGGGCTCCAAGAGGGCTGCAAGCACTAGTAGCGGAGGCCTCGAGCCCCACATGGCTCCTAACAGTAATCCTCCTCACAACAATAGCCGGACTACTCATATACCCAGAGTACTCCATAGTTTCTGGCGGTGCTGCTGGGTCAACATTTATAGAACTCCCGGACGGGAGGGACTACCTGGTTAAAAGGGTCTTAGGGAGCACTGTTAATTCGTACATCTTTATGGTACGTGATGATTTGGCCACTGCGCTGGCTGTTGTTGCCCCTTTGGCTGCTAGTGTTTCCCTGGCTTACTCGTTGGAGTCTGGTGTTGAGAGGTTTTGGCTTCAGTACCTTCACTCTAGGAGGTCTGTGCTGTATTTTTCCCGTGCTTTGTCTCTCTTCCTCTGGCTCCTAGTGGCTACCCTCGTGGTTCTCCTCCTTGTCCCCCTCTCCCTGTCCTATGGTTTGGGCTCTACTATGGCCAGGTACGGGCTTGTAGTCATGCTTGTCGAGGCAGCTGCCCTGGCCTCGATATACTCGGGGCTCTCGCTCCTCGCAGCATCCGTGGCGCCTAGAACGCCCGTAGCGCTGGCTCTGGGCATTGGCGGGGGGTTTGCGCTGGCCGAGCTGGCTGTGAAGCAGTACCCCCTCACCCTCCCCCTATCACAGCTCGGAGAGATCCATGCCGTGAGGCTCTACTCCTACCTCGCAACGGGAGCCCTACTCACCGCCCTAGGCTACCTGGCATACTCGAGGAGGGACCTCTAATGGCGGGAAAAGCCATGGCAGGAGGACTAGCCAGGATCACAGCCCTAATACTAATACCAGTATCTTTGACCCTGCTTGCAGGCTCCCTAATCC
>WANR01000012.1 GCA_015521705.1 Desulfurococcales archaeon
GAAGGCTATTAAGCCTATTTGGTGACCTCGGGGTTCCCGAGGGGAGCCCTGCTCCCGTAGGCGGCCCCGACGGGGACCGTGATGAACCCAGCCGTGCCGGATACGAAATGCTACGATTTGATAAATGAAGGTACGGTTCGGGTGAACGGTTCAAGTCACCTCCCAGGCGCCAGAAATACATGGATCCTTAGGGCTTCTACCTCCTACCTTATGTGTCTCCATTTTTCCAGATTAACGGTTGCTCTCAAGGAGCGCGGTATGAGATTTGTTATAATAGGTTTGTTTATAAGCTGTTCTGACACAATATTCTGTTCTTAGGATAGATAACGCTGGCTGGAATCCCGGTGTTTTAGTTGAAGACTGATAGGGAGGCCTTGAAGAGGGCTGTATTAGAACTGATAGCTAGTGATGAGGAATTCAGGCTTGCCATAGCCGGGGCTATAGGTCTCGGGGAAATCCTTGAAGAACTCAGAAAGCTTAGAGAAAAAAGCCTAGAGTACATGAAAGAATTGAAGAGTATTGGGGAAAAGCTGGGAAGGTACGACAAGAGATTCGAAGCTATAGAAAGGAAGCTACTAGAACACGACAGAAGATTCGAAGCTATAGAGAGAAAACTAATGGAGCACGATAAAAGGTTCGAGGTCATAGAGAAGAAGTTAATGGAACATGATAAAAGGTTTGAAGCTATAGAACGAAAACTGTTAGAACATGATAGGAGATTCGAAGCTATAGAAAGGAAGCTACTAGAACACGATAAAAGGTTCGAGGTCATAGAAAGGAAGCTATTAGGGCATGATGAAAAGTTTAGAGTCGTTTTAGAGGAGATTAAAAAGCTGTGGGAGACAATACACGTGTTTAGCAGAGAGCTTCAGGCCTTCAATAAGAGGCTCTCGAACGTTGAGGACTCCCTAGGGACTCTGACAGAGGCGGCATTCTCATGGTTTGTAATGAGCGAGATCAATTCTATGCTAGAATCAGGGGAGAGGGTCTTATCGAGAACGAGGAACGCCAGAATAGATGGGGAGGAGGTAGACCTCTTAATAGAAACCACGCAAAGGGTCTTTGTGGTAGAAGTTAAAGTTAAGCCCAGGCACTCGCATGTAGGCGCTCTAGCCTCCAAGGGAGAAATAGTGGCCAGGAAGTATGGGAAGAGAGTTGAGCTGGTACTAGCAGGGTCTAGGATAGGGAGGGAAATAGCAGAATATGCGCAGAATAGAGGTGTTAGGGTTCTATCGTACTAGCTGCTAAGAAGGGCAAGCCCTGGAGGTTTAGGATTCCGTGAAGGCTTTAAGGACTCCGTGCCTTTTGACCCACAAGGTATTGGGTTGTGGGTGTGAGAGTAGCCGTCGGATCCACTAATCCCGTAAAGGTTAGAGGCGTGCAGCTTGTCTTTTCACGCTACTATGACGCCAGCGTTTTCCCTGTTAGTGTAGATAACGGGGTGGGCCCACAGCCTGTGGGCTTGGCCGTTTTACGGGGCGCTTTTAACAGGGCTATTAACGCGTTAAAGTCTGTCCAAGGAGCCGACTTCTCCGTGGGCATTGAGTCAGGGCCCGTGGACTTTTACGGGAGAGTAATGCTGGAAACACAGGTAGCCCTAATATTAGACAGGAAGGGCAGGGCTTCCATAGGTATTAGTGCCTCTTTCCCGCTGCCCCCCGAAATTCTGGAGAGAGTCGTCATGGGGGAAGAGTTGTCTAGGGCCTTTAGCTCTATAAGACCCGGGGATCTGGGAGAGAGTATTGGCGTGATAGGCTATGCAACCCAAGGATTGATCACGAGGCTCGACCTAACAATACAGGCTGTTGCATCAGCTCTTTTACCATTCATCCATGGATGGAGAACACTAAACACAGGAAACCTGGCCAAAATGCTTGAGCTACGGCGCGACAACAGGCCAGGCAACAAGTAGTGTGTGGAACCACACGAATACGGGATTTTGCCCTTTAAGGACCCAGACACATTGATAGTCTTCCCACTAGAGGAAAATAGTAATGTTGCTCTGCATACTAGAGACCCGCCAACAGGCTAGATGCCGAGACACTATAATCGGGAGTGGAAACTTTGCCAGTGTTGGTTATATTTTAATAGCTATGGGTGCTCCCACTCCTTGGAATGGTTCAAGGGGTAGGTTTGCCTAGAAAGGCTAGGTGCTTTGGTATTGATGCTGGAGCATGTGGGCATAATACCTGATGGAAACAGGAGATGGGCTAAGAGAAATAATGTAGGCATTAATGAAGCCTATAGCAAGGGCTATAGCACGCTTGAAAGGATCCTTAAAGCGCTCCTGAAAGCCGGCGTTACTACCGTTAGCGTATATGCTCTTAGCAGGGATAATTGCGTTAAGCGGGGAGCCATAGAACTACGCCTGATCTATGGAATAGCTGTTAAGGCTTTCCAGAGGCTCAGAAGCAACGGGCTCTTAGAGGAGAAAAGGATAAGGGTTAACGTTATTGGCGACCTAAGCCTCGTGCCTTCGCGTTTAAGGAAAGAGGTCTACACCACCATGAGAGAGACTAGTGACAGGGATGAGGGGCTCCTGAACATCGCCCTTTGCTACTCGCCAAGATGGGAGATAGAGCATTACCTGAAGAGAGGAGTAGTACCGCCCTCGCTAAGGATCAAGCCTATAGACCTGCTCATAAGAACCGGGGGAGCTAGGAGAATAAGTGGCTTCTTCCCCCTATTATTAGAGTACGCCGAGATGTACTTCACAGATACACTATGGCCAGACTTCAGCGAGGAGGAGCTTTGGAGAGCGGTCTCGTGGTTTAAATCCCAGAAAAGGAACTTTGGAACCTAGGCCCTCCTAGCCCTGCTTTCTCTAATCTTCAAGGCTATATCCTCAAGGATCTTCCTCTTTGGCCCCCTCTTCCTGATCACGACTCTCTTGTTATTAGAGAAGGGATCCTTGGGGTAGGAGGAATCCTCTATTTTGGGGTCTAGCCCCAGACTCTTGGCTGCTGACACTATCTCGTCAACTGTAGGCTTCCTTACTGCAACTGCTAATGGGATCCTGCGCCCTCTGGATCTGGACAGGGTAGAGTCGAGATATGCGGGCCAGACTACTACTTCCCGGCCCTTTCTTTCCCGGCCTATCATACTCAGCTCTTCTCCCGCTCTATGATGACTGCATTAATCACGCCATCCTGGCCGGGCCTTGAAGTGACCCGTGCAAGGCCCTCAGTAGTCCTGATGATAGCCCCTTTAGTTATAATATTCCTCCTGGCATACTCCCTATTGGCAGGGGTCTGTTCTACCCTGATAATCCTGGCCTTGACAGTCTTGCCAGTTGACGGATCCGAGACTACGGCGTATAAGGCCTTCCTGGCGCGAACCTTGACACCGCCGCCTCTAACTCTTATGACCTGCCTTAGCTCCTCTCTATCTAGTACTGTAGGCACAAAGGGTCTGCCATAGGCATACTTCCTCTTAACCTTATAATACCAATTCCTCTTGCCACCACTAGGCTTCCTATGATCCCTCCACTGATAAACACCCACAGCTCTTAACCCCCCGTCCCTTGCCAAGAAATAACTATTTCACCGCTTTTAAGCATTAGCTACAAAGCCGCAACTTGGAATGATAACGCATGGCCCCCGTTCTACAGGTCTCTCAAGGAGGTTACCGAATACTACCTCGCATAGAGTACCACCGACTGCGCGGCAACGCCACTACTAGCTGGCAGTTCTGCCATCCAAACCATGTGGCGGTAGCATAGGTTAGGTTACGTGGAATACTGAACTATAGTAGAAGCGCCCGGAGCATCCTCTGTGCCAGAGCATTCGGAAGTTACAGCGCAGTATAATGGGTGATGGGCGCTTCTACTAGAGTCTACGGGGAGTGCAGGACTGTTGAACGCCTGGCTGTTACGTATACGTTTTGTTTATCATGGATAAATCCTGTGGAGCGCCTTGACTCCTTCAATTACTCCCTTTATGGGATACTTGGGTTAGCTTATAGTACTACACGGTTTCACCCATAAAATCCCCGGTCTATGATATATTTTTGTACACGGCCCTCCACAACCAGCGGGGCCGATGATGGAGGGTAGGGTTCGAGTACTCGGCACGGTAGAGTCCGTGAATAAAGCTGGATACGTGGTGGTCAGAGTCGAGAACCCTGGTGATAGGGGGGTGAGGCCCGGGGTAAAGGTTTTACTGGGTAGCAGGCCTGTCGGCAGGCTAACAGATCTTATAGGCAACGTCGACTCGCCCTACGCCGTGGTTAGGCTTGAGAAGGAGCCCGGCCTGTCCCCGAGCGATCTAGTAGGGTCTTTGCTCCACTACATACAGCCCCTTCCTAGGAGGCCCCGCTTTGGCAGGAGAAGAGCCCGGGGTGCAAGACGTGGCTCTAGGCGATTGTAGGAGCGGTATTGTACTTACCGAGGAGGGGAGGCTCGTCTGTAGAGACACTGGGGAGGTTTTAAGCGAAACATCTATAATAGAAGGCCCCGAGTGGAGGTCTTTCCGTGACCAAGGCTCTGTTAAGGGCCTGGAGAGGGCCGGGGGGCCTATAACTCATACGCAGCACGACTTAGGGGTTTCCGTGACGCTCAGGAGGCCTGGAAGGATTATAGGCTCGAGGGCCCACAGGGTTTCCACGAAGATCAGGAGTGCTAGGGTTTTGAAGAAGGAGAGACACCTCGTCAGCGCTCTCGACAAGATCAACAAGGCGTGCGACTTCCTCGGCTTTCCACCCATGGCTAAGGAGACAGCTGCCATGATCGTTAGGATGTACGCTGAGAGAGCTAGCATTAGTAACGAGAAAGAGAGGCTTTCGATAGTAGGGGCTGCAATAGCCAAGTCTATCGAGATACACAACCTCCCCATATCTATAGGAGACGTGCTCGACTTTCTAGGCATAGGTTTCGACGACCTTTGGAGCGCTAAGAGGAAGCTCAGCGAGACAGGCGTTATAGAAGTCTTGAAGGTTAGCCTTCTATCCAGAAGTCCAGGAGGTGGATCTGAAAGGCTTCTCCGCCGCGTGGACACCTATATCAAGAAGATAGTTTCGGAGCTGGATCTGCCATTACAAGTGTATAGGCTGGCCTACCACTTCGTCAGCGCTGTCCTATCAAGTGGTAAGAACCTGTACGGCAAGAGGCCTGAAACCGTGGCCGCTGCAGCAGTGTATCTAGCCTCTAGGATCTACGGCTACGATAATGTCAATCAAAGGGTGCTCGCAGAGACTGTCAACATAAAGGAGTCTAACGTGAGGAAACTGTACAGGTACCTGATAGACGATATGGTCGTAATAGTGACTATCTAGCAGCCCAGACCCCCTTGCCACGATATACGTGGCGTAGAGGCTTCTAGCGTATAACCTTCCTAGCCTCTTCACGATTCATGAAGGTTAGGTAGCCTAGCACGGATCCCCTAGACTTTGAGAGTTCTAAGGACTCCACGATCCAAGAGTATCTCCCCCCTGCGAGGCCGTTGGCTATCAGGGCTGCCCCGGTAGCTGCCTCCTTAGTTTTAGAGCCCAGCCTGGAGACATGCCTTATACCTGGCTTGAGCCCTAGCTCGGCAAAGAAGTCTCTTAGGGCTTCTTTAATGGCCTCACCAATAACCTCTGCCCTGAAGAGTCTCCCGCTCAAGTAGATCCTTCTAATGCGTGGCTGTGACGGCAGTAGGGAAGCTACATCCTTCAACACGGACTCCTTCAGTACATGAAGGGCTTTAAAGGCTCCTGGATTGCCTTTCTTGAGCCTCCTCGCTACTTCCTCAAGGTCTCTGGTCCCAGCCACGTCGGAGGCCCCGCCGCTGAACAAGGTCTCCCTCTTGGAAGCCATGTTGGATGAAGCCAGCAAATAGGCTACCTCCGCATCCAGGAAGCCTGACCCCAGG
>WANR01000013.1 GCA_015521705.1 Desulfurococcales archaeon
GGACCCCTAGTAGTATTGAAGGCGGCGTTAGGAAGATCAATGAGAGGCTGGGTTTCAGGTTGGACCTGATACAGCACCACTGGCCCCCACCCTTCTATGCACCCCTTTGTGGCGTTATTAGGGGGCTTGAGAGATCCGTTGAAAAGGGGATGGCGTGGGCTTACGGCTTATCTAACTACCATGCCGAGCTTGTTGAAGAGGCGCTCTACTGTTCAAAGAAAATTGAGCCAGTCAGCAACCAGGTCCAGTATAGCCTAGCGTATAGGAGCCCTGAGAAAAAGCTAATACCGCTCATGGAGAAAACTGGTATGACCCTTATAGCATGGAGTCCTCTGGCTAAAGGAGCGCTGGCCGGGGCTAGAGTAGCTACTTCCCGCGCCCAGAAAGGGGATCCCGTGTTTAGGGTTGCTTCAAAGGATGAAGCCCTACTCAGGGCCGTGAGAGAACTGGCGGAAAAGCACAGTGCCTCAATGGCACAGATCGCTCTGGCGTGGCTTGTGGCCAGGGGTGCTGTCCCTATACCAGGGGCTCGCAGGCCCGAGCGCGTCGCAGAGTATGCTGGAAGCGCTAGTATCAGGCTGGGGGAGCAGGATCTAAGGCTTCTAGACCAGGCATCGAGCAGGTACCTCAGCTACTGGGGAGACGAATATAGGTTCACGCCCATGCTTAGGGCCGTGCCGGGCTTTCTAGTTAGGCTTCTCATAGTGCTTGGGGGCGGTATATAGTGTTGACCCCCGGACTCCACGAGTATAGAAGGATTTACAGGCTCTCAGTAGACCTTATGTCACACGGCGTACAGTCCTGCTACACCCTTGACAGGTGGAGTAGGGGTGACGGTTCCAAGGAAGTCTCTATACCGTTTCTGGAAAGAAGCGAGCCCTGGGTAAGTGAGAGGTTTAGCCATAGAATAGAAGGCGCGGGCGAGTGGAATTACCTTCACTTAGACGTTGAAGGTACAGCTCTCGTTAGGGTCGATGGGAGCATAGTGGGTGGAATCGACTATTTCATAAAAACCATACCCTGCGACACTAGGAAAGGCTCGCTTGTAGAGTTAGAGCTACAGAGTGGAGGCAGCGAGCCGTGGACCCACCGGAGTTTTAGAGGTATAATTGACGCTGTAGCCATGAGAGTTGTGGACGAAACCCTGGCAGTAGCTCTTTTCACCCTCGACTTGGCAAAGCTGGCCCTCGGCCTGGACAAGGATAGATCCTCCCACATACTATCGTCACTGCTTGACTCCCTGGAGCATGTAAGGGTTCTCCCGCCACCGAGAGAATGGCAACTGGCGGCCTCCTACAAGCTATTATACGGGTCCAGGAGCATCTCATCCAAGAAAGACGCTCCTGACCCTAGGTGGGATCACGGTCTAGTATCAAGGACTATGGGCTTCTTGGGCGAGTGCCCCAGCCCAAGAATGGCGGAGGCCGAGGTTCTGGGCCTTGCAAGGAAAGTATGGGATAGCATTGTTGAAGGTCTAGAGGGGTTGGTGCTCTCCGGGTCCGATATTTACGCCCTAGCACATAGCCATCTGGACGTAGCCTGGCTCTGGCCCTTCAAATCCACACGCCACAAAGCTTTAAGAACGTTCGCTAACATGGTCTCAGTTCTGAGAAGGGTAGGTATAGTAACTGGTGGCCTTGACAGCCCACAGAACTATAAGCTAGCCGAGGAGGGGGGCCTCCTTGAAAGCGTAAAATCCGAGATCAGCAAAGGCAGGCTGATCCCGCTAGGCGGCCTCTGGGTGGAACCAGATACGTGGGCCCCTACCGGGGAGACCCTGGCAAGAGAGTTGCTCCACGGCCAGAAGTATTATGAGGAAAAAATAGGGCGCCGAGCCAGGATCGCCATGCTACTAGACACTTTTGGCCTATCACCACAATTGCCCCAGCTTTTGACCAGCGCAGGGCTGGAGGCTGTTATAACGCACAAAATGATGTGGAACGATACAACCAAGTTCCCCCTTAGGTCTTTTGCCTGGACAGGGCTTGACGGGTCCCAGATACCTGCCCACGTAGCCGTTACATACGACGGAGGGGCCACGCTTACTGATCTCGTACGAAACCTCGAGCTGCATGGAAAAGCTTCGAAGACCCCCCTCTTGTATCTATACAGCTATGGAGACGGGGGCGGGGGACCCACGGTCTTCATGGCTCTTAGGATGAAGAAGATATGGGAAAGCGGCCTATTCCCTCGGCTCCACATATCCATGACTGAGAGCGATCTCACTGCCAGGCTTAGGGCTGTAGAGGGCCGTTGGCATGGGGAGATCTATAATGAATACCATAGGGGCGTCTACTCGTCGGATCCTAGAGTTAAGGGGCTCTTTTCCTCGCTAGAGGCCTGCCTGCTTAAACTAGATTATTGGCTCTCTATCCTCAAGATAGCGAGAATAGAGGAAAACATAGACGGAGCTGCAAGGAGGTCTAAATCCTTATGGGAGGTACTTCTGAGGTCGGCCTTCCACGACATAGTCACGGGATCCTCTAGCAGGGAAGCATCAGAGTACTCCCAGAAAGAGCTGGTGAACGCTCTAGAGACCTGTAGCAACGAGTTAAGCAAAATCCTTTCTCTCATATCCAGGCGGATCAATGGAACCGGCGGGTTCGTAGTGTTTAATCCACATGGCTGGAACATAGAGATTGGAGGACACGCTATACCCATGCATGGATACTCTCTCTTGAAGGAGCCGCCTAGCCAGGAAACAGCGGGTCCGGCTATCAAGGAGGCTGGAAAGCTCTTCTCCCTATCAAACAGAATGGTTAGTGTAGAAGTGGATACGAGGGGCTTGATCCGGAGTATTAAAGCTGGAGGGGTGGAAATGATATCTGGCCCTAGTAACAGGGTTAGGGTTCACCCTAATAGGCCGGGGGAGTTTGATGCCTGGGAGATAGATTACGTCTCCTTGTTGAAAGGTGACGATTTGGCAATGGAGGCATTGAGCACGGCCAGCGGAGCCAGGCTTTCCTTTAGGGCCCACTTCAGAGACTCCTCAATAGAGGTCTTCTACACTCTTCCAGTTAACAAGCCGTTTCTCCAGATAGAGTATACCCTCGAGTGGAGCGACGAGGGCTACCTTGTAAAGTCGTGGTTCCAACTACCGCCCAGCCATGAAGCCCTATTCGAGGTCCCCTTTGGCTTTGTTAGGAGAAGTATAGACGAGAACTCGTACCACTACATGGGCAGGTTTGAGCTACCCTTTACGAGATGGTTCTTCTACCCCATAGACGGTAGTGGATACACTCGTGCAGGAATAGGATTTGTCAGTACAACAAGGCATGGAGCCTCAGTAACTCGAGGAACCATAGGTTTAACTGTTCACCTGGCGCCGACGTTCCCCAACCCATATAATGGTATTGGTAGATTCCACTACAGGTACTTGCTTGTACCTCTAAATGGTAAAGACTCAGCTGTAGAGATGGCTAGAATAGCCAGAGAAGAACATGTAGGGTTCAACGTAGTGGAAAAGCTTGGAAAGGGAGGAGAGCTCCCCGCTAGAGGCTCTATTATAAGGCAGGAGGGCGACGCTATTATAGAATCCCTCAAGCCCTCATGGGATCTTGAGGGAGTCGTTGCCAGGGTCTACGATCCCACTGGGAGGGGCTCCACTATGAGGCTTAAACTGCCTTCGAAAGCCACTATATACGAGTCGAATATAGTAGAGGACAAAGTGGAGCTTCTGAAAAAGGATGCGCAAGAGCTGGAACTCATGCTATCACCCTTTGAGATAAAAACTCTCTACATAAAACTAGAATAAAATAATATTAGTTTTAATATATTTTAAAGATTAGTGTTTACTAACCTTCCGAGTGCTGGACAAGCTGAATGGCTTGGTAGAACTAATAGAGCTCACGAAGCAAGGACTGTTACAGATCCATTATCATAGACTGGGCTGGTCTCTGGCCGGGGCCTATTAGATATGCCGATTAACAGTTTTATAGGGGATCCGG
>WANR01000014.1 GCA_015521705.1 Desulfurococcales archaeon
GGACCCCTAGTAGTATTGAAGGCGGCGTTAGGAAGATCAATGAGAGGCTGGGTTTCAGGTTGGACCTGATACAGCACCACTGGCCCCCACCCTTCTATGCACCCCTTTGTGGCGTTATTAGGGGGCTTGAGAGATCCGTTGAAAAGGGGATAGCTTGGGCCTACGGCTTATCTAACTACCATGCAGAGCTTGTTGAAGAGGCGCTCTACTGTTCAAAGAAAATTGAGCCAGTCAGCAACCAGGTTCAGTATAGCCTAGCATACAGGAGCCCCGAGAAAAAACTAATACCGCTCATGGAGAAGACCGGTATGACCCTGATAGCGTGGAGCCCCCTGGCTAAAGGAGCGCTGGCCGGGGCTAGAGTAGCTACTTCTCGCGCCCAGAAGGGAGACCCTGTGTTTAGGGTTGCTTCAAAGGATGAAACCCTACTAAGGGCAGTGAGAGAGCTAGCGGAAAAGCACGGTGCCTCAATGGCACAGATCGCTTTGGCATGGCTCGTGGCCAGGGGTGCTGTCCCTATACCAGGGGCTCGCAGGCCTGAGCGCGTCGCAGAATATGCTGGAAGCGCTAGTATCAGGCTGGGCGAGCAGGATCTAAGGCTTCTAGACCAGGCATCGAGCAGGTACCTCAGCTACTGGGGGGACGAATATAGGTTCACGCCCATGCTTAGGGCTGTGCCGGGCTTTCTAGTTAGGCTTCTCATAGTGCTTGGGGGCGGCATATAGTGTTGGCTCCCGAACTCCACGAGTACAGGAGGATTTACAGGCTCTCTGTAGACCTAATGTCCCATGGTGTGCAGTCTTGCTACACCCTTGACAGGTGGAGTAGGGGGGACGGTTCCAAGGAGGCCTCTATACCGTTCCTGGAAAGAAGCGAGCCCTGGGTAAGCGAGAGGTTTAGCCATAGAATAGAAGGCGCGGGTGAGTGGAATTACCTCCACTTAGACGTCGAAGGCACGGCCCTCGTTAGGGTCGATGGGAGCATAGTGGGCGGTGTCGACTATTTCATAAAAACAATACCATGCAACACTGGGAAAGGCTCGCTTGTTGAACTAGAGCTACAGAGTGGAGGCAGCGAGCCGTGGACCCACCAAAGTCTTAGAGGCATAATTGATGCTGTAGCCTTGGGAGTTGTAGATGAGGCCCTGGCAGTGGCTCTTTTCATCCTCGACTTGGCAAAGCTGGCCCTCGGCCTGGACAAGGATAGATCCTCCCACATACTATCATCACTGCTGGACTCCCTGGAGCATGTAAGGGTTCTCCCGCCGCCGAGAGAATGGCAACTGGCGGCCTCCTATAAGCTATTACACGGGTCCAGGAGCGTCTCACCCAAGAAAGACGCTCCTGACCCTAGGTGGGATCACGGCCTAGTATCAAGGACTGTAGGCTTCTTGGGCGAGTGCCCCGGCCCAAGAATGGGGGAGGCCGAGGTTCTAGGCCTTGCAAGGAGGGTATGGGATAGCATTATTGAAGGCCTGGAGGGGTTGGTGCTCTCCGGGTCCGAGATTTATGCCCTAGCACATAGCCACCTGGACGTAGCCTGGCTCTGGCCCTTCAAATCCACGCGTCACAAGGCCTTAAGAACGTTCGCCAACATGGTCTCGGTACTGAAAAGGGTAGGCATAGTAACTGGGGGCCTCGACAGCCCGCAAAACTATAAGCTAGCCGAGGAGGGAGGACTCCTTGAAAGCATAAAATCCGAGGTTAGCAAGGGCAGGCTGATCCCGCTAGGCGGCCTCTGGGTGGAGCCAGATACGTGGACGCCTACCGGCGAGACCCTGGCAAGAGAGCTGCTCCACGGCCAGAAATATTACGAGGAAAAAATAGGGCGCAGGGCCAGGATCGCCATGCTGTTAGACACCTTTGGCCTATCACCACAATTGCCCCAGCTTTTGAACAGCGCAGGACTGGAGGTTGTTATAACGCACAAGATGATGTGGAACGATACAACCAAGTTCCCCCTTAGGTCTTTTGCTTGGACCGGGCTTGACGGGTCCCAGATACCTGCCCATGTAGCCGTTACTTACGACGGAGGGGCCACGCTTACTGATCTCGTACGAAACCTCGAGCTGCACGGAGAAGCTTCGAAGAACCCCCTCTTGTACCTATACAGCTATGGGGACGGGGGCGGGGGACCCACGGTCTTCATGGCTCTTAGGATGAAGAAGATATGGGAAAGCGGCCTATTCCCTCGGCTTCACGTATCCATGACTGAGAGCGATCTCACTGCCAGGCTTAGGGCTGTAGAAGGCCGCTGGCATGGGGAGATCTATAACGAATACCATAGGGGCGTCTACTCGTCGGATCCTAGGGTTAAGGGGCTCTTTTCCTCGCTAGAGGCATGCCTGCTTAAACTAGATTACTGGCTCTCTATCCTCAAGATAGCTAGAATACAGGAAAACATAGACGGGGCTGCAAGGAGGTCTAAATCCCTGTGGGAGATACTTCTGAGATCGGCCTTCCACGACATAGTCACGGGATCCTCTAGCAGGGAAGCATCAGAGTACTCCCAGAAAGAGCTGATGAATGCCTTGAAAACCTGTAGTAACGAGTTAGGCAGCATCCTTTCTCTCATATCCAGGCGGATCAACGGAACTGGCGGGTTCGTAGTGTTTAATCCACATGGCTGGAACATAGAGGTTGGAGGACGCGCTATACCCATGCATGGATACTCTCTTTTAAAGGAACCCCCCAATCAGGAAACAGCGGATCCAGCTATCAAGGAGACAGGAAAGCTCTTCTACCTATCTAACAGGATGGCCAGTGTAGAAGTGGATACGAGGGGCTTGATCCGGAGTATTAAAGCCGGTGGGACGGAAATAATATCTGGCCCTAGTAACAGGGTTAGGGTTCACCCTAATAGGCCGGGAGAATTCGATGCATGGGAGATTGACTATACCTCCTTATTGAAGGGCTACGACCTCGCGATGGAGGCATTGGACACGACCGGCGGGGCCAGGCTTTCCTTTAGGGCCTACTTCAGAGACTCCTCAATAGAGGTCTTCTACACTCTTCCAGTCAACAAGCCGTTCCTCCAGATAGAATATGCCCTTGAGTGGAGCGACGAGGGCTATCTCGTAAAATCGTGGTTCCAACTACCGCCCAGCCATGAAGCCCTATTCGAGGTCCCCTTTGGCTTTGTTAGGAGAAGTATAGACGAGAACTCGTACCACAACATGGGCAGGTTTGAGCTACCCTTTACTAGGTGGATCTTCTACCCCATAAACGGTGGTGAGTACACTCGTGCAGGAATAGGGTTTATCAGCACGACAAGACATGGGGCCTCAGTAACTCGAGGAACCATAGGTTTAACTGTTCACCTGGCGCCAACATTCCCCAACCCACATAATGGTGTTGGCAGGTTCCACTACAAATACTTGCTGGTGCCCTTAAACGGTAAAGACCCAGCCGTGGAGATGGCTAGAATAGCCAGAGAAGAGCATATAGGGTTCAACGTAGTGGAAAAGCTTGGAAAGGGGGGAGAGCTCCCCGCCAGAGGTTCTATTATAAGGCAAGAAGGCGACGCTATCATAGAATCACTCAAGCCCTCATGGGATCTTGAGGGGGTCGTTGCCAGGATCTACGATCCCACTGGGAGGGGCTCCACTATGAAGCTTAAACTACCTTCGAAAGCCACTATATACGAGTCGAATATAGTAGAGGACAAAGTGGAGCTTCTGAAAAAGGATGCGCAAGAGCTAGAACTCATACTATCACCCTTTGAGATAAAAACTCTTTATATAAAACTAGAGTGAAACAATATTGATTTTAACATGTTTTATTTTAAAGATTAAGAAATATTAAATTCGCCAATCCTCTGGGTAGCCGAGCAAGTCTAATAGCCTGCAGGGTTCATGGAGCCCGCGCGGTAAGGGCTGTTAAAGCATCATTTTCATAGACCGGCCCAGACTCGTGGCCTGGGCCTAC
>WANR01000015.1 GCA_015521705.1 Desulfurococcales archaeon
CATTAATACCTGGCCAAAGATAAAGGAGGGCGATCCAAAGCCTAGATATATGAATTTTCAATTCTATTTTTTAGATCGAGGAGCTAGGCCGCCACGTCACGGCAAGGCCCACGGCTCATACCTCCCTCACCATCTTTCAATTCTATTGCCTAGATCCGGAGCGCCTCTCCCACTTTAGACTTATGTGCACATCTAAGTGTTAATAAGCTATCTACCCTGTTGAGTAGAAACCTACAAAACAGGCAACTCAGAGAGTATATTCTTAAGGGTTAATAAGCTTATAATCCATCTTAAGACTTATAAATCCGAAACGTCTAACTTTAAACCTATGTACATAATTATCAGATGAATCCCGCCTCTCTAAGACTACTTGATCTCTTTCAACTTTATATTGTACCTTTAAGTTTCTATTTCTTCTATCAAGACGTGTCAGCACTCAAGACCTATGAAGAGAGGAGGTATACTGGAATACTATTAAAATTAATGTCTGTTAGTGTTCCATGGGCTTACTACTCTATGTTCCTCTTTTTTATGCTTTAAGGTTTCCACGAGCTTTCTATTAGTGGTTAATACTTTTGTTCTGTATTTTTCCGCTATAGCTAGGAATAATGAGTCATAAATTGTTGTCTCGAGTCTTATAGAGAGTTCTATTGTTCTTTGAAGATAGTCTATGTTTCTATGAATTATACATGTATCGTTTATGAACTTGTGTAGTAATCTGAGATTCTTTAATACGATGTTGCTTGGTTGTTTAAATATCGTTATTCTCTTCCAAGCTGCATTGCTGGTCTCTAAAAATACTAGCTCTGGTACATGAAGTTCATCGTATTCTTTGATTATCTCTTCAGACCACTCACTATATTCTTCAGGAAAGAATAATGCAAAGAGAGCAGAACTATCAACAACAATGCTCTTAGTACTCACGTTCTCTATCCTCACGAATTAACTCGTCGACGGGTATGGGCACTTTATCTAGTTGCTTACGTGCTTCCCTAGCAGCTCTAAGATAATCTTTCATCAACAACTCTCTAACTCTTCTATTAATGAATGCTCTAACTTCCTCAGCCCAATCAACACCTTTACACTCATCCATTAACTCCTTAAGTTTTTTAGGAATCCTCACACTAAAGACTACACTCATGGTATACATCTTTGTAGTCAAGTAAAGTATACAGTATGGGGAGGATTATAAATCTTATTATACCGCAAAGAAGTTAGAGAGTTTAAGTTGAGATTAAGGAGTGATGAAACGTAAACAAAGATGTAAGACCCAGAATCATGCTTTGTGATCAGCACTCAAGACCTTCTTCATGGGCTTGGGGCCTCTGGTGCGCCGAGGTCATCACTTGTTTCCCTGTTTAAGTTTTAAATATTCTTGTGGGCACCTATGTATTTATTGCCTGGCTTGCCTGGGTCTTGTATCTGCCCTTTTGCCCCATGTGTCTTGTGCCCTATTTGCCTGGACTCTGTAGGGCTCTTGGGGGTGGTTAGGGTTGCCTGGTTTGGTGATCGTGTCGCCTCCGACGCTGGATTTGATAAGGATTGGTGGGAGGGCTTTCACTAAGCCTGGGGGGCCCGCGCTTTACGGGGGGTTTGGGGCTAGGCTTGTGGGTGTTAGGGTTTTCTCTGTGGGTCCTGTGGGCTACCTTACGCTGGAGTCTACTAGGGCTGAGAGGCTCCTTGGCGTGGTTAGGGGCGGCTACTCCACGGCGTCTCCCGGGTTCGTGTTTAGCCACGAGTATGAGGCTGGGTATAGGAGGTCTAGTGTTCTCCACAGGGGCCCGGCTATGGACCCGCAGGCCGTGCTGGATCTCGTGGATCGTGCCAGGCCCGACATGGCCCTCCTATCGCCCATATACGGGGAGGAGTGGGGCCTGCTGGCCGAGCAGCTGAGGCAGATGGTGGACTGCATGGCCCTGGACCTGCAGGGCTACGTGAGGGCGGGGCTCGGCGACTTGTTCCTGGGCGTTGTTAGGGGGAGGTTCACGCTGCTACACGCCTCGGACGAGGACATAGGGCCGGGGATGCTAGGGAGCCTGGAGTCGAGCGGCTACATAGTGTACACGGCGGGGACGGGGCCAATAAGGATAGTCTATAACAGGGGGAGGCTGGACCTAACCATTAGGGGCCCCAAGAAAATCGTGGAGGACCCGACGGGGGCCGGGGACATATTCACGGTACTGGCGCTATACAGGTTCTGCTCCACCTGGGACGTGGAGGAGGCGGTAAAGTACTCCGTCGAGAGGACGCCGCATGCCCTCGAGGCCGTAAACCTGGAACTAGCCAAGATCCTGGAAACGAGGGGCAGGGGATCCGCGGAGCCCTGAAAGAGTTACCCAGCGATCCGGCGCCGCTTCAGTATCATTGAAATGAGGGCTATTGCTAGCAGCGAGGCTGCAACGAAAGCCGCTAGTAGCTGCGTTATCCCCGGCATGCTGCTGGCTGGCTCCCTAGCGGGGCTTTTCTCGAGCTCCTCCCATGGTATGTAGAGTGGTGTCTCCTCCAGGATCCACTCGTTATCGTGTTCCCACACCTTGGCTAGGCCCTGGGCTACTAGTAGCTTGTTAACGTTAACTCCGTGTGTCTCGTTGTGGTAGGCTATGACTACCGCTACCAGCCTCCCGTACCTATCGGTCACGCCCACATCGTCAATGTCTAGGGCCACGGCCTCCCCGAGCGTCAGGCTGGAGAGCGCCCGCGTGGCCTCCAAAGCCCCAGGCTCTGGCTCGGGCCTCAGCTCTGGAGCGTTTATGTCCGCCAGCCTCACCCTGTACGACTCGCCCTCCCTCAAGCCGAGAGAGGTGTCTAGTAGCTTCTCTACCCTGCACCAGAAGGTGTCCCCATCTACGACCCTCTCCACGAAGCAGTAAGCGTCTACCTCCAGGGCCTGGGAGGCTAGCACTGCTAGTAGTAGCCCTGCAAGTGTCCATGGATCCACGGCGCAGCCCCAGGGCACTAGGCCTTCTCGCCAAGCACCCTCTTAACCCTCTCAGCGATCTTAGCCAGGTCCTCAATGAGGCTCGGGCCGTAGTGTGCCAGCGTGTCTGGTTCTAGTAGTAGGATCCTCCCAGTCCTGAGGGCTTCCAGCCCCCCAAGGCCTCTCTTCTCTAGGTCCCTCCTCACGTCCTCGAGGGTGAACCTCTTGTAGGGGCTGGGCTCGTAGAGTATGGCATCGGGGTTGAACTCTTTGATCCTTGAGGGGTCGGGGTTGGTGATCCAGGTTACCCTCTCCCTGGAGAAGGGGGTCTCGGCTCCCATGTACTCCAGGGCGTCGCTTATATAGCTGTGGCCTCCCGCAGTCACGGGGCCTCCGAGGAAGACCTCGTAGTATAGCCTGACACCCTCGAGGGACCCGGCTAGTCTCGATAGTAGCTGTGAGAGTCCCCGGGCTAGGCGCCTGGCCTCCCCTATCCTACCGGTGACGTAGCCCACTGTGACTATCTCGTCCAGGACGCCGTGTATGGAGACGGGCAGGGGTACGGGGAACACTGTGAACCCCTTCTCCACGAGGGTCTCAACCACGCCCATCTGGGCTCCCGTGGTCGTGAGGACTAGGTCTGGGCTGAGCGAGGAGAGCTTGTCCACCTCGACCTTATAGTAGCTCCCCACCTTGGGCTTCTCCCTGGCCCTCTCGGGCTTGTGGCAGAAGTAGCTGACGCCAGCTATCCTATCCTCCAGGCCTAGCAGGTACAGGGTCTCAGTTATCGCGGGCGAGAGGCTCACGATCCTCTCGGGCGACTCGGGGACCTCCACCTCCCTACCCAGGTACTCCGAGTAAAGCCTAACCTTGCCCACCGCAGAGCACCACCTGGATACCGTATCCAGTTCTGTTTAGGTATAATCACCTCTTAATAACTAATAATCCCCAAGGATATAAGTAAATGGGGGAGGCAAGCCCCATGCCCTTGTTCGACGAGAAGTCGCTCGAGAGGCTCGAGAAGGAGATAGAGAGGTGGGAGAGGGAAGTAGTCCCCCAGTGGCTCAAGAGACTCCCCGAGAGGATGGAGGAGTTCACCACCCTCAGCGGGATCCCTGTCAAGAGGGTCTACACGCCGCTAGACCTCAGGGGCTTCGACTACATGGAGAAGCTCGGCCTCCCAGGCGAGTACCCCTACACCCGGGGGATACACGCCACCATGTACAGGGCCAGGATCTGGACAATGAGGATGTTCAGCGGTTACGGGGGCCCCGAGGAGACTAACCAGAGGCTCAAGTACCTCATAAAGCACGGGGAGACCGGGCTGAGCCTTGCATTCGACTACCCCACCCTCATAGGCCTAGACCCCGACGACCCAATGGCCAGGGGCGAGGTAGGCATCGTAGGGGTAAGCGTTCCCACGGTTGTAGACATGGAGGTCATATTCAGGGACATCAACCTGGGAGAGGTCACAACCAACATGACGATAAACCCGCCCGCCCCCGTGCTACTCTCCTTCTACGTGGCCGTCGCCGAGAAGCAGGGCGTCCCCTACCACAAGATCGGGGGCACAACGCAGAACGACCCCCTGAAGGAGTTCATTGCACAGAAGAGCTACGTGTTCCCCCCGGAGCCGGCCGTGAAGATAGCCATGGACCTGGTGGAGTGGAGCATTAGGAACCTGCCCAAGTGGAACCCGATAAGCATTAGCGGCTACCACATAAGGGAGGCGGGGGCCACGGCTGTCCAGGAGCTCGCCTTCACCCTGGCCGATGGGATCGAGTATGTGAGGCAGCTTAGGGCCAGGGGCATGGACGTCGACGAGTTCGCCCCCAGGCTCAGCTTCTTCTTCGATGCCCACATAAACTTCTTCGAGGAGATAGCCAAGTTCAGGGCCGCTAGGAGGATGTGGGCCAGGATCATGAGGGAGTGGTTCGGCGCCAGGAAGGCTAGGAGCATGTGGCTCAGGTTCCACACTCAGACGGCGGGCGTTTCCCTCACGGCCCAGCAGCCCTGGCTGAACATAGTGAGGACAGCCATAGAGGCCCTGGCAGCAGTCCTCGGGGGGACCCAGAGCCTGCACACAAACGCGTTCGACGAGCCATTCAGGGTGCCAAGCGAGCTCGCAGCCAAGATAGCTTTGAGGACCCAGCAGGTGATAGCGTACGAGACCGGGGTGGCCGATGTGATAGACCCCCTAGGGGGCAGCTATTACGTGGAGTGGCTAACAGACGAGATGGAGGAGAGGGCTTGGAGGATCATAGAAAGGATAGAGAGAATGGGGGGGATGCTCGAGGCCGTCAAGAAGGGATACCCCCAGAGGGAGGTCACTGAGGCCTCCTACCAGTTCCAGAGGGAGGTCGAAGAGGGGAAGAGGCTCATAGTAGGGGTGAACATATTCAGGGAGGAGGACGAAGAGGAGATAAGGAAGGTCCCGCTGCTAGAATTCGACCAGGAGGAGATAGAAAGGAGGCAGGTCGAGAGGGTTAGGAGGGTTAGGGAGGCGAGGGACAGGGCCAGGTGGGAGAGGGCCCTAAGCGAGCTGAGGAGGGCCGCCGAGAGGGGAGAGAACCTGATGCCATACATACTGGGCGCCGTCAAGGCTTACGCCACTCTGGGCGAGATAATGGGCACCCTTAAGGGGGTGTACGGCACCTATGTCGAGCCCCCCATCTACTAGTGGTAAGAGGGTGAAGGTCCTAGTAGCAAAGCTGGGCATAGACGGGCACGACAGGGGGGCCAAGGTCATAGCCAGGGCCCTGAGAGACGCGGGCTTCGAGGTCGTCTACACGGGCATAAGGCAGACACCCATGCAGGTGGCCATGGCAGCCGTGCAGGAGGACGTTGACGTCATAGGTGTTAGCATGCTCAGCGGGGCCCACATGTCGCACATGAGGGAGCTAATGAAGAGGCTGGAAGAGCTGGGCGCGAGCGACATACCAGTAGTCCTGGGAGGCACAATACCAATACCAGACATAGAGCCCCTCAAGAGGATCGGCGTGAGGGAAGTGTTCCTGCCGGGGACGAGCCTCAGAGAGATAGTAGAGCACGTTAGAAGGCTCGCGGAGGAGAAGAGGGCCCTGGAAAGAGAGATCCTGGGACAGTAACGCTACGCGTAGAAGCCATTCTTCTTCATGTACTCCTCCAACTCCCCGATCCTCTCAAGGAGGAACCTCTTAATAGCGTCGTCGACAAGCCTCTCCTCCATGCTGACACCCTTAGCCCTGAGAGCCTCCTTGACCTCCCTCAGGGGATCCGGGCTCTCGCTGGGCTTGGCTATGGATTCAAGTAGATCCACTAGGCTCTCCAAAGAGCCCCTGTCACCCATCTCGACGCCGTCCAGCACTTGGAGCCCTCGCTCTTCCAGGTAGGACCTAACCTCTCGTGGAACCCTTTTCCTGGAGACTAGGATCATTTCGTCGGGCTTGAATGTCTCCTTATAGAGTGCGACGATCTTGTACTCCTTCAGCCTCAGACCCCTCTCCCTCCTTTCTTCTCCCCCGCCCCCATACTCTACGCCAAGTATGTCTGCCAGGCCCTTGTGCAGGCCCTCGAGCCACTTGCTCATCCATTCCTCAGCGCTTATGGGCCTAGCGAAGGATCCCCGGAGCTCTCTCGCCCTCTCATACCAGTCCTCGAGCTCCTTGCATTCTATTATGACGCTAGGCCTGAGTATTGGAGGCCCGGTACGGCTCCTAGAAACGATGTCCATGACCCTCCCAGGGTACACCATTATGTCTGGCCTGAGCGATACGTAGAGGCGCCAAGCATCCCTCAGGTCCCTAGAGTCGCCCCACCCCACGGGCCTGGGCGCTTCCAGGAAGAAGCTCAGCTCCCCCCGGGGGAGCCTCACTATGGCGTTAGGCGGTATACTCCCAGACCTCTGCCTCCCAGTCCTCTCGAGAAGTATGAAGCCGTGCTCCGGGTATATGAGGCGCC
The DNA here is from genome assembly GCA_015521705.1 of Desulfurococcales archaeon. GTDB lineage: Archaea > Thermoproteota > Thermoprotei_A > Sulfolobales > Acidilobaceae > S141-84. Next base: position 6,857 of record WANR01000015.1, read on the forward strand.
CACCCCTCTCACCCATCAGGGATAGGAGGGAGGCGAAAACCCACGACTGGTAGACGCTCCTCATATTGGTCCTGAAGCTGGTGTTGAGTGCAGACACAGCCTTCGCAGAGAACTCCTGCACCCCTATCCTGCCCCTCACAAGGTCAAAGGTGTACTGGAAGAGCTTCTTCCTCAAGTGCCCGCGCGGATCCCTCATAAAGCTCCTAAGCTCCTTGGTCAAGAGCCACCCATAGGCCCCGAGGCTCCTAGCAGACCTATCCAGCTCCCTGGACAGGGTCTCGATCCAGGCGCGGGCCTCCCCGAGAAGCTCCTCCCCTATGACGGCCGAGACGATCCTGTCCTTGAACTCCTCTAGGAGCTCTTCAGCCCTGCCAGCCCTGAAAACTATCCTCCCTCCCCTGTACTCGACAAAGCCCCTGACTCTCTCGATTATAGAGTAGAGGGGCTCGTCGATTATGGACGCCAACGAGGGGCACCCGCTAGCCAGTCTTCCCCTTAAACCCCCCGGTTAACGCGGCATCTACCCATCTATATATCTTGAGGTTGGCAGGCCCTCTGGCAACTGGAAGCCATCCCCTAGGGCAGGGCCCTTTATTAGGGCTTTGTTATGGGATAGCCCGCCTCTCTTAGAGTCCTCGCTGAGCTTCTAGCGTTTTCGCAGTAGTAGAGCAGGTATTCCCCGTTTTTTAGCACTATTTCTATCGTTCCCCTTTTCACCTTGATCTCCCTGATCTCCTGTTTAGAAACGTACTTCTTTTCCAGCTTCTTTGCCCCTATTTTGCTGGCGAAGCTTCTTATCACGCGCTCGACATCGCTCACGTCAGGCCTCTCGCCTAAGCTTGAGAGCATCCTCATAGCCTCCTCACTCTCTCTAACTGCCTCCCCTCAAGTATCCAGTGAAGAACACCGATCACCAGGCGCGTCCAAATATTGGCATGAGGAAGCACTTCTCCCGGAACGCTAGGCGGACTGACAGCCCTGTGGTCCAGGACATACTCTTGGATCAAGGCCTCGGTAAAGACCAGGAATGCCCTGATAAATGGCTTTAGCCTCAGGGGACGGCCCACGGGGTTTCCAGAAGCTAGCTACAAAGTAGGCCTCGACATCACCCCCGAAAGCCAAACCACTACACCATAAGACAAGCGCCTGCCACGACCCCTACTCCTTACCCTTTTCAATAACCACAGCTGGCTTATAAGGCTAGTGCGTTTTTAGGGGACAGGACAGTGCGTCCTCTACTGCAATTGCCTAATCCAAGCCCGCTATTACCGCCAGCTTTTGGCCTTTAGAGCCCGCACCCTTAAACGCCCTATGTACGCCCGGCAGGCCTGCTAGCCGGCCTGCGACGCCTTACTAGTGTGCCTCACCGTTAAAGGCTCGTGTGTCTGCATTCTCTTAGCGTGATTCACCTCTTTCTGGACGCTACCGCAATAGCTATTATTACCGCTACTGCCAGGATCGCTATCTCGGTAGAGTAATGTCTTGGGGCCCCACCAATGCCCTGCGTTTTCTCAGGCTCTTCGGATTTCACGGTTTCTTCCTGCTCGGGGGATTCTCAGGCTTTTTGGTAGCCGCCTCTGGCAGGTTAGATGCCGTAAGTAGGCCAAAGCTTTCTGGCTATCTAAGAGCATGGCTGGGGGAGTTGTTTCCATGCGTCTGAGGATAATATTAGTCTTGGCCGCTATAATACTGACCATGGCCGTTGTAGCCTGGATACTCGCCTTCAGGCCTGGGGGCGGGGAAGGCGTGCTAGTTGACAAGCGCTTCGAGGAACTGGTTAGTGGAGTTGAGGAGGGCCTGAGGGTCAGCGTTGAGGGCTTGAAGGAGAATGGTTTCTTCGAGGAGGCCTACACGTGCGACGGGGAGGATAGGGCGCCCAGGGTCTCGGTGGAGGGCGTTCCGGGTCAGGCTGAGGCCGTGGCCCTAGTCATGTATGACCCAGACGCTCCCATAGGCACCTTCACCCACTGGCTCTCGATAGCCCCAGCGCGGGAGAGCCTCACATTCCCAGGGGATGCCCGGGTAGAGGGGAGGAACGACTTCGGGAGGATAGGCTATGGGGGCCCTTGCCCTCCTAGAGGGCACGGGGTCCACCGCTACTTCTTCCTAGTACTAGCCCTTGACAGGGATCCAGGGCTTGGACGTGGGTTCACGTTAGACCAGTTGCTAGAATCCATTAAAGGACACATAGTTTCGTATGGCTATACTGTCGGGAAATACGAGCGCTAAAGAGCCCAACACTATGGGACCGCTGGGCTGAAGAGGGAAAGGGTAGGATCTGCCTTGGGTGGCAGGAGGACTAGTACTAGCAGTTTCGGTGCCCCCGGCAGGGCGGCGCACGACTCCACCCCATTCTATTCGAGGAAGCTGTACAAGGATCTGCGGTTACCCAGGCCCCTTCCAGAGGATTTGCAGGAGAACAGGGTACCTCCCGAGTACCTGGACAGGGTCGTGGTGGGTGATGCCCGGGAGGTTCTAAAGAGGCTCCCAGATAACTGCGTTCACCTCGTGGTCACCTCTCCCCCATACAATGCTGGCAAGGACTACGACGAAGACCTGACCCTGGGCGAGTACCTGGGCTTTATAGGGGAGGTTATGAAGGAGGTGTATCGTGTCCTTGTGTGGGGTGGGCGCGTGTGCTTTAACGTAGCCAACCTGGGGAGGAGGCCTTATATTCCCCTGCACGCCCACCTCATACGCCTCTTCGAGGAGATAGGCTTCCTATTCAGGGGCGAAATAATCTGGGACAAAGGGGACCCCGTCTCGGGGTCTAGCACGGCGTGGGGCACGTGGATGAGCGCTGTGAACCCCACACTCAGGGACCAGCACGAGTACATCATAGTCCTGAGCAAGGGCGACTTCAAGAGGAGGAAGATGCCCAGTAAGAGAGACACTATAACCCGGGACGAGTTCCTGGAGTATACCCGGAGCGTGTGGAGGTTCCCGCCCGAAAGTGCTAGGAGGGTGGGGCACCCGGCACCCTTCCCCGAGGAGCTACCCTACAGGTGCATCCAGCTATACACCTTCCAGGGGGACGTGGTCCTAGATCCATTCGCCGGGTCCGGGACAACATGCGTAGCCGCGGCCAAGACCGGGAGACACTACCTATGCATAGAAATAAACGAGGAATACGCCAGGATAGCAGAGGAGAGGCTCAAAGAGAATAGCCCAATGCTATGACACAATAGATGGGAAAAACGCATATCTCCCTGTAAAGACTAGCTGGAATCGCAAGGGCACTGCATCAACCAACTCTATATTCTTAACAACAACCCATAGCCTCTAGGAAGCCTGATTGCATCACATATACGGCAAGTGCTAGCGTTACCATATAGCTCCTAAGGATGCACTAATACACCAAATCACATACATCATTAGTGTACTTTTCAGGCCCATACACAACTTCCTTCTCAACCTCCATAGGAGTACTAATAAGGTGGGTTCGCCTCTTTATAATGTTTGTATATGAGTGTATATAAGTGGTCATTGGCTCATCCCCTTCATCCCACCCTTCGGTCGGGCTTCATCCGTCATCGGGTGGGTGCCCCACGACCCATGGCGTGGGGCAATAATCGTGGCTGCTCTTAGATGGATGTCGCTAAGCTCTCTCATAACACTCGGGGGAACCATTATTCTCTCAAACAAATAGGAGACTAAGCTTCTCCAGTAGCTCTGCATGCTTGAGGGCAATGATGGGAGAGGCGTCCGAGATAGCGACACTAGCCTCCAGTCCTCCCTGCGAGCTCTTCTGCAACACTTAGCTCCTCCTTAAGCTCTTCCTCATCCAGGTTGATTATGCTGACTCTCCTTCTAGAGAGCTCCTTCATGAAATCCTCGACACAAAGCCCAGCAAGCTCAGCTGCCTGCTTAAGGGTAAGCCTACCCTCCCTGTAAAGTTCGACAGCAAGGAGAAGCCTGGCCTCAGTCTCGTCCAAAGCGATGTGAACAGGTATACTTATTTTCAAAGTCCTCGCCTTATCACGGCTCAACCCGGAAACCCCCATACAAGCCACGCATGCTAACCTTTAAAATATTGATGATATTATGCAGCGGCTCTGAAGGCTAACACAATAAATACCTGTGTCGCATCATCGAAGGAAGAAATGTAATCCGAAATATGGAGCTATGGATAAGGTAAAACGGCCTCTAAGCCTTTTCAGTCTTTGATTGCTTTTCGTGGGTTTTAATCGCCTTTAAACTTATAAGTTTTAGCTGTGGGAAATCTCCGGGAGTGTGGGGACCTGAGGACGAGCGATGAGGAGACAGAGATAAGGATGACCCAGGGCCTTGCCCAAGGGAGCCTACCTGGGGAGCGGTGCGGGGGGCTAAGGCTGTGAACCCAGGCTCCCAAAGGATAGGGCCCTGGGAGACTGAAGGGGTGATGAAGGCTAGCCCAAAACGCGATGAAGACCGAACCCTTTACCCAATAACTAGGTATAGGTGGGCTAGAGGGCATGCTGCGAGAACGACTAGTAACAGGTGCGGGGACTATAAAACGCTTTATATGTATGCTAGTCTTCCATGAAAGTGTCTACAAGTATGGCTGTGTATGCCGTCATTGATGGGATGCTCTCTACGGTTATGTACTCGTTGGGTGCGTGGGCCCTGCCTCCGTGGCCGGGGGCTGTGTCGATCATTGGGATGCCCAGTTTCCTGGTGAAGAGGTAGGAGGGGGCGGATCCCGGGATCATTGGGACTATGTAGGGTCTCACACCCATTGCCTGGTAGGCCCTCCTAGCCCTCTCCACGGCCTTCGACCTGGGGCTTGTCTTGCTCCACGTGTAGGCGTCGTGCACCCCCACCTCCACGAGGCCCTCGAGGCCAAGCCTCCTTATCAGCTCCTTAACCCCCTCAATCACGTCCTCGGGCTCTATGTTGGGTACCAGCCTGAAGTCTATCTTAGCCACCGCCTCCGCCGGCGTTATGGTCTTGGTCCCAGGGCCCGTGTGGCCTGACTGGAACCCGTCAACGTTGACGGTGGGCTTGAAGTAGACTGCTATGTACCACTCCCTCCCCCCGAGCCTGGGCCTGTGGACACCGTACAGTTCCAGGAGGTCCTCGGCGGGGTAAGCCTCCATTATGTCCTCTAGGTACCTTAGGTCCTCCTCGGTGGGAGTCACGGTCTTCTCCTCGAGCCACGGCAGCCTCGGCCCCTCCAGGGGGTCTATGAGGTGGGAAATAATCCTGGCGAGCACAGCAGCAGGATTGTATAGGCCCCTGCTGAAGCTGCTGTGCACGTCGTACTTAGACACCCTGGAGCGGAGCTCGAGGAACACTATACCCTTATTACCCAGGACTATGGCCGGCTTGCCGGGCACCCTCTCACTGGGGAATGCGAAGTAAACCATCTCCGATCCCTTCAGCTCTCCCCCCTTATCCTCCACAAACCGGGGCATTGAGGGGCTGCCCAGTTCCTCCTCCCCCTCAAAGACTATCGTAACGGTTACGGGTAGGTCTCCGTATAGCTTCTGGTAAGCCTCGAGGCCTAGTAGCATGCTCATAAGCCCGGCCTTGGTATTATAGGCGCCCCTAGCGATTATCCTGTCACCCACGATCCTAGCCTCGAAGGGCGGCGAGTCCCAATACTCCAATGGCTCGGGTGGCTGGACGTCGTACATGTTGTAGAACACCACTCTAGCCTCGCCGGATCCCTTGACCCGGCCATAGACTATAGGGTGGCCGCTGTAACGCAGAAGGGTAGCCTGTCCTCCAAGGCGCTCCCTAATCCACTCAGCAAGATACGACGCCGTATCCTCGATCCCCTCTCCGGTGGCCGAAACGCTGGGCATTCTCAGAAGCTTCCTAACCTCCTCTACAAGCCTATCCCTCTCCCCCTTCACGTAAGCCAGTATCTTGTCGACCCTGGCATCCAACCCCGCTCTACACCCCCTGAAAAGCCTAAGATAGTATGCGGAGAGCGGAGAACTAAATATTATTAACAAACATGTAAGCAGTGGAGCTCTTCCCCAAGACTCTAAGAGCCCTCCCAGCCCTGTCGGGCCCCAAAGGTGGGCCTGGGACTCCTAGGATCCACTGTATCTCTCAGACAGCCGTCTGACCACTTCCCCCAGCGTGCCTCTTATAGACTCGCTGAGGCTAGTGGGGGCGCTCTTGGATCCCGGCTCCGAGGCTCCGACCACTTCGCCCACTATCTCGCTTATTATAGCCTCCACGTAGAGTCTTAGTAGTAGCGACCTCCTACTCCTTATCCTCTCCTCGAGTACCCCCGTGGTTTTTAGGTAGCCGTAGTGGTCTTCGAGGGCTCTCACCAGGTCCTCTACGCCCATGCCCATGACGGCGCTGGTCTTCACTATCCTCGGCTCCCACAGGCCCCTAGCCTCTCCGATCTCGCCCTTCTCGAGGGCGAACTTCAGGTACTCGTACGTCTTCGAGGCTTCGGGCTTATCGCTCTTGTTTACCACGTAGACGTCCCCGATCTCCATTACCCCCGCCTTTAGGGCCTGAATATCGTCCCCGGCGCCAGGCATCGTTACCACGACTATCGTGTGGGCCGCGTGCATCACGTCAACCTCGGCCTGCCCCACCCCCACAGTCTCTATAATGATCTTGTCGTAGCCGAAGGCGTCGAAGGCCTCGGCCATGGCTATTGCTGCCAGGCTTATGCTACCCTTGATCCCCCGGGTTGGTATGCTCCTTATGAAGACCCCGGGATCCGTGGCGTGCTCCTGCATCCTCAGCCTGTCGCCGAGGAGGGATCCCTGGGTTAGGGGGCTGCTGGGGTCCACAGCTATCACCGCCACCTTGTAACCTATCTCCCTGAACTTTCCGATAACCCTGGAGACTAGGGTGCTTTTACCCGATCCAGGAATGCCGGTAAACCCTATGACGTGGGCGCCGCGCGCCCTGTTCATGACGTGCTCGAGAAGCCTCACTGACTCGAGACCAGGGTTCTCCAGGATGGTTAGCAATCTCCCCATAGCCCTGAGATTGCCCCTAGATGCTAGATCCACTAGGGCCTCCACGCCGCGCTGGCGCATCGGCTACACCAGCAGCCCTGCTATCTGATCCGCTTATCAGGGGATTTATTCACGAAGCCATACGGCAGGAAGGCTAGGGCTAATGCAGAGGCTATCGATAAGAGTGAGCCCAGCCATACGAGGCCCACACCCGGTATTATCTTGACCTCCACCCTGATCCCCTCAGTGTAGATCCTGGACTTTGAATGATCGAAGCCCGACGCTTCCAGGTAGAGGTAATAAGAGTCCCTGGCCAGAGACCAGAGATCGCTACTACTCCTTGGCGAGGGATAATACTCTGCTAGTATAATGGTTGCTAGAGTCAGCGCACTAGCATCGCCGTATAGGTCCTTTACGCGGCTCAGGTAGTATATCATCAGCTCGTGTACCAGCTCCCCGCCAGCCCTAGTCACTGGCGGGTACAGTGTTATGTACACGTCTGTGAGCCCCCTCCAAACATGTACCACCTGGGGCACAAGGCCTCTAATCCCCTGGAGCTCCCCGTTAGCGTCGAACCTCAGCCTGGCTCTCGCGGAGTACTCGTCCTCGCCTATTATGGTAGTTATGTAAGCGTCCAGGTAGGCTCCCTCAGGCAGGGTCTTAGGTACCCTGATCATGCCCGGCTCTTCTCCCAGGAATACCCAAACAGCCGGGGCCCCGTCCAGGTATAGCCCATTATTCTCTATGAAGGGCTTGGCCCACGATAGCACCCCGTATTTCACATGGTAGTAAGCACTCGTGGGCCCCACAAGTATCAAAGGCAGCCCGGCCTCCTCCTCCATACTCCCTACAAGGGACCCCAATAGAGTCCCAGAGACGTTGTCTAGCAGTACAGAGCCGTCCCGGGTCACAGACGTATTAACCGAGGATAGGGCCAGCGAGTTAACCACCAGGGTCGCCTGAGATCCTAACAGGAGAACTTCAATGCTGACGGGTTCTGCCGGCAGTATGGTGGCCGAGTAGGGCCCTGATATATTGCCTGGCCCAGGCCCTGGGAGCCTTAAGACGGCTTGAGAAGCATTCACTGCCAAGGCTATACCAGTATCAGGCGGTACTTTATCCTGGGCTATGGGGACTACTTCAAAATAGATCGTGGCGTTGACCAGTTCCAGGACTGAGCCGTTGGCCCAAAAACTGGAGCCGTTAACGTAAGGGGATAGGAAGCCCTCGCTAACGTTGATAGATAGCCTCTCGACCCTAATGGTCTCGTTGGATCCGGCAGAGTCTACGATGAGCTTCATAAGGGGGGCCTGGGCCAAGGCTTCCTCGCCTGCCCTATAGTCTCTCGACAGTTTGTCTAGACTCGTGGAGACTTCGCGGAGAGCTGTCCAGGCTAGTATGAAGCCCTTGCTCTTCCCAGCGTAGGGGGTGTAAGCGTCTATTAGGCCTTCTTGTAGGCTGTAGTTGAAGCCGTCTAGCCTAATCTTCAGGTCGCCGGCCACTATAACCTCCTCGCCGGGCCTAATGTAGAGTTCTATGGAGTACTGCCTCCCATAAGCTACGGGCCCGCTGACTAGCACGCCCACAAACAGTATTGCCAGGCCTAGATGAACCAGGTTCAACAGGGCCTGTCTCAGCCCTCTAAGCCTATACGAGTAGACCTGGTATATGGTGACTGTTAGGAGGAGCCCGGCAACTAGAAGAGCTACAGAGAGCCCGGCAATTATCATGCTGTTGGTTAACTGGCTCGAGAGGGGGGCTATGCGGGGCAGTGCCTTAGATGCAGCCAGCGCTACTGATAGCACAGATATGGAGGCCAGCAGGAATGAGAGGTACCCTCTACGGCCCAGGAGCTTGCCGGCCAGAGAAGCGGGCATGGCTAGTAGCATTACGATGGCAAGCACGTAGAGTGGGGGATTGAAGTACCTCACGCCACTATCCCACTGGGGCACGCTAGCATCGAGCCCCATAGCAGTCAGTATAGAGGGGGTCAGCATGGATCCATACACGAAGAACGTTGCAACCATTAAAGCCACTCCGGCCACGGTGAATCCAGCATTCTCCAGGGAGAGGCCCCTAAGACTGGTACCAGGCTTGTCCCACAGGGCTGCGAACTCCTTCAGGAACCATGCCAGGAAGGCTATGGACGCTGAAAGGAGGACGACGGCTCCTATATTTGGTAGGGCGAAGCCGTGGAGAGGGCTCAGACCTGTCCTCGTGATATACAGTGCCAAGAGTATAGAGGAGACAACGAGGAGGGAAGCAGGCCCTCTATGCCTAGCCAGGGGCCCTCTTAGATGTATCACTAGGGCTGACGAAAGCCAGACAAGGAGTTCCCCGGTCTCAACAGGATCCCAGGCCCAGTAGCCACCCCACCCGAAAGTGTCATAGCTCCACATGCCCCCCAGGACTATCCCAAGAGTTGTGGTTGCCCAGCCAGCTACGAAGACCCTGTAAGCCTTGAGGCTGCCGGGGTATAGGAAGAGGGCTATAGAGGACGCAGCCAAGAGGGCGTACCCTATGAAAGTAGATAAGGGGTGTGGGTAAACCCACCAGGTCTTTAGCAGGGGGTTGAAGCCTGCCCCAGGGCCCGAGGCCTCATACTTGGTGAAAGCGTCGTTCAGGAAGGCTGCCAGGAGCCCTAGGATCACTAGGGAGTGAGTTGCCACGTGGAACCTTTTCTCGTCCCTGAAGCCTGTCCTGAGCGCCTCAGAGACCACTAGGACTACTATAGAGAATAGGAATAGGCTCCCCCCGCCGTTTGACCAGGAGGCCGCTATCCTGAGCCAGTACTCCATGTCAGAACTACTACTCATATAGACTGCCATGAGCGTGGGGTCCTGTACTATAAACGCGTATACATAGATGGCCCACGACGCCAGGGCGAGTATCGCGGCAGCCCTGGCCATGCCTCTTGCTATCCATAACCTCCCCTTAAGTAACGCATAGATTGAAACTGCAGACACAACGATAATGCTGGCCGCCAGCAGGCCAGTATAGTGGATTGGGAGCACTCTAAACTGTCACCCCGTAGGAGTAGAGTATTATGAGGACGGAACTAGCTATCATTAGGCCTCCACTTATGACCCTGAAACGTGGCGATGATAGCAGTGCTGTGAGCCTGTTGTACTTCCCTATGGCAACTACTATGACCCACAGGGGCAGGGAGAGCCCTAGGGCGAAGCCGAGCAGTGTGGCAAAGCCAGCCCCTATGGTGCTAGACGAAGCTATTAGAAGCAGGGCGCCGACTACTAGGGGGAAGCTACACTGCGTCGCTAGTAGGCCGTATAGGAGGAAGAAGGCGCCTGGCCCCCTGCCAGCTAGCGGGACTGAGCGCAGCCCAATGTTAACGTTTAGTGCTACAAGGAAGCCGGCCATCATTATTGTAGCTGCGGACACCCAGAGCAGAGCCCCCTGTATCTCGTACACTAGGGATCCCAGGGCCAGGAAGGCTAGGCCTATGAAGAACACGCCTAGGACTGAGAGGGGCAGGCCAAGGTAGACCTGCCTCTTCCCATAGCTCGTGGCTGAGGATCCGTAGAGTGCTATGAGAGGGAGGGCGCAGGGGGAGAATGCTGCAACGACCCCCAGGACAAACGCTATGAGAGGGAGGGCCAGGGATACCGGGCCCTCTGTGACTGAGACACTGAGAGGCACGCCGGAACCGGGGCCTGCCTGGCCCAGCTCGAGTGACTCGCCTGTTGAGGCGCCGCTTAGAGCGGCAAGGGCCCAGTCGAGCATGGACTGTGTTATGTTGGGTCCTGGAAAAGCGCCCTTATATAGTGCAACAGGCTTGCCTTCTACGAAAACGATGAAGGTGGGTACCTCCTGGACCCCGTACCTGTAGAAGGCCTCGGCGGTGTCCTCCGTGAATGTTATGGTGTAGAAGCTGACAGGGAGGTTCTCGCTGGCCTCTAGCACGTCCCAGAAGGGCTCCATTTTCTTGCAGGTGGGACAGGTGAGGGTCTTAAACATGACAGCAATAGGGTCGCCGCTAGCCAGTAAGGAGTCCAGCTCGCCCGTGGAGTCTATGCTAGTGTCTCCCATGTATAGGCTCGCTGTTGACCCTATGGAGGAGACGACCAAGTAGAAGAAGAGGCCTCCCAGCATGGCGGCCACTACTAGAACCCATCCAGCAGCCCTCTCAGAGCCCCCCTGGGGGGGTCGTAGCCTCGACGCCATCACGGGCACCAACTTACAGGATGTAGCGCGCCAGTATAAGAAATATTGTAATGAAAGCGAGCGGCATAATCATCATCGCGTAGGCCTGTGCAGGCGACAGGAGCCCGCCGGCCATGACGAACGAGAGCACCGGAACAGCGACCTGGGCCATCGGCAGCGTCAAGACTATGACGAGCACGGCCAGGGCAAGGGCCCTGCCTCCAGTGTACGCAACTATGGCGGATGAGAAACCGGCGGCCGCCGAAATATAGAGGACGAACATGGCCAGCCATGCCTCGACCCATAGCATTGGGGGCGAATAGCCCGAGAAGAGCACGGAGAAGAGGAAATAGACCTCGGCCTGTAGCATTGTCAAGGCATATATGTACAATAGCTTGGCTAAGACCACAACCTCGGGGCCCACGGGCAGTAGGCGCAAGCCCTCTATTGTGCCCCTCTCAGCCTCCCTAACCATGGAAGCATAGGCGGAGAACACGGCTAGAAAGAGGGGGACAACAACAATGCCAGAGCCCAGGGCCACCAGAGGCTCCACGCTACGGGAGGCATAGTAGCCTGTGAAGATGCTGGAAGACAGCGCGAAAAGCGCCTGGAAAGCCAGCACGCTCTTGGAGCGCACGTCCACCAGGTAATCCTTCCACACGAGTAGCCACAGTGAGGAGACAATCCGGGAATAACTCACGCAGACACCACCTCCAGCCTGCCATCGACAACCTCCAAACCCCTATAGCCCCTCTCGAGGGCGGAGTCTAGCCTACGGGGGGAAGTCGAGACAACCGCGACACCCCTCTTTGACAGTTCAGCCGTCATATCTAGGAGAGACTCCACGGTATCATCATCAAGCCCCGTAGTAGGCTCATCCAGCAACAGGATCCTTGGCCTATGGATCAGGGCCCTGACAATGTCAACCCTTCGCCTCCACCCAAAGCTAAGGCTAGAAACCCTGGCGCCAAGAACCCTGGTCACTCCCAGAGCCTCTGCAACCTCGTCCCTTCTAGGCTCATAGCCGTACACACCGTATAGTCCTGCATAGTATGACAAGTTCTCTTGGACAGTTAGCTCGTCGTAGACGAGTGGGTGGTGGAGTACTACCCCGAGCATCATGCGGGCCTGAGTGGAGCCCGGTTGAAGCCCCCCTATTAGAACCCTGCCCCTGCTCGGCTCCACGAGTCCAGCCATTATTTTGAGGAGGGTCGTCTTGCCCGTGCCGTTCCTGCCCATGACAAGGACCAGCTCGCCGGGCCTAACAGTCATGGATACTCCTCTGAGAACCCATGATGGCTGGCCCTCAAACCTCTTCCACACGCCCTCCAGCCTAGCTATGGGCTCAACACTTCCCATGGCAGGCTCCCAAGCTGGAACCGTAACGTATTTACGGTGGGTGTCCCCCGGCAAGTAATCGTGATCTAAGGGGTTTCATAATGGTTTCCCTCGAGAAATTTTAATATAAGTATATAAGTCTTTAAGTATGGATGTTCAACTGGGGAACCCCTGAAATGTTTGGGTGGACACACATTGGCTAGGCGCGGCCTTGTCGCGGTGGTCTCCCTCACTAATGGCTGCTTTCTCCAGGAAGCCCTGAGAAATGCTAGTCAGGGAGAGGGAGACCTCTCGGTGCGGGTTCTGGGCGTTCACAGCAATAGCGACGGCGCTGAGGAGTGGATCATGGTTCATGGATCCTCCAGGAGCATCTCTAGGTTTATCGGCGTCCTCAAGAGGTTTAAGGGGGTATATTACTCCGTTCTAAGCAGGGACCCCAAGAGCTCCCTGTTACTGGTTAGGATCCCTAGAGCCTATTGCGCGGGCCAGGAAACGTGCCCTATAAGGAGGAACCCGCCTAAAAGCCTGGTGCTCAGCTCAAGGATAGACAAGGAAAAACTCGTCATAGTACTACTGACTACTTCCAGGGACAGCCTAAAGCACATAGAGGAGGGAGGCTTCCACGTTGAGGACGTCATGAGAGTCGACGACCTAGACTACTATATAACCCCAAAGCAGGAGGAGCTACTGCTCAAAGCCTATGCTAAGGGCTACTATAGGTTCCCGAGAACTGTCAGCCTAAAGGATCTCGCGGCAGAGCAGGGCGTATCGGTGTCAACCCTAGACGAGTCACTCAGAAAAGCGGAGGCTAAGATCGTTAAATGGTTCATAGTAAAAGAACTGCCGCACAGCCTATTAAAGAAGTCCCTCACGGACGAGATAACCAAGTAAGCTTTCCAGGGCCTGCCGCTTTCAGGGTAATAAATTGTTTTAACTTCATACGGGTTCCACGCTATAATGGGGCGCCCGGAGCGGGGGTCTTAGGCGTGAAGCGCCTGGTAATAGCCATACTGTCGCTGGCTTTGCTGGATTCCCTGTTGACTATGTATTCCGTGACGAGGGGGTCTTTCCCGCTGCAAGTCCCCGTGGGGCCTCCCACGGCTTACCTAAGCATCTATATCCATGTCCCTGTAGCCTGGACTTCATACATGCTTTTCACGGCATCCATGGTTTCAGCCGTGCTGTTGCTGGCGCGCGGCAACCTGGGGCTGGATAGGTATGTTTACTCGTTCGCTCTTGTAGGGCTTGTTTTCGCCGGCCTCACGCTGATAACCGGGAGTATATGGGCTAAGGACTCGTGGGGTAGCTACTGGAACTGGGATCCCAGGCAGACAGGCGTCCTTCTGTTATTCATAGCGTATGCAGCCTACGTAGTGGTCAGGCGCAGTATCAGCGACCCCGAGCGCGCCGTGAGGGTCTCGGCAGCATACTCTATAGCAGCCTACGTGATGGTCCCTCTGAGCTTTATAGCAGTCAGGATAGCGGAGAGCCTCCACCCGACTCCGGAGGATACCAGGGTGTTCTTCTCCAGGCCGGAAGTGCTCCAGATCTTCGGGCTGAAAGCACTGTTAGTGCCTGCAATAGGGGCTCTCTCGGCTCTGGCTCTAGCGAAGACGAAGCAAGCTGGCTCCCGGCTGGTGCCTAAAGCAATATACGTGTTCCCTCTAGCAGTCCTGGCCTTGGGCCTTGCCGGGGCCGTCCAGATACTGGGCGACTACGCCTCCCCGACATTCGTGGTGGTGAACGCTACCCTGGTAGATGGCAAGATAGCAACTCTTACCCTATCCGATGGAAGCAGCCTATACTTCGACCCGCCGATAGAGCCCCCAGTAGATCCCCCCATGACTAGCGAGGGTAAGCCATCGATCGTTTCCCACATAGTGAGCCTAGACGGGGGGCTCAAGATAGTCGTGAGCTGGACTGTGGCCGCTAATACAATAATATATTCTCTCGGGGTCACCCTACTTTTACTGGCTCTGATCAGGAGGGTGTAGGAGCTGTGAGAGGCAGGGCCTTTCTCATGGTAGCCCTCTTCGTTGCATTAATGGCCGGGGTGGGGTACGCGGCCATCTACAGTTCCAACTATGAGGACGTATCAAAGCTCAAGGGCGTTGACGCTAAGATCAGGGCCATAGTTAGAGGCGACACCGTCGACATGGGCAGGGGGAGCCTGGTTCTCGAGATAAATGGGAAGGAGTACAGGCTCGAAGCCAGGGGCCTCTACGGGCTAGCATACGCGCCGGGAAGCCCTAAGCCAAGCGCTGTCTTTCTCCTGAAGGGTAAGGACGGTTACGAGGTACTCGCTATATACGCTAAGGACGACTTCGTGGAGAAGTATGGAACAAACCCGGTAGTTGATCCCGAGGTGGTCGTCGACGGGGTCTTCGACCCCCAATCTAGGGCAGTCATAAAAACGCCTGGCGGCGAGGTGCTCGGGGAATACGACGTTGTCTTCATAGATAGGATCCTTAAGGGCTGCCACAGGGCGTACTCTGAAGAGCCTGGTAAGCTGAGAACCACCTGATCCCTCGAGGCTAGCTAGAGACGTCGCCTATAACTACTCTCCTAACCCTCACCAGGTCTCCGGGCCTGAACTCCAGCAGGCTATACTCGTCTCCTCCACCCCCATACAAGCTATCCTCTCCCAAGAGCCTATGGTCTAGGACGACCAGTACATTATCTGGCAGGGGTGCCGGGGGTACTCCCCCTACTGGGTACCCGGTTCTTTCCTCAACCTCCCTCCTCGTGGCGAGCCTGGGACTGCCGCCGATAATGCTCTTAAGCTTCTCCAAGTCCAGCATCTTGTCGCCTGGAATGATGCATGCTATAGTCCTGTCGCCGTCGACAAGCACTATAGTCTTTACGATCCTGCCCGGGGGAACCCCCATAGCCTGTGAAGCCTCCCTTACACTCCTAACTCTGGAAGACAGCCTGTGAAGCTTCCAAGGGAGGCCGCTGCGGCTCACCCATTCCTCCACCCTACTACTCAACTAGAGCCACCCAGCACAGGCCACGGTACAGCACCAGCCTAGGGTCTAATAGGCTTATTAGGAGTTTAGCGCAGGTAGCCTCTCCGGGATAAATGGGGTGGCCGCGAATCGTCCTTATTCCGGGATATTTGGGATTCAGTATTTAAACCATTAGAGCAACTATTTAGACAGGGCTTGTCATGAGCGATTGGGGAAGGTATATATGGTTTGACGGGAAGCTTATCCCCTTCGAGGACGCCAGGATCCATGTCATGACCCACTCCCTCCATTACGGTGTTGGAGTGTTCGAGGGCATTAGGGCCTATAGGACAGACAACGGTAGGACAGCTATTTTCAGGCTATACGAGCACGTAGACAGGCTCTTGTTGTCGGCCAACGCTTATAAGCTGGAGATCCCCTATACCAGGGACGAGATAGCAGAGGCCATCATCGAGGTGGTTAGGAAGTCTGGCTTCGATGACTGCTACATCAGGCCTATAGCCTTCATCAACGCGACAAAGCTCGGCGTGAGGCCCCCGACAAGGAGGGCCTCACTAGCTATAGGTGTTTTCAAGTGGGGCAAGTACCTGGGAGAGGCCTACTATAAGGGGGCCAGGGTTATAACGTCCCACTGGAGAAGGCCCCCAAGCGACTCTCTCCCCATGAACTCTAAGGCTACAGGCCACTACATAAACAGCTACCTGGCAACTATTGAGGCACACATGAAGGGCTTCGACGAGGCAATACTCCTCGACTCGAGAGGCTTCATAAGCGAGGGGCCGGGACAGAACCTTTTCATCGTCAAAGACACCAAGCTGATAACACCGCCACTCCACGCCTCTATACTCCCCGGCATAACCAGGGACAGCATCATAAAACTGGCTAGGAGAGAGCTCGGGATAGGCGTCCTCGAGGAGGACATAACCCTCGGAATGCTCTACAGCGCGGACGAAGCATTCTTCACAGGGACAGCCACGGAAGTGACACCCATAGTTGAGGTCGACGGAGTCCCCATAGGGGACGGGAAGCCGGGCAAGGTTTCCAAAAGGCTCCAGAAGCTATACGAAGACGTTGTCAGGGGCAGGCTGCCAGAGTACGAGGAGTGGCTAACATACGTGTGACCATCTCCTAGACTAACCTATAGCCAGCAGCGATCCTGTCAACCAAGATATTACCTATAGCTGGCATTAAGGGCAAGGGTACAGGGCCCGTAGGGGCCTTGCCATCGCAACTACTGTTCTCTAGGGTCTCTTGTGAGTAAAGGAGCGCTATGCAGCTTGGAAGACTACCCACGGGAACGTGGAGAGCCCTAGTGTGGCTGCGAAAACACAGCTTATAGCAGCTCCGGGTTATTTCATCAAGGCTTATCTCCACTAAAGTCTCCCCGCCCAGATGCCTCTTCCCCAAGGCTACAGCGCGGATCCAGCCCTCCGCACTATCTATGTCAGGCCTCAAGTGCCTGACACTATCGCCGCGGGCCACAAGCCACATACGAGGCTTAGACAGCAAGGCTATAGCAGTCGAGTCTCTCCTAACTCCATGTGACACTAAAAGGGCTGAGGCCAGGAATACTGCCGCCTCCCTGGTATCTAGGGGGTCGAGGCAGATATGGATCCTCCCAAGCGTGGCGTCTCTAGACTTCGAGCCCGAGCCTTCTAAGGAGCCTCTTATCCCTCCTCAGCCTCCTCATAAGGCTCTTCATGGACTTGTAGTATGAGAGCAGCTCCCTGACCTCTTCAACTCTGACCCCGGCCCCCTGGGCTATGCGCTTAATCCTGCTCCGATCGATTATCTCCGGGTTGTCTAGTTCCTCGTAGGTCATGCTATTCATTATCGCCAGCCACCTACTGATCTTCTCCTCGCCCAGCTTCACCCTCTCCTGGCTCAGCTCCTGGACAAGCCCAAAGCCGGGGAGCATCTGAAGGATCTTGGAGAGGGGCCCCATTTTCCTCATAGCCATAAGCTGCCTATAGACCAGTCTAAGGCTCATCTTGCCGCGGACAATGTCCTCCATATCCTTCTCCAGCCTAGAGACTTCCTCGAGGGACCTGATCTTCTCGACCAGGGACTCTATGTCACCCATTCCGAGCACTCGAGCCACGAACCGTTTAGGCCTAAACACTTCGAGCTCCTCGAGTTTTTCCCCGGTGCCGACGAATTTCACCACGGCCCCAGTGGCGGCCACTGCCGAGAGGACGCCGCCGCCCCTAGCCGTGCCGTCCAGCTTCGTCACTATTATCGAGCCTATGGGCGCTGCCCTCTTGAACCTAGCAGCCAGGTCGTAGGCTTTCTGGCCTATGGAGGCATCTATCACTAGGGCCACCTCGTCTGGCTTTATCTTGGAAGCGAGCTCCTCCATCTCGCGTAGCAGGGCCTCCTCCCTTCCATAGCCGTGCCTGCCAGCCGTGTCGACTATCACGATCTGGGCCCCCCTCTCCACTAGGGCTTTAACCCCACGGGATGCTATGCCCACGGGATCCCTGCCTTCTTCTTCTCCGTAGAACATCGCGCCCACCTGCTTCGCAAGAGTCCTCAACTGCTCAAAGGCCCCAGGCCTATACGTGTCTGCACACACGAGCCCCACGCTGTAGCCTTTCCTGGAGTAGTAGAGAGCCAGCTTGCCCGCCGTAGTAGTCTTCCCCGTGCCCTGTATGCCCACGAACATTACGACCCAAGGCGTTCTAGGAGGGTCCACCTGGGGCTCTGACTCGCCCCCAAAAAGCTTGACCATCTCCTCATAGACTATTTTAATGAACCATTCACGCCTCCCAGCACCCGGCGGAGGCTCCTCCTTAAGGGCCCTCTCCTTGACACGCCTAGTGAATTCCAGGACAAGCCTAACGTTAACGTCAGCCCTTATCAGCTCTCTCTGCAGCTCCCGGGTAAAGGACTCGACGGCCCTCTGGTAGGTACCACCGCCCCTAAGAAACTCCGCGACAGCCCTCCTAACGCCTTCAAGCAATACAGGCACCCTTCAAGCGCTACTCCAGTGACTACCTTACCGTACAAGCGTTAAAATGCTTGCAGACAGGGAAACAGACAGAGATAAGCCATAAAGGCTGGCACGAGAACTTATAAACCACCGACCCTAGATCCCCCACGGATAGTAGTGCCAAGACGCAGAAAACTATGGGTGAAGGGCCTTGGTGACAGTGTGGAGGATGCGATGCA
Source organism: Desulfurococcales archaeon (assembly GCA_015521705.1). Classification (GTDB taxonomy): domain Archaea; phylum Thermoproteota; class Thermoprotei_A; order Sulfolobales; family Acidilobaceae; genus S141-84. Next base: position 25,413 of record WANR01000015.1, read on the forward strand.
GCGACTGCAAGACCGAGTGGGAGCTTAGAGCCAGCTTCGACCTCTCAACATTCAAAACATTCTACCACTACTGTAGAACCTGCAAGAAAAACACGTTCCACGAGATACTAGGCAGAGAAGAAATAGAAGCATAAGGCCCAGCAGTTACTAGAAGCCATGACCGCCGACAGGATGGGAGCCCAGCGGCTCCCTAGTCCTCTATGGTTAGCACATGAACTGCGACAACTATGAGGAGTATAACTGCAAGAGCCCTCTGTATGTGGATATGCCTGGCAAACCATTTAACATGCCTATTCTTGGCATACCTGAGAAGAACGCCGGACAAGAGGATAACAGCTATGACGGCCACAGAAGCGTACTCCACAGGGCCCGCAGTATCCCTGAGTGCATAGCCGTGGTAGAAGGCAAGCCCGGCGAGCAGGAAGTTGAGGAATATATGCACATCTAAAACACGCTTATAAGAACCCCTGATCCTGACGTGAAGCCTAGCCCACTTATACCCCACAAAGGCCACATTAGCAAGGACACCCAGAAACAAAGCCACGCTACCCGCAGACTCGGCAACCTCCTCAAATAGCCCATCATCGTAAAGCTCGTCTTCCTCGTCGTCACCAGATAAAGCCAGCACACCAACAGCCTGAAAAGCAGACCCCAACAAGAGAACAAGTAATAAGATAAACGGGAGGAACACGCCTAGCAGGCCCCTGCTAGAGCCAGAAATCCACCCCAATAAGACCCCCCAGTACCTAGCTACAACAGCAAACAAATAAACCTGAAGTATATAACACTACAACAGCAAACGCCACTTAAGAAGCCTCCCCCAGGTATGAAAAGCAGAGAAGCCTAGCCAAGCTCCGGCCTACTGCCTACAACAGCCAGCTTGGCCCTGAGTATGCTCTTCTCAATGGAAGACAACACCCTACCCGGAAAAACCCCCTCCTCTATGCACCAACTAATGAAATCCTCGATAGACTCCCTCAAATCCTCCCCAATAATCTCCGAGATCTCCCTCTTCTCCTCCGGAGAAGCAATACTAATAGCCCTAGCAAGAACCTCGTCACTAGGGTGAGTCCTCCCATCCAAGTATTTAACCACCGCAGTAGCAGAGACCCCCAGCTGCTCAGCAAGCTCCCTACGACTCCTACCCAAAGCCAAAACCTCAATAATCCTCCTCCTAGCCCTCTTACCAACCCTGTGGAGGAAACCCTCCACAACACACACCAAAGGTAAATCGGGAAAAACAGTATAAAGGGGTACCCACCCACACACCAAAGGTATACACTCTAAATACCCGCAAAGAAAACAAACCAAAACCACCAAACAACAATAAACCCCCTTAAAAACAAACCAACAACAATGTTTGGTTATCTGTTTTTAGGAAAAATAGCCATCTAGGTTTTTCTTCATTTAGTCACTAAGAACTGGCTAGATGGCTATTTTTCCTAAAAACAGATAACCAAACAAGGGGGCTGGGAGGCTTGGCTAATTACGGGGGAATAAGAGGCTCTTTTATAGCAATATTTTTGGTGGCAATACTAGCCCTTCAGATTGTGGCTACTCCTATAGCTTTTGCAGGCCATCTCCGACCTGTAGACATTAGTACAGATAAGGATCAAAATAGCGTTACTGGCGATCCTATAAGTATAACGTTTTCATTTATGCTATGGGAAAACTATTAGCGTGACCGTGAACATTCCTCAAGGTAATGCATATGTAGCAGTTGCTGGCGTTATATGGGGACTGTATGATCTTTATAACGGTAGGTATGCGTTGTTTTCTTCGGATGGAGACAAGAGGATAAAGAATCATGACGGTTTTGGCTGTGATTATATCTTTAATTTAGACAAGATCTATGATTCAAAGCTAAAGTTACATAAGCATAATAATGGCTGGCTTCATGTATATAGAAACTATACTATAGTTGGCTACTTCGAGAAAAAGGGCCCCTTATGTTTCGACGCTAAAATAAAAGTGTATGTCCATATATTTCCTGAAGCATATATTGCGCCAGGATACTACTAAAATGCAAACTGCGGATTTTGAAACAATTATTTAAACTGAAAACCTTAATAAGAAGGCAAGGTATATAGGGGGAGAAGGAAAATGTTTATAATAAATCTAAATATTTTGAATAAATTTATGATTTTTATTTTCTTATTCATGTTATTTTATGTTTTTCCGTTATTTGGAGTTAACGTTGTCTTGTCTTCTTCTGACCAGGACGTGTTTAGCGGGCCTAGGCCAGTGTATTACTTTCATCTTGCCGAGTTTGTTAGAAGAGTGGATGATACCACGTTTGTATCTTTGAACGCTTCCTTTATTAGTGAGGGTAAAATTGTTTTAGATGGGAGATGGCTGAATTCGACGCATGCGGAGATTAGGGTTTCTATTACTGGGTACCTCAAGTTTATCAGGCCTGGCTCTAACGTTACCATTAGTAACACCTATGTTTTGAGCGAGATCCTCCTCAGAATAGAACCAGAGATCGGCCGTGGTGAGGCGGTTATTGGGCCGGGGTTTGTGGGTGCAGTCGATGAAATTAGTGTCGATGAAATTAGTGCGGAGGAACTTGAGGAGTTTAAGAGGATAGCTAGTGCCATGGAATCTGAGCCCTTTAGCGCTGAGTACACGTATATAGTTGATGCCCGGTATAATTATGCCTATATTGGGGGAGAGCCTATAGGCTTCTTCCCCCTCTACTCTCTTATAGATATAAGGTACGAGGAGGCCCTGGACTATAGGTTCACGTATTTGGGGAAGCCCTTGCTGCTTTCTACAACTAAGAACCCTGTCATAGGCCAGCCATACGAGGACGTTGACAAGGAGCTACCAATAACAAGCAAAATCAACTATAATGGTAATGAGCTGGTCACCCTGTTATTTATAAACGAGTTCTTGACAGCCAATGTTATCCATAACTACATAGCCTTCATACAAAAGCTGGTGCTGCCCGTGGGGAACGATACATACATAGTGTTTGGCGCGTTAAGCCCTGATCCAAGCATGGTGCCGTACCTTAGCAGTATAGACGATGACTATCCCTGGGGTATTACTACTGAGAGCTTTGTAGAAGAAATAGCTATAGCGGCCGCCGCTATCGCTGTTGCTTCCTTCATACTTTATAGGAGGAGGTCTAGGTCTTCCTAGCATGGGCTGGGCTCTGGTAGGCTAGGGAGGAGGCTTACAGGCATGCCCTGCCCTTCATGCTACGAGGCCTTGTCTACTAGGAGCCTATTGGCTATTTACGTCTTGTTGGTGCTTCTGCCTCTTCTTCCAGCTTTTATCGCTGTAGACGTGGGGATCGAGGATTTTGAGTCTACAGGATCTGAGCTGCGGGGAGCGAGGGAAGATGTCGTGGCTTCTAGTGGCGAGGTTCCTGGTGAAGGGGTCCCGCCTGGAGTTATTGCAGTCAATGAAGACATGACCGTTAGAGGGCAGAGTGCTGGGGCTCCTGAATTAAATGTATCGGCCTACGAGGCTGGCGTGTTTTCCTCTTATTACGAGCAATTATTCCTAATACCGACTCACATGTTGTTCTTTCTTTCATCGGTCATAACAGCATACATGGTGGCTAGGCCCCTCGAGCGTGGCTACTTTATCTTCGATTTAGTAGCTAAGAAGGGCAGGGTTAGGGCTCTTGCTGAGAGGTTTCTTGTCTCCCTGTCGGTGTCTTCGCTTGCCCTCTCCATGGCGTCCCTGCCTTTGGGGACTGTGGTCTACCTTGTCGGCTTGTTTGAGAGTATTTACAGGTCAGTACTCTTCACGCTGGGGTGGGTCTTGAGCCTTTCCCTGATAGCGGCCTCTCTGACAGCTCTGGCCTCGCTGGCTACGAAGTCTGTTAGTGGGACTCTCGTACTGGTTTTCGCCGTGATCTGGGCTTCTCTCATAAAAGCTGGCGACAAGCCTTTATCGTCGCCTCTGGAGACGTATGGCCTATTCAGAGACTTCTACGGGAACTATGAGCCCACTCTCTACCTGGTTATCGTGGCTGCGTCTCTCCTGCTATTTCTCGTGCTGGCTAAAAGGTTGGAGATGTGATAGGGGTGAACCCTTGTGGCCTGGAAGCCTTCAACGCTGGCTGGGAGGCTTGCCCGCCTGGTAGCCGTCTTGGCAGCTATTGGCTTCTTGACGGCTACACTGCTGGGCCTCGGTTTACTGCCTAGAGACTCTGTCGTGGTGGAGGTGGAGACGCCGCTGTACCCTAGAACTGCGATGCACTCAGTGTTCTACTCCATAGACCTGGGCAGGGGCGTGTATAGTGTAGTGTTCAGGTCGGAGGCCAACACCTCTATCACCGTAGCCTGCGGTTTCCCCTATAACGTTACCAGCGGCAATGCGGGCCCTGGAGGCGTGTTCAGAGCCGAGATATACTGTAGGAGCGGCATAACAGTTAGCCTGCAGGCGATCCTCAAGCCCTTCCAGGACTCTATGGGTGTTCTAGAGGTTGATAGGAAATGGGCGTCGTCAGAGCCGAGCTAAGAGGGATCGTTAAGAGGTATGGAAGGTTCACGTTAAACATCCCAAAGCTAGAGTTCGTCAGGGGGACTAACCTCATTATAGGGCCTAATGGGAGCGGTAAGACCACTCTCGCCAAGATAGCCTCGGGAATAGCCTACCCCGATAGGGGTGTCGTGAGGTACTTCATGGACGACGGCTCGAGCGTGGGGCCCGAGGGAATGTTGGGGAGGATCTCGGTGATACTTGAAGAGGTGGAGCTCCCGCCGATAACCGTGGCAGACCTGCTGGAGGCGTACATGGATAGAAGCGTTGACAGGCGCAGTGTCGTTGAGGCCTTTGGGCTGGAGGAGGTTCTGAACAAGAGGTATAGAGACCTATCGTCGGGGTTCAAGAAGAGGGTCCAACTAGCCATAGGCTTCTCTGCCAGGTCTGAGGTTGTTTTCGTGGACGAACCCTTCACCAACATAGACCCCAGCTTTGTGCCCAGCCTGAGAAAAATGCTTATGGACATGAGTAGGGAGAAGATAGTCGTGGTTATAAGCCACCAAGACCTGGGGTACGTGCCCACGAAGATAGTGCTACTGGAGAACGGCAGAATAGTCTACGATGGCCCCGGCGAGAAAGTATACATGCTGAGGACCAGGATAAGGGCTAGAGTAGACGGGGAAGTGCTGCGCGTGAACCTGCAGGAACTTAACAAGCTGCTAGAGGGCTGTGAGAGGAGAACCGTTATAGAAGAGGTGGACACTGTGAACCTGGTAGAGGCGATAATGGAGGAGGCTAGGAAGGAGGATGCGAAGCGTGGAGGAGCCCCTACCTAGGCTTCCTGTAAACCGTTACCCTCGGCCCTAGAGGCTTAGTAGTCGCCCTCTTCGAAGTCGTCGCCGTACTCCTCTTCTATGTCCTCTTCCTCCCTCTTAGCCATCTCTACCAGGTCCCTGCTGATGTATATGGGTTTCTGGGCTATCAGGGCCAGGTATATGGCGTGGCTCGGTATCATCTTTATGTTAAGCCTGACTCCCTCGTCTTCGAAGTGGGCTGTGGCTGTGTATAGGTTTGACTCGGAGTCGAACTCGTCTATGACCACTTTTCTCAGGCTCTTCGTTATCTTCTCCTTGAACTCCTCGTGGAAGAGTACCAGGGAGAAGAGGCTCTGCCTGGAGGGAGGGGGCTCGCCGTTGTTGTGGATCTTGATGGCCTCAGCCACGTCGTAGGGCACACTGTATATGGTGAAGGTCTCACCGTTCTCCAGGAGAAGCCTTAGACCTATAACATAGGCTGTTCTGCCATAAGCCTCGTAGGCTCCCATAAATGGGACGACCTCGACCGCTCTCAGGTGCTCTGCCTTACTCAACGATGTACCACCCAGTACTAGCATGCAGGGCAGATGCAATAAACCTAACCTAGGATATGAGCAAGCCAAGGTTTTATATCTTTAAAGGAGAGGAGGATCCCGAGGCACCCGGATCAGGGCTACTCTTTTAAATAGGGGAAACTAGTAATGGCTGGGCTATCTCCTAGGCTTCTGCTTCTTCCCTTCCCAGAGGGCCTTGAGCGAGACGCCATTGACCATTACAACCTTGTACCTGACACCTGGGATGTCGCCGAGGGATTTTCCTCGTGGCCCGCCGATCCCCTCTATTATGACCTCGTCGTGCTCGTCTATATAGTTGATGCCTCCGTCCCAGGGCACGAACGCTGTTACAACCTTTCTGTTCTTGACTAGTTGTACTCTCACGCACTTCCTCAGGGCCGAGTTGGGCTGCCTGGCCTCGACCCCTACTTTTTCCAGGACTATGCCTCTAGCCATTGGGGCTCCTTCGAGGGGGTCGTACTTCTTCTTGAGCCCAAGCATTCTAACCCTGTACTCGCGCTGGCTCCACCTAAACTTCTTCCTCTTCTCTCTTAGCTTCCTCGCAGCAAACAGTCCGTAGGGAGCTTTCTTGCCCGTCAATCCCCTAGCCTCACCGATGCTATCTCTTTAAGTCCTCGGGGTTAAATTGGTTTACCTGACAATTACCCTCCTGACACCGAAGAGTCTCTCCAGGACTAGTCGTGCCCTTTTAACGTTCCTCCCATCCTTACCTATGGCCTTTCCCTTGTCTTCCTCAATCACCTTGACATACACAGTCTTCTCTCCCCCCCTCTCAGAAACAGTAACCCCCTGAACCCTTATCCCGGGGAAAAGGTTTCTAGTCATCTGTTCCAGGTCCTGGGAGTAGCCCACCACCTCTATGCTCCTTTTGAGTATCCTAGCAAGTAGTTTGACGTTCTTACCGTTCCTCCCCACAGCCCTGCCCACCTCGTTGTTGTTCACCAGGTATATCAGCCTGTTAGATTCCTCGTCTATGAAGCACCTGTAGGCCGTGACCCCTGTGAGCTCCTGGAAGACGGATAAAAACCTTAACTCTTCCATAGTTATCTTGCTCTCCAAGAAGCTGCACCTCAGCTGGACGACAGTTCCAGTATCCTCGAGGAGCCCTCGTCTATCACGACTATCATCGAGATCCTGAAGGGCTTCCCGGCGACGACCCCTAGATCCACGTTGGTGCCCCTAAACACGTAGACTGGCACGTTGGAGAGCCTCGCATAGTACTCCACTCTCTTCTTAACCTCTGGAGGGGCATTAGAGGCCAGAATAACCATCTTGGCTTCACCCCTCAAAAGCGCTCTAAGCCCCTTCCTCGAACCTATAACGTACTTGCCTGTCTTGAGCAGGCTGCCCAGCTCCCTTTCAAACGAGAGTGACAAGCCACTACACACCCCCGAAGCCTCAGATCAGCGGCACTCTAGCCCTGTCTAGGCGCTACCTTCAGCAGCACGGTACCGGTTCCAACTAGTGGTGGTATACCAGCTATTATGCTTTCTGTGACGCCCTGGAACCTTTCCTCTTCACCGGCCACGGCCGCCTCATAGAGCCTCTTAACAGTAACCTCGAACGCCGCCCTGGCTAGTATGCTAGGCTTCTCCCCCGAGACGCCAAGCCTGCCTATCTGCCTTATGTGCCCGGTCCACGTCATTATGTCGGCTACTAGCATTATGTGCCTTATATCCACGTCCAGCCCCGAGCTGTTGAGGACCTCGAGGATCTCTGATATAATAGCGTTTCTCGCAGCCTCTATACCCAGTACCTCCGCTATCTCGTGGATATTGTTGGTTATGGTTCTCGTGTAGTCGACTCCCTTGACGTTAAGCACCTCGCGCAGGTTGCTGCCCTCAGTTATTATATAATACACAGGGCGCCTCTTGCCGTCTATATCCTCGAAGTCCTCCTGTATAACAGCTCTTTTAATGCCCTTTATGCCCTTCAGGTAGACCTTCTTGATCTTTTCCTCTATCTCCCTGTAAGTCTTAACGTCGTACATGTAGTCCGGCGGGAGCAGCTTCTCGGAAACACTTACCAGCACTGTGTAGGGGTCTTCCTCGCTGGCCTCCACTTCTCCAATCTTAGCCTTGGCCAGCGCGTTAACCACGCGCTCCACAGTAACACCCTTGTCCTCCATCATGCCCGGATCCAGCCTCAGCACGAAAACGTTGTCGCCCATGGTGTACTCCATGTCGTGGAGCACGTTTTCCACGATAGTGTATTCTATTTTCCTTGCTACTTCCTTAGCCTTCTCCCTGTCCCTCTTGTACTCCTCCACCAGGTAGACCTTCATCATGGGAGTTGAGGGCTCCCTCCTGGCATCAACGACCTCTATAAGCCTGGGCAGCCCCAGAGTCACGTCGAACTCCATTAGACCAGCATAGTGGAAGGTTCTGAGAGTCATCTGGGTCCCAGGCTCACCTATGGACTGGGCAGCAACAGTTCCCACGGGCTCTCCGGGCTGGGCCATCTTGCTGATGTACTGCCTAACAGTCTCTTCGACAACAAGGGCTTTTTCCTCGATACCCAGTTCTGGCTCGCTACCCAGCTTCTCCTCTAGCTCCTTGTAGATGCTCTCTGGCAGTATCTCCCTGGCGGCGGATAGCTTGGCTTCCAACAAGTCCTTTCTCTCAACGGCTTTCACGGCAGCCTTTGCCCTCTCCTTCTTCTTCGACTTACTAGAGCCCTTCCTCGACGATTTAGTGGATCCTTTAGCCATGGCCCTCACCTCGCGCCCTTAACTCTCTCAATTATCCTGTCAATGTTCACCGGCTTCCCATGGTAGGTATACATCGGGTCGACGCCGTCCTCGCCGTACTTGAACTGCACAATATTACCCCAGTTATCTCTCACCGTGCCATCATAGGCTACCACCAGGTCTTGAAGAGCGTTTATGAGCCTCCTCTGCATGTAGCCGCTCTGGCTGGTCTTGACGGCAGTATCCACGAGGCCCTCCCTGCCCCCGGCCGCGTGGAAGAAGACCTCCACAGGCCTGAGACCGTCGCGGAAGTTGCCCTTAACGAACCCTCTGGCCTCAGGGCTAAGCTCGTTGTCCCTGAAGTGGGGCAGAGTCTTCTTCCTATAGCCCCTAACTATCCTGCGCCCCCTAACAGTCTGCTGCCCCAGCATTGCGGCCATCTGTGTGATATTGATCTCCCCGCCCCTGGCGCCGGTCCTAGCCATTATGAAGACGTCGTTGAAGGCGTCCATGCTGTTAACAGCCACTCTTCCAGCCTCCTCTCTCAGCCTCTGTAGCTCCTGGATTATCTTAAGCTCCAGGCTCTCCTCTACTGTTCTACCGGGGATGGGCTCGAGCCTGCCCTCCCAGTAGTCCCTGATCATCTCCTGTATCCTCTTCTTGTACGTCTCCACGAGCCTCGCTATCTCCTGCTTGGCCTCGTCGGTAATGTCTATGTCGGAGACTGTTATAGTTAGCCCTCTTAGCTCGAGAGCCCTTATGAAGGACCGGAAGAGGGAGTCTAGGAGCTCCCTAGCCTTCTCAACCCCATACTCCAGGGCTACAATGTGTAGCAAGTTACCGGGTTGCTCCGCTCCAATAGCGTTCTTGTCTAGGACCCCCTCCAACAGTTTACCGTTCCTCACAACTATGTAGGAGTCGTGGAAGCAGTCCTCAGAGTCGCACTTCAAGGGCCCAGCGTTTATCTTGGACTTACCCCTAAAGTTCAGGTCCTGGGGCAGGAACAGGCTGGCAAGCTGCTTGCCCGTCCAGAGCTCCCTAGGCTTCAATATGGCGGGTTCCGGAAGCTCGCCCTTGAAGCCTCCCCTGGAGAGTATGAGTGTAGCTTCCTCCTTAGTGTAGAGGCTCGTCTTCACGGTGAGCAGGTAGGCCCCGCTTATGTAGTCCTGCCTACCCCCAATTATTGGGCCGCCATATCTGGGGGTTAGTATATGCTTCTCTACAAGGAGGAGCTCCCTGGCCTCTGACATGGCCTCGTAGAGCCTGGGGACGTGCAGGTTCATCTCGTCGCCGTCGAAGTCAGCGTTGTATGGGGGACACACTAGGAGGTTCAGCCTGAAAGTCTTGTACGGGACTACCTTCACTATGTGGCCCATAATCGACATCCTGTGAAGGCTGGGCTGCCTGTTGAACAAGACTATGTCGCCGTCGACCAGGTGCCTCTCGACAATATCGCCTACCTCGAGCGACTCTGCTAGCTGCCTATAGTTCGTGTAGTACCTGAGGTCTATCTTCTTGCCAGTCCTGGATTTCGTGACGAACACGGCCCCCGGCCACTTCTCGGGCCCGTTTAGTATGAACCTCCTGGCCTCCTCTATATTGTAGGGTGTGACCCTCATGGCCACGGTCAACTTCTTAGCTATATCGACTGGGACCCCCACCTCGTTAATGCTTATGAGGGGATCCGGGCTTATCACTGTCCTGGCCGAGTAGTTAACCCTCTTGCCTGAAAGGTTGCCCCTGAGCCTGCCCTCCTTGCCTTTAAGCCTCTGTGCCAGGGTCTTTAGCGGCCTCTTCCTCCTATGGGTCAGCTGGTACATGTTGGGTAGCTCGTTGTCTATGTAAGCCGCCACGACATGCTGTAGCGTTAGCCAGGAGTCCTCTATCATGGTCTCGGGTGCGTTTGACACCAGGAAGTTCTTGAGCCTCTCGTTCTGCCTGACTATCTCTGTGAGGGCGTGCGTCAGGTCGTCCTCAGCCCTGAAGCCTGTCTCCAGCGTTATGCTGGGCCTCACGCTGAGTGGTGGAACGGGTAGCGCTGTTATGACCATCCACTCGGGCCTAGCTGCTTCAGGATCCACGCCTACCAGTCTCAGGTCATCGTCTAGTATCTTCTCCAGCCTCTCCCTGACATCGCTAGGCGTAAGCCTTACCTCCCCCTCAGGCCTGTCCTCGTAGAAGGTGAAGGGTTTCACGAATCTAACCTTGAACTGCCTGGCGCCACAGTGGGGGCACTCTGTTACCTGGGAAGCCTCCTTTCTAACCTGGACGGAGAAGTTGGAGGCCAGCTGGGGCCACTTCTTCTTGAGCCTGGAGAGTAGTCTCAGGTACCCGGAGATCTTGTCCTGGGGCAGCAGGAGGCGCCCGCAAGCCCTACACGTCACCTGGAGTAGCTGGTAAATCGTCTCACTGTAATGGGGGACGATTACGGGCCTCGCCAGGTCTATCTTGCCGAAGTGGCCCGGGCAGTCCTCCCTAGTATTGCCGCACACGGGGCACCTCTCGCCGGGCTCTATGGCGCCGAAGTGTGGATCCCTTAGCCCACCCGTTATGGGGGTTCCGTCGGCCTCGTAGATCTCGGGCCTCACCACGGTGACCTTAGCCATTTTCATTATCTCGTGCGGCGGGAGCACGCCGAACTTTATCGAGTCTATGACGTAGGCCTCCTCGTTGAAGTCCCTCCTAGGCACCCTAGCCACCCCCCTCTAAGATCTCTCTTCCATCGCCGAACAGCCTTCTCAGTAGGAAGACCTTGTCAGCTACCTTGATCCTGGGCTTTATAACCATGCTGGTCACCTCCTGCAGGAGAAGTTTGAAGGCATAGGGTATTTTCACGGGCTTTATGTCACCCTCTTCCCCGTGTATGGGGCACTCGTAGACGCCCTTCCTCCTATTGTACCAGGATATGTGGCCGCAGAGGTTGCACACGTAGACTATGTGGGCGTCGCTGTTGTCCAGCATCCTGTCTCTCAATAGCATCGAAGCACCGTGGCCTACAAGGCAGTCCCTCTCCATCTCACCAAACCTTAGGCCTCCCTGCCTGGCCTTACCCTCAGTGGGCTGCCTTGTTAGGAGCTGCACTTTACCCGTGGATCTCGCATGCATCTTATCAGTGACCATGTGGTAGAGCCTCTGGTAGAACGTGATCCCTATGGCTATAGGCCTCCCAATGAGCATGCCCGTCCTCCCATCATACATTATCTCTCTAGAGTAGGGGTCGTAGCCCATCTTCAATAGCTCGACCTTGATACCTTCTATCGGCTCCTTGAAGAAGGGGGTGCCATCAACGAATCTACCAGCCATGGCGCCGAACTTCCCAGCAATATTCTCCAAGAGCTGGCCCACGGTCATCCTAGAGGGGAGGGCGTGCGGGTTAAGGATCACGTCCGGCGTTACACCCTCCTCTGTGTAGGGCATGTCGTACTTGGGGAACACCATGCCTATTACCCCCTTCTGCCCATGCCTGCTTGCGAACTTGTCGCCTATCTCTGGGATCCTCTGATCCCTGACCCTTACCTTCACGAGCTTGTTCCTCTCAATAGTCTGCGAGAGGACAACCATGTCCACGATTCCTGACTCGCCGCTCCTCAGCTGCACGCTGGTGTCCCTGTTTATGAGGGCAGCAGCCCCGACGACTCTCTCCTCCCCCATGAATCTCGGAGGGCTCTCTTTACCCACTAGAACATCCCCGCCCTCGACCTCGACTTCGGGGTCTATGATGCCGTCGGGCCCCAGCTTCCTGTAGTACTTGTCCCCTTTATGGTCTATCAGTCTGGGCGAGGGCACTGTGATCCTGTCACTAATGCCTCCGGGATAGTCGTTCTCGACCGCAGTATAGACCCTGTAGAAGTGGGCCCTCCCCAGCCCCATGTCTATGGAGCTCTTATTGAATATCAGGGCATCCTCTATGTTATACCCCGTGAAGGACATTATGGCGACAATCATGTTCTGGCCCGCAGGCCTCTCATTATAGCCCATCAGGTCGAGAGCCCTTGTCTGGACTATTGGAACCTGCGGGTAGTGGAGCAGGTAGGAGTGGCTATCCATCCTTAGGTGGAAGTTGAGAGCGTAGAGTCCAAGAGCCTGCTTAGCCATTGCAGCCTGGTAAGTGTTACGTGGGCTCTGGTTGTGCTCCATGTAGGGTATCGTGGACGCGGAAACACCCAGTATGGCCACGGGCCAGACTTCCAGGTGCGTGTGCTCGGGAGTCACGTCCTCCGGGAACTCTGCTATGTAAGCGTTCTCCTCCTCGTCAGGGTCTAGGAACTCCACGACGCCCTCCTTCACTAGATCCCAGAAGCTTATCTCGCCTCTCCTAAGCTTCTCCGCGTGCTCTCTGGTGAACCTGGGCCTCCCGTTCTCTACTATGATCAGGGGTCTCAGGAGCCTGCCCTCATCCGTGTTCACGTAAACCTCGTTAACGTGGTCGTCAACTATGTGGGCCACGTTCACCTCATGGCTAAGCCTCCCGCTCCTCCTAAGGCCCCTCAGGGTCGATACGAGCTTCCCGGGGTCCTCGTGGTAGCCTATAGGCCTACCGTTTAGGAACACCTTGGCCCCCTTAACCATGACCTCAGGTATCTCTTCCCCATCAACTATCCTTGTTATCAGCTCGTCTAGGGGGATCACTCCAAGCTTGTATAGCAGGTCCTCAACCTGGCTCTCGTCGACGCCGACTGATATGTACGATGAAAGGGCCAGGTTCTTCACGAGGCCACAGTTAACGCCCTCCGGCGTCTCGAAGGGGCAGAGCCTGCCCCAGTGGGTTCCATGGAGATCCCTGGCCTCGTAGTGGGCCTGTCCACGGCTTAGGGGCGAGACGACCCTTCTCAGGTGGCTCAGGAGGCTTATCCAATTGGTTCTGTCGAGGACCTGGCTCACGCCGGTTCTGTCCTGTCCCCAGTTCCCCGTGGCTAGGGCTGTTCTGAGCCTGTCAGTTATCAGGTCGCTCCTGAACAGGTAGGAGAGCCTGATCTTCCTCCTCTGGCTGAGGTACTCCTCGAGCTGGGCAGCCACGTAGGACATGAGGGAGTTGAAGGCCTCCCTGAATATTTCAGCTATCAGGTCGCCTGCAAGGCGGGCTCTCTTGTTGGAGTAGTGGTCTTTGTCGTCGGGGGCCCTCTTGCCCAGGTAGAGCTGTAGGACCCTGTTAGCCATCTCGGCCAGGTAGTAGCCCTTCTTCCTCCTATCAGACGGACTCGTGCCTAGATGGGGCAGTATCTGGTTGTCGAGGAAGTCCTCGGCCCTCGCTATCCTCACGCTCCTCGGCTGGCCCGGTGCAAGCCTGTTACCGATGTACTCTAGGGCCTGTTCCCTGGTCCTGACGGTGAGCGCCACCTTCTCGAAGCTTGGCAATAGTTCTCTCTGCACGTCAGGGTCCGGCGAGGCCGCAGCAGCTATCTCCGCCTCCTTCTCGAAGCCTAGAGCCCTCATGAGGACGACGAAGGGTATCCTATGGGGAAGCCTGGAGACTGTGACTTCGAGGCTCCCATCGCTCATCCTGTCAACTATAAGCTGTCTCCTGAGGCCCAGAAGAGTCGAGACGACTTTGGCTGAGTGGGTTATACGCGCAGTCCCGGCTGTTGAAGGGCCTACTATTATCCTGTTAACAGCTAGATCCTCCTGGACAACAACTACTTTCTCGCTACCGTTTATTATGAAGTAGCCGCCGGGATCCTTGGGGTCCTCCCCCACCCTTATAAGGTCCTCTTCATCCATCTTGCTCAGGGGGTCTATCACCGATTTCACCATTACCGGGAGCTCCCCTATCTTCACCTCCTCGCGCGAGACCTCGACGCCATTTTCATGCAGAGAAACCTCTAGAACCAGGGGAGCTGCGTAGGTGAGGTTCCTTATCCTGCACTCGAGGGGGTAGACCTTGTGTGTCAGCCCCTCAGCCTCCTTGACCTGGGGGTTCAGGATCTTGAGTCTGTGAATGATTATTTCCACGTCGGGGCCCACAGTAGAGGTCTCGCCGCGCTTCCTAGCCATTCTCCAAGTAGGCCTGATCCTCTTATAGGAGCCCACGATCCTGTGGATCCCTTTGGTGACGAACGCGTTGTAAGAGCTTAGGTGCTGCAGGGCCAGACCTGTCTCCTTTACATAGGCGCTGAAGAGGCTCCACAAGTCCTCCTTCGAAGGAGCCTCGGCAGGAGAGGAGCGCGTCCCCATTACTCCGGTAACCCCCCAATAAATCTAGTAAGGAACAACGATCCTATACGCTATCGAGGTCCCCGCGGTGGGCGATTTCCTTTTAATCTCTATAATGTCCCCCGGCTTGGCTTCGAGCAGCTGGACCACAGGGTCATTAATACTTATCCTGGGCAGCTGCCAGGGCTTGACGTTGAGCCTACGCATGAGACTAGCCGCCTCCTCTAGTGAAAGCACTCTATGCTCGGGGACAAGCTCATGCCTCAATATTCTGGGGTCTATTCTCCTGCTCTTAGTCTTTTGAACCATAACAACCACCAGCCTGCAAATCCCTAGGGATAACCGCGGGTAATAAGAGTTATAGGTTTTATCTGGCCACCCCGCCACTCTATAGGAGAAGCCAGCTGGCCCCAAGAACTCCCAGAGAATCTCAGGCGTTCCCCTCCGGGTAGAGCCTTCTCAGCCTCTCCTCAAAACCATACTCCTCGAGCTTCCTTATAACGCTTGGCGGCACGCACTCACGCCACTTATCGTCACCCTCGAGGACGAGTCTCCTAATCACGGTACCGCTACAATACTCCCTCCTGTAAAGGGGCGGCTCTATGGCTTCAAGGCCCATATCTTCGAAGAGCGCGAGGACGAGCTGGTTGCCAGAAACTACCCCGTCGAATCTCGGAAGTAGCTGCCTCAAGTACTGAACCCAGACCTTATTCATCTGTATGTCTAGAACCGGGACTATACTGATCCTGCGCGGCCACGCGTCACCGTACCTTTCCTCGAGCGCTGTCTCCAGGAGCTCGAACCTCTCCCCCGCAGTTAAGGGGTTAGACAGCGTGAATGACTCCTGGGCCGACCCTATGACTATTATAGCCTTATGGGACAGCTCCAGGGTATAGTCTATGGTCCTCAGGTGTCCCTCATGTAAGGGCTGGAACCTGCCCGGAACCACAAGCCTCGAAAACCTTTTAACACGCAATACCCGCTACCACATAAGCATCTAAGCCCCCCAGCAATTTCAACTTTGTGGATGCAGGTCCTCCAGCTTGTAAGAACAGTTCCATGAAGCCGATGACGCTGCTAGGCTACCGGCCCGTCTCATAACACTAGTCACTACAGCTGTCAGGAGGGATACCTGAGCCCGGAGAGGCGCCCCTGCTAGCTGGTTTCCACAAGTTTTAGCCAGATGGTTTTCTCGTTGGAGCCCTTAACGGTTATGGATACAATATCTATGCCGTCGCCGCTCATAGCGTCCCTGCCTATCGCGGATCTAGCGGCTCTTATGGCCAGCCTCTCTGCCTCACTAACGTCAAGATCCTCCCTATACCCGCTTTCTAGGGTTCCCAGAGCTATGGTGGCTCCCGAGCCGATGGCAGCGTATGGCTCCTCCGTTATCGAACCCAGCGAGTCTAGCACGTAGAGGCCCGGCTTACCGTCCTTCTCTATGCCTCCTAGCAGGACTTCCACGTAGAAGGGATAAAACCTGTAAGAGTAGAGTATAGTCGAGAGCCTCTTGGCTAGCCCCATCAGGGTTAGTGGGGTCTTTGCAGTCAGCTCGTGGTATTTTATCTCGGCCTGCAGGATCCTGAAGAGCCCCCCTATGTCGCCGTAGAGGCCCGCGAAAGCAGCAGCGGCCCTCTCGTTGACCTTGTACACCTTCCTGGCATTTCTGCTCATGACGAAGCCGCCGTAGGACATCCTCCTGTCGGTAGCCAGTATCACGCCGTCTTTAGCCCTAACCCCGATGGCTGTAGCGCCGAAGGGGAGAGACACCTCTTCTCCACCACGCCTTTTAATGGGCCACTGTAGTATTATTAAAAGTTCGCTAAAGACTGGATCCCGCTGCAACCGTTTAGTGCCGGAATGCAGTGGTTATAGCCGCTATACCCCCCGACTCTCTATGAAAGGGTATGCGTGAAAGGATCCTATATTGGGAACCCTATCAGTAGCCATTGAGTGGTAGGAGGAGAGCGGCGTTGTCTCTCATCTGTTACTGGTGCGGCTCAGAGAGGCTGGCATGGCTTGAAGAGGGCTACGTTGTGTGCCAGTCATGCGGTACCGTGATCTCAGAGTCGAGCATAGAGGAGAGGGTCTTCAAAGCCCAGGCCAGGCATGCAAGACGGGGAGCCAGGCTGGGAGCCAGGGGTTCGAGGATCCTCAAAGCCGGGAGGGTGCTTCGGGGGATCCTCAAGTACCCTAAAGGGGCTTCCGGGGCCACTATAGGATCTTGGGAGAGACTCCTATTGACAAGGATAGCTAATAGGAAGGCCGAGAGCCTCCTTCACTCCGACGAGAGAATATCCCTCATTGCAGGGCTCGTGGATAGTGACCCCGTCTTGAGGGCTAGGAGCCTCAGGACCAGGGTAGCATTAGCCGTGTATCTGGACCTCAGATCCAGGGGCTACAGCAAGAGGTACTCGCTTGACAGGGCCACGGCTCTAACAGGCTCCTCCAGGAGCTCTCTCGAAAAGACTATATCAAAATATAGGGACAGGATAGAAGTCCTAGAGAAAAGGATAGCAGGTTGAAAAGGGAGCCCGCCGAGGCTAAGAGGATACAAATCCCCACATACGAGGAGGTCCTGGAGAGGATAAAGTCCAGGTACCCTGGGAGAGGCAGAACCCTGGTAGATAGGGAGATAGCCAGGCTACAGCTGGTCTACAACATTGTCATGTCAAAGACAGAATTCGTCAGAGACCTGAAAACGCTCCTATCAGGGCTACACCCCTTCTACAAGAAGCTCGTAGCCATAGAATTCCCAGAGGAGGAGCTGGAAAGAGCTATTAGGTGCGTGGAGAAGGCCAGGCGCGTCGCTCAAAACATGTGGGAGAAGTACAGGTTCCTAATACTAGCCTCAGAGAATAAGAGGGAAGCACTAAGGATCTCAGCCGAGGGCCGGGGACGAATACTCTCGGCACTCAAGAGGTGTAGAAGAGGCCTAGAAACCCTCAGAGGGATGGTAAAGCTCCTCAAAGACCTCCCATCAATAGACCCGACGCTGAAGACCATAATAGTGGCTGGCGCCCCAAGCACAGGCAAGTCAACATTCGTCAGAAGCGTCTCGAGGGCACGCCCAGACGTGGCCCCCTACCCCTTCACCACGAAGAACGTAAGCATAGGCCACTTTACGGCGAAGAACGGGGAGAAGGTCCAAGTCATAGACACGCCAGGGCTCCTCGACAGGCCCATAGACCAGATGAACGAGATCGAGAGAAGGGCTGCTGCAGCCCTCTCAGAGCTTGAAGGCTGCATCCTCTTCCTAGTAGACCCCACGAACGAGGCTTACATAGATGTAGAAAAACAAGTGGCCATCCTAAAAGCCGTGTCCACAATAATAAGGGGCAAACCCGTAGTGGTAGCCGTGAACAAGGCCGATATAGCGGGGCCCAGGCTGGTCGAGGAGGCAAAGGCCAAAATAGCGAGAGAACTAGAAAACACTCAGGGAATAAACCTCGCAGGCATACGCTGGCTAGCAGCAATAGACGAGAAACAAGCAAGAGAACTAGCCGAGTGGATAGCAGAAAGCATACCAGGCAGGAGGAAGGAGTGAGAGGAGCCCTCCTGGCTTGGCCGCTCGTGTGGCGGGCCCGCCGGGATTCGAACCCGGGACCTCCGCCCGGCCCGGACACCCCAAAGGCCTGCCTACGGGTTAAAAGCCCGCCGCTCTACCGGGCTGAGCTACGGGCCCACCACCCTCATTCTACTAGATGTTTAGGCGGGACTATAAAAGGCTAGGGGCCCCGCCGGAGGGTGCCGTGTTACTCTTGTTTCTCGCTTCCAGCCTCCTCCTTTTTGCCGGCCTCCTTCTCTTCCTCGGGGTACTCTATCTTTATTGAGAGCGTTAGAGTTTTGGGCTTGAATAGGTCGTAGATGTCGCGTGATAGGAGCTGTAGCCTGCTCTCTAGGTCATTTATGCCCAGCACAGCCTGCGGGAGCTCTATCCTTATACCGCCATCCTGCCTCCTAGCCCTGATCTCCTCCCTTGACAGGCCCAGCCACTTAGACGCTAGATAAGACACCTTGTCGTTGAGGGACTCCAGCTTTGCCACCACTTCCAGCTCTATTTTCAGGGTTTTACCTGCGAGTGGATGGTTAAAGTCTATGAAGGCAAAACGCTCCGTTAACCTGGTGATCCTACCCACCCTGCCCCCGATCTCCACTTCCTGGCCTATGCGTGGGGGTATGTTGTGCCTCCTGAGCTGCTTTATGGGCACCCTTATGACTAGGCCCTCCGATCTCTCGCCATAAGCCTTGCTCGGAGGCGCCTCTATAACCCTCTTTTCCCCCACATCCATGGTTCTCAAAGCTTCGTCAACCGCTTCTAACAGCTTTGTCTTTCCCAGGACTATCAGGGTCTCCCCGTATCTCCTCGATGGGTCGAAGATCCCAGCCTTCCTGGCCACTTCCTCCCTAGTGGTATCGTGGACCACTTCTCTGCCAGCATCCAGCACTTTGATCGTGTAGTGTACCAGCACGAAGTCTCCCTCGTTTAACGGCATCGCTCATCCCCCCCTCCTTAGGTACCACCCTAAGTCCTTGACGGGTTCGACAATCTTAAAGCTGATCCCTCTACTCTCCACCACAGCACCGCTGCCCCAGCCCAGAGCTTCGCCAGCCTCGTTTACAACAGGGCGAAGCCCCGGAAGCCACTTGACCAAGTGATCCTCGTGGACTCTTCTCCCGTAAAGGAAGAATCTCTCCCCCTCACTATCTACCACTATGCAGTCTACGCCGTGGCCGCATAGCCTTGAAAGCCTCTGGCTTAGGGCTAGGCTAGGCGTGAAAGAGAACTCCTCTATATAGCCTATATAGAACCCGGCAGCATAAACGGAGCCACCGACCACGCCCAGCGACTGAAGGATCTTGAGAGGCACATCGAAGACGTCAAAGTACCTGGCCCCAGGCACTACTAGGGCCATGGGGTTAAGGGCTATAGCCCTCACACTAACGCCTAGAGACGACGCGAAGGCTTCCAGCAGCCTGTATTCCCTCCTAGTGAGGTTCCTCAAAGCAGCCACTAGTCACACCACGGAGAGCTTACACATGAAAAAGCCCTCAGTACCCTGTATGTGGGGCCAGAACCTGACACACCTCCTAACAGATCTGTCGAACTCCACCCCCCTAAAGCCGGGTATCGCTGGAGAACCCGCCTGGACGCCCGGATCCTCCACTCTGACGTTATCATTCTCCGTCACAAGCTTATGGATCACGAGCTCCCCCTCCTCGGGGCCCAGGGAGCAGGATGCATAGACCAACACGCCGCCTCTCCTGACATGCCTCACCACGGCCCTTGCAAGCTCGTACTGCAGCCTGTGAACCTCCGCCAGGTCCTCTACCCCCCTACTATGCTTCCTAGAGGGATCCCTCCTTATAACACCCTCGCCCGTGCTGGGTGCGTCGAGCAGGACCCTGTCGGCGACTATCCCTGGAGGCAGTTTTCTAGAGTCGGCTAGTAGGATCACGTAGTTGGAGAAGCCCATCCTTTGCATGTGCGAACGGAGAGCCCTAAGCCTCTTCCTGGACCTGTCCACAGCTATGAGAATAGATGAGTCCCTAGTGAACTGCTGTATCTGGGTAGCCTTGCCTCCAGGAGCCGCCGCTGCATCGAGTATAGTCTCGCCGGGGGCAGGATCCAGCATCTCGACGACAACCATCGACGCGGGGCCTTGAACGTAGTAGTACCCTTGGAGGTACTCGTGGGTGGATCCAAGCGAGAAGGGGGCTTCTGTCGCGTAGTAGCCATACCCGGTGAAAGGGATCTCCTCTAAGACGAAGCCCTTACCCTCAAGCCTCTCCCTTAGATGCCCACACTCGATCCTATAACTATTGCACCTAAACGACTGAGCCATGGGCTCCTCATTAGCCTCTAGCAGCTCCCTAGCCTCCAAAGGGCCCAGTACATCTATGTACCTCTCAACGTTCTCCGGCCTATACCCATACTTCTCCGCTAGCCTGGCAGCCTCAGGGCTAGCCCTAACCCTGAAGACTACCGAGTCAACACTACTCCATGAAGCCACAGCAGCGACCCTTAAAGACAAATTACACAGAAGCTCTTTTATTAGCCGCCCTGCCGCTCGATAGGCGTCCAGACCCTCCACAAGGAACACTGCCCTTTGCGGCTATTTGAGGCCTCATGGCCACAATAGAGGCAAAACAGGGGGAAGACGGCGCCTGAGCGGCGCCTGGATTCATCGTTTTGGCCCGGCATACTTGGATTAACGGGGTCAGGCTAGAACTGCTATTCCCTCTGGAAAGCGGATCGCCGTCCATGAACGTGGAGAGGTGTCTTATACTGCGCTAGTGGGAAACGCTGGAGCCGGGAAACCAAAATAGGTGGGCCGCTTTAACTTCATAGAGTGGTGCAGTCACGTTGAGTGAGGATGCTGGTGAGAGGGCTAGGCGCTACATAGTGAATCTTAAGAAGGCTTTGGAGAAGCTGGGCGAGCAGTGGATGCACAAGGCTGCGGGAGAACTGAAGGTGGATAGGCTTATAGACGCTGTTAAGAGGTACCTGAGAGACGCTGAATACTACCTGAATAAGGGTGATAGGGAGACAGCACTCGTGGCAGCGTCTTATGCGGAAGGCCTATTGGACTCCCTCAACTACCTGGGTCTGGCGGAGATAGAGTGGCCCCGTGGGTCTACAAGGCAGGAGCCTCTTGTCTTTCTTGGGGGCACCTTCGACTTGCTGCATCCCGGCCATATAGAATTGTTAAAGTACGCGTCCAGCCTGGGCAAACTATACGTAGTCGTGGCCAGGGATGTTAATGTGGAGAGGCTAAAGGGTAAGAAGCCCGTGCTCAGCGAGAAAGATAGGCTAAGCCTGGTGTCCTCCATAAGGTACGTCTACAAGGCCATGCTGGGGGACAAGGAGGATCTCTTCAAATCCGTGGAGAGGATAGGCCCCGACATAATAGTTTTGGGCCCGGACCAGATGTTCGACGAGAGGGAAGTAGAAAAGATAGCAGAGCAGAGGACAGGGAAGAAAGTGAAGGTCATCCGGTACCCATTCAAGAGCCCGTTCTCTGGGGGCCTAAAGGGATCAAGCGACATCGTGAGTATTATATGTAAGAGGTGCAATCAGTAATCCTCAAGCCGCCCCCATGTACTGCTGCCAAGTCATGCTTGATCCTCTTGCTCAGGCTATCAGCTATCCTCAGGGGCTCAGGTAGTCTGCGGCCCTTAACCATGCCCTTCACAAGGCGTGACGCGGAGGATAGAGAGACCCCATGGCCTGGGCTCACATAGATCCTGGAGCCCCCAGCAACTATCACCTCGCCCACGGGCCCACTCTCAGAGACTAGGAGGATCCTCCCAGAGACCTCTTCCTCTCTCCCGTGAAGCCTCTTCTTTGCAACACCTATGCTAGGGATCCCGAAAACAACACCCACATGACTCGCTATTCCCAGGCCCCTTGGATGAGACACTCCATGACCATCGACAAGCAGAAGATCCGGCCTGACCCTCGACAGAAGCTTCTTCAAAGCCGGCGCTAGAACAGCCATCTCCCTAAAGGCCAAAAGCCCCGGTATGTAGGGGACACAAATACTCCTGGTAGCGGCAAAACACGCTAGGGGCTTAAAACCCGGATAGGAAAGAGCCACCGCAACCCCGACACCGGCCTCCGACCCTCCATACCTCTTATACGCCACGTCGAGGCCCACTACAATCCTTATGGGACCATAAATATCGCTCAACACAAGCCTAGACCTAAGAGTCTGCTGGGCCCTCTCAGCCTTCTCTACGCTAAACCTCTTCCTCACCAAACCGCATTCATCAAAGCTCACGACGGTACCACTCCCCCATGCCAGGGACACAGGGACGGGGCAGGCTTCGAGGATCCTTCAAAAGCCTACACCACGATATACTCGTTAAAGAGCCTTAAACGGTTATAATAACTCCAGGGCTAATTGATACATCAATACTTAACGGCCGGCCTCAGCCGGCTTCTAGTCCAGAAGAGCTCCTGGAAACCCGGGGGGAGCCCTAACCATATTAGAATGGGCAGTTTCATAATACCTCGCGGCGCTTGATAGGTATTGGCCAGCCGTGGAGGGGGTGACCTCTGGTGAAGCTTGTAAGCATTGATGGATCGATGGGTGAGGGCGGCGGCCAGATACTGAGAACCTCTGTCTCTCTGGCGGCGGTTCTAGGTTTGCCTATCCGGGTCTATAATATTAGGGCTAAGAGGAAGAATCCTGGTCTAAGGCCCCAGCATTTGAACGCCATAAGGGCTATAGCAGAGATTAGTGGGGGCAGGCTTGTGGGAGCTGAGATCGGTAGTACCGTCATAGAGTTCTATCCGGGAGAGATCCGTGGGGGCAGATACGTGATTAACATAGGAACAGCTGGTAGCGTGACGCTGGTCCTCCAAGCATTGATCCCTGTAATGGGCTTCGCGCCCTCAAGGATAAGTGTCAGGATCATGGGGGGTACAGACGTGCCCATGTCGCCCACCATAGACTATTTCAGGGAAGTCTTCACACCCCTACTCGAGCGCTGCGGGCTTAGAGTGGAGATAAGTCTTCTACGTAGAGGCCACTACCCGCGTGGAGGCGGAATAGTCGAGGCCAAAGTTGAGGAGCCTCCGGGCAGCTTGAAACCAGTAAACCTGGAGGAGAGGGGGAGCCTTCTCGAGATTAGGGGCAGGAGCCATGCAGTGAGGCTACCCTCCCACGTGGCTTCAAGGCAGGCACTCTCAGCACGCGGCATTCTAGAGAGAGAGCTGGGACGAGAAGCGCTCATAGAGGAGGAATGGTACGCGCCAGGCAGGGATCCCCACCTGGGGCCGGGTAGTGGGATAACTCTATGGGCCGTTTTCTCTAACTCCATCATGGGGTCGGATGCCCTGGGAGAAAGGGGTAAGCCCGCCGAGAGGGTTGGAGAAGAGGCGGCTAGGAAGCTAGTAGAGGATGTGAGGACGGGTACAAGCCTTGACAGGCACGCTTCAGACATGCTACCGTTATACGCAGCCCTAGCCAGGGGGGAGTCTAGGCTGACGGGTAGCAGGCTGACAATGCACGCTATTACTGTTTTCAAACTGCTGGAACTGATCATGGAGGGGTTCGAATATAATATTGAAGGATCCCAGAACGAGCCGTTCAGGGCTGTTATACGAGGCGCGGGGATCCAGCGCTAGTTTCTCCCGGCCACTCCCGTTACCGGCGGGCGGCAAAGCCTCTACCTGGTTACTGGCGGGTAGACCATCTTGTTTCTTACATGCTCGGGTATCTGGCTAAGGTATTTGGAGAGGAACTCTTTATCCTCTTTCTCCCTCCTGTACTTGTCATCTATGAGGCGAGGTATCTTGTCGAGGACCGGGTACCATCTTCCACAGTTATTGCAGATCAGTAAGCCCGTAACCATTTCCCTATTGACGCACTCCCGGCACCTATCTATGGGAACTTCCTCGGCTTTCCTAGAGTATAGGCCGCACCAGTTCTTGCACCTCAGTTTATCCACGGGTGTCTCCACGGGGTCCTCCACTTCTTCTATGGTATAGTGTTCTAGGGGGAAGTGCTTGCAGTGGGGACATGCAAGGATCTCTATGAAATAGTACCTCAAGCCGGCCCACCGGTGACTAGCCCGCCTCCCAGATCGTGAGAGTAATTGGCGGCTCATAATATAGCTTAGCACGAGAGCAACCACCCCGAGAGAAGCAGTCCTGACAGGACCCTAGTGCTTTAATAGCGGCGCCACGCCTCATATCCCAGGTACCTGGCTACTCTAGACACTAGCCGCGCACCATCACTTATTATCCTATCCCGGGGAGACTTCATAAGGGGGTCTTGAGGGGTTAAGGGAATGGCTAGGCTTTTCGGTACTGACGGTGTTAGGGGCGTTGTCGGGTCGGAGCTAACTCCTGAGCTAGCGTTAAGGCTTGGGAGAGCGATAGGTGTGGTGTTCGGGAAGGGTTCTAGGATCTTGCTGGGTAGGGATGTAAGGGCTGGCGGCGACCTACTCGCAAAGGCTGTGGCCTCGGGGCTGCAGGCTGAGATGGTTAAGGTGTATAATGCCGGGCTTCTCCCGACGCCAGCCCTACAGTACATGGTCAAGAGCGAGGGATTCGATGGGGGGGTCATGATCACGGCCAGCCACAACCCGCCCGAATACAATGGGATAAAGGTCGTTGACAGCGACGGGATAGAAATATCTAGGGAGAAAGAGAGGGTTATAGAAGAGCACTACTTCAAAGGCACAGCCTCCGTGACAGAGTGGAGGGCTCTAGTGGCTAGCGAAGCGCTCCACACCGGAGCACTCGAAAGGTATATTGAGGCCATCATCCAACACGTGGACCCCCAGGTAATAGCCAAGAGAGGGTTCAAAGTAGTCGTCGACTGTGCTAACAGCGTGGGGGCCCTAGTCACGCCCAAGCTACTCTCACTACTTAAAGCTAAACCCATCACAATCAACTGCGACCTGAACCCCGAATTCCCCGGCAGAGAGCCAGAGCCCACCCCCGACAGCCTTAGGCTAGCATCCCTGC
>WANR01000016.1 GCA_015521705.1 Desulfurococcales archaeon
AGTGTTGGTGCTAATGTTGTTATTACTCAGAAGGGTATTGACGATGTTGCCCAGCACTTCCTGGCGAAGAAGGGGATCCTGGCTGTTAGGAGGGTTAAGAGGAGCGACATAGAGAAGCTGGCCAGGGCCACAGGAGCAAAAATAGTAACCAGCCTGAGGGAGCTTAAACCAGAGTACCTGGGCTATGCGGACCTAGTAGAGGAGAGGAGAGTAGGAGAAGACAAAATGGTGTTCATAGAAGGAGCCAAAAACCCGAGAAGCGTAACAATACTGCTAAGAGGAGCTAACGATATGCTACTAGACGAGGCTGAGAGAAACATAATGGATGCTCTGCACAGCCTCAGAAACATTATGAGAGAGCCCAAGATAGTGGGAGGCGGCGGTGCTGTAGAGGTAGAGCTGAGTGAGAGGCTCAGAGAATATGCTAGAACAATTGGCGGCAAAGAGCAAATGGCTATAGAGGCGTTTGCTGAAGCCTTAGAAGTGATCCCTACAGTACTCGCTGAAACAGCAGGAATGGACGCGCTTGATACCCTGCTAGACCTGAGGGCCCTTCACGCCAAGGGGTATAAGTTTGCCGGTGTTAACGTGATAGAAGGTAGAATAGAAGAGGACATGACCAAGATAAACGTCTATGAGCCGCTCCTAGTAAAGAAACAGGTGCTAAAGAGCGCAAGCGAAGCCGCGATATCACTATTAAAGATAGACGATGTAATAGCAGCCGCCCCGCCAAAGAAGGAGAAGAAAAAAGAAGAGGGAGAAGAGGAAGGAAAGAAGTTTGGCAAAGAAGATTTTGAATTCTAGCCCCTCAACCTAATATAATACGGGAGATCCGGTTCTATAATATCGTAAACCCCCATATTATTTTCCCTTGGCTATCTCCCTATTCTTCCATTGATAGGAGTGCTATAGCAATTATTGCTAGAACTATACCTATGGCCTTCCTAAGGGTGACACTTTCACCTATAAGCAGAATTGATAGAATAGCAGTTATTAGAGGGTAAAGCGCTGTGAACGGTATAACAATGCTTGCGGGCCCCCCACTGTTCAGCGCTCTCACCAATGTTATGTACCCGATAGCCCCTAAAGCGCCCGACGTGAAAGCCACTAGAAGCTGTAGTTTGTGCTTGCCCTGGATCGTCGATGATAACTCGTCATGGTAATAGATTCCTACAAGGACTATGGCTAGTACAGTAGCTAGACCTGCATAGAAGTAAACCTGGAACCATTGAAGATCTCGGGAGGCTATTTTGAGTGCCAGACCCCATAAACCCCAAGCTAGGAGGGTTATTGTAGCTTCAATAACCCATCTCTCCACTCAATCCACCCCCAACAATTTTTAGCCGGGTTAGTGCCATAAATCGCTGTGAACCACTTTATATGCGGCCTCCATAGAACTGCTTATATTTTCCTGGGTTTCCACTTAGGTGGGGGGCAGAGAAGTGGTAGCCAAAAAAAGCGGTAGAGACGATGATATTTACAGCGTATATCCCAGATACGTGGAAGAGATCAAGATAGGGCCCCCCTTTTTGACCAGATACGAGAGGGCCAGGATAATCGGTGTGCGGGCGCTTCAGCTAAGCTATGGGGCACCTCCTCTTGTACCTATAGAGGTTGTAGGATCCACCAGCTTCATTGACATAGCTAGATTTGAGGTTGATAAAGGAATTCTGCCCGTCTCTGTGTATAGGTATACAGGGCCCGGCAGAACTCAATCAATTCCTCTCAAGGTGCTTGTAGAGTCTAGTAAAAAGATCTTTAAGTGAGAGGTGCAAGGCCATAGCCATCATAGGCGATACTACAGAGAGGTGCCTTTCAGCTATCAGAGTCTACTTTAATGTTGAGACTACAAGAACCACGTCATGGGGAGTCGAGGCTATAGTCTCAGACTTTAAAGCCAACAGGCCTGAAGAGCTAGAAGAAAAACTACTCTCCATGTATAGAGAACTGGAAAATACTGGATGCCACGTATTTGCAAGATTCGAAGATAAAAAAGGAATCGTTATCAGGATAATCTCTTCTAAAGAATCCAAAAGTAGAAACCTGCTGGCCGCCGTAATGGCTTTAGCGACAATAGCGAGTGTTTACTACTCTGGTATAGGGCTATCAGAAGTATCGACAATGCTTGGCAAATCAGGGCTCCAGTGGAAGCCAGAGGGGTACCTTATAGGGCTTCTAGTACCTCTTCTCATACATGAAGCTGGCCATTGGCTAGCTATGGCTAAATACGGTGTCCCTAGAAGCCTCCCATACCTACTCCCAGCTCCCCCGCTTCAGCTGGGATTCTTGGGAACGTTCGGTGCCGTGATCAATCTCAGATGGCTTCCGCCTTCGTCTGAAGCTCTTTCCGTCATGGCTATTGCTGGTCCTTTGGCAGGTTTCCTGGCAGCGATCCCTCTTGCTCTGCTTGGCTTGCAGGATTCAGTAGTTCCTGTAGCTGAATTGCCTCCAGGCACTAGGGAAATAAACGTGGTACCAGTTATAATGGCTGTCTTCTTGTCTATGATCGACGTTGGCGAGGGTCAGGCGGTTTTGGCCAGTCCCATGACCTATGCCACATACGTTGTCTTCATAGTTACGTTCCTCAACTTACTTCCAGTGGCTATGCTGGATGGAGGACACCTTATTAGGAGCGTGGTTAGCGAGAGAACCCACTCTATCATATCGCAGGCTACGGTTCTACTATTGTTTATGGCTTCCTTCATAGTACCTCTCTTCTTCATGTTCGCCATACTAGCACTCTTCATGTTAATAATAACTAGGGGTAGGCATCCCGGCACCTCTCTGGGTATAGAGAGGGTCACTTGGAAGGTGGTCGCATCTGTTGTAACATACTTTCTGCTACTAATATTAACGATTCCCATACCGGTGGTCTAATGATCCAGATGCTTGGCCCTCGAAGTTACGCCTTCGACCCCTCTTTATCGACAAGAGGGAAACTAAAGGAAACCGTGATAAGCGATTTGTATAGGTCTGGACTGGGTTTAGGAGAGCGGTTGTAGGGCTTTGGATTATTTTTCCTTAGCTACTTCTTCAGCTTTTCTTATAACTTCCTCGTAGTCGGGTTCTACTCTTGGATCATCGCTGACCCATTTCCAGGCTATTGTTCCATCTGGTTTTATGATAAACACGGATCTCTTTGCTAACCTTCTTAGCCCTAGTATCTCTTCCTGCACTATGCCGTATTTCTCAATGACTTCCCTATTATAGTCGCTCAGCAGGGGGAACGGGAGCCTGTATTTTTCCTTGAACTCCTTTAGGACCCATGGGCTATCGACGCTTATCCCGACTACCGTTGCGTTAGCTTTCTCTAGAAGGGCCATTCTGTCTCTAAACGCGCACACCTCGTTGGTACATACTGGGCTAAAAGCTGCAGGGAAGAAGACTAAGATGACGGGTTTCCCTTTACCTAGCAGGTCGCTCAAGCTTACCTGGTTAAAGTCCTGGTCGTAGAGCTTAAAGTCGGGGGCTTTTTCTCCCACTTCGGGCATTTTTGTCACCTAGGTACTCTAGTGCCTGGGAAGCGGGATTTAACTCGGCATATATAGGTTTGTAGCGTAGCGGTTGTTCGCTACTTTCCCATGATCACGTGCTAACTCCTAGAAGTAACCGGATAGAAATATATAATCTAAATATTATAGTGCCACCTTGATATATACCCCTTGGCCGGGAATGCAAGGTAAGGTGTATAAGTCATGGCTTTGAAGGAGGCCCTCATACTAATAGGTGGTGCCCAGGGGCTCGGCATTGAGACTAGCGCAGTAGTCCTAGCGACAGCATTTGCCAGAAAAGGATACGGGATCTTCGCTAGCAGAGAATACTTCTCAAACATAGTAGGCAGGCATAGTTACATCAACATGCGCATCTCTTCCAATAGAATGCCTTATAGCCTAGTGTATCCTGTGCATCTAATAGCAGCTATGGATGCAGAATCCGTTTTTACTCACCATGATGAGGTAATGGAAAAAGGGTTCTTGGTGTATGATACAGGTACTGGCAAAACTAGGCTATCACAAATAGCCAGCATGGAGCCCCCTCTAAAGGAGAGGCTATCTAAGTCGCTTGGTAGAACAGCTACAGTCGAAGATGTGGTTAAGAAGATCGAATCCGAAAAGGGAGTTAACGTTATACCAGTTTCTTTCAAACTAGTCTTGGACACACTACGTAGCAAATACGGGATAGGGCTTGCCCAGGCCCAAAGATTTAGGAGCAGTATCCCAGTAGGCATCGTCGCAGGGCTTACAGGCCTAGAAGAAGAGGCACTGGAGTACGGTCTCAGGAGAAGGTTTAGCAAGAGGCCCAAGCTAGTTGAAATGAACATGTTCCTATTAAGAAAGCTAGTATCCGATATAGAAAAAGAGTATGGAAACCAACTAAAACTAGAAAAGTCGACAAATAGCCACGAGGAGGTAATAGTTGCCAGTGGCAATGACGTTGTAGCTATGGGGAAGGTCGTCGGCGGCGTCAGGTATCAGTCCTACTACCCAATAACGCCTGCCTCGGATGAATCAGTCCTCTTAGAGGCCAAGGAGTCGCTCAAGACAAGTAAGGGAAGCATAGGGTCACTCGTTGTACTGCAAACAGAAGACGAGATAGCAGCTATAACTTCAGCTATAGGAGCAGCCCTGGCTGGTGCCAGGAGCTCGACTGCAACTAGTGGGCCCGGCTTTAGTCTAATGGTGGAGGGGTTGGGATGGGCCGGGATGAATGAGACCCCAGTAGTTATAACGTATTATCAGAGAGGAGGCCCGAGTACTGGCCAGCCTACGCGTGGTAGCCAAAGCGACCTGTTATTTGCCATGCACGCCAGCCACGGAGAGTTTCCGAGAATAGTGTTATCGAGCGGCGACCACGTGGAGGCTTTTTACGATGCTATAAAAGCTTATAACCTAGCCGAGAAGTACCAGTTAGCCGTAATACATCTCCTAGACAAGTTTCTCGCCAACACTATAGCGTCTATGCCAATGCCCAGGTGGGACGGCCTAAGGATTGAGAGAGGCAAGACGGTATTTTCTACTAGCAACGGCGGGCCTGTTAAGAGGTTTGATAAGTCAGAGCCCATAAGTGTACGCCCGGTACTGGGCTCAGGCGCCGTTACATGGTATACAGGCGACGAGCACGACGAGTGGGGCCACATAACTGAGGATCCCGTAAATAGGATCGAGATGTATGAGAAGAGGATGAAAAAACTTGAAATAGCGGATAAGGAGATACCCGAAACTGAGAGGGCAAAGCTTTATGGTACAAAGGACGGCGATTTCCTTGTAGTAGGATGGGGCTTCGTCAAGGGGGTTGCATTAGAAGCTTTAGAACTCCTGAGGAGCAAAGGTTTAGAGGGGGGCTATCTACACTTGCGGTACTTCATACCGTTCCCTTCAAAGTACGTGGCCGATATTCTAGGCAATTTCGACGAGGCAAGGGTCATTAGTGTTGAACACAACATCCAGGCCCAGGCAGCGCAAGTAGTTGCCATGAACACGGGGTTTAAGATTAAAAGGTTTGTCTTGAAATACTCTGGCAGACCTATATACTTGCCAGAACTCGTTAGGGCCCTGGAGAGGATAGTTAAGGGCGAAAGTTTGAAGGAGGTGCTCACGTATGGCAAGTAGCATCGCGAAATATAGGACAGATGTTTGGTCTGACTGGTGTCCAGGCTGCGGGGATTTTGGCATAGTAGCCGCTATGCAGAAGGCTTTTGCAGAGCTAGGCTTAGATCCCGCGAGAACCGTCATAGTGTCTGGTATAGGGTGTAGCGGCAAGACGCCTCATTTCATAGTGGCTAACGGTGTCCATACTCTACACGGTAGGGCAATACCCTTCGCTACGGGTATAAAACTTGCAAACCCTGAGCTAACCGTCATTGTTAATGGAGGTGATGGCGACCTTCTAGGTATAGGCGCGGGCCATTTCGTGGCTCTAGGCAGGCGAAACCTCGATATAACAGTGATAATACACAATAACCAAGTGTATGGCCTCACGAAAGGGCAGGCGAGCCCCACGCTCAGGCGGTGGGAGCAGGTTAAGAGCCTGCCTAGGCCGAATATACAGGATGCTGTTAACCCTATAGCATTAGCCCTGTCGGCTGGTTATACCTTTGTGGCCCGCGGCTACTCTCTCTGGGTAGACCACTTAAAAGAGATAATCAAAGCAGCTATAAACCATAAAGGTGCAGCCCTGATAGATGTTCTCCAGCCATGCGTCACCTATAACGATGTCTACACGGCTGAATACTACAAGGATAGACTTTATAAGCTCGAGGAGGAGCCTGGATGGGATCCCATAGTGAAAGAACCCTCCAAGGAAGAGACAGAAGAAAAAATAACGAACGCTCTCAAGAAATCCCTCGAGTGGGGCGATAGAATACCAGTTGGCGTGTTCTATGTTAACCCCCACGTAGAGACCTTCGAAGAGAGAATAGCCAAACTGAATCCCTCTTATAGGGAAAAGCCCCCTGGAATGCAAGAAGTAGCCTTCAACGATGGCAGGCCATTGGTTGGTGTAGACGAGTTTAGAGAAATATTCAGAGAATTCATAGTAGAAGTCAAGAAATAAGCTACACAAGATCTTTTTCTGCAGCTCATAGCATTTTCTAGACCCACTAGATCTTCTCCCTATCTCGATACTTAAGCTTTGAGTTAATAGGAGAAAACCAAGACTCCCAGGGTTTCACATAACTTTCTTAGATAAAACTATTTATGGTTTGTCTTTAAATATGAGCCTTTCTTATAATTCTATGAAACAGGGTCAGCTGTTACATTGTACTTGTTTCTCCACTCTTCGAACGCTTTCTGTTCTTCAGGTGTTAGTTCCTTTTCTATCCTATACCATCCCTCCTTGGCCTTATACTCGTCTGGAGCCTCTTCAGTCTTGTAGATGCAGTCTACAGGGCAACTGGCTATACAGCTAAAATCGTCTTGGCACTTCTCCCAGATTAGCCTGGCTTTCATGTTATCATCGAATTCTAGAGCATCGAAGGGGCAAACCTCTATGCATGCACCGCAACTTATACAAGTTTCTTGGTCTATAACCACTCTAACATACTTAGCCAGCTCGCTCAATTTAAGCACCCACACTTTCATTACGCGCCGGCATTATAAAAAGTTTAACACATAATAATATGCCCTCTCGGCTCTTGGGCTTAAGCTAGATTTGTGCTGTGGCCTGGCATTCTTCGGGGTCTCAAAAAGTGTTAGGGGCGTTTCTTAGCGCAGATCTTTAGTATGTCAGGATTTTCTGGTTCTAGGTTGAGACTTTTTAGTAACGAACATAGGGTGTCTACGGGAACCACGGCTTTCTGGCCCAGCTCGGTTTCTACATACGCTAGGCGGTCTCTTATCTTCACTTGTGCTTTAACCATTTCTTCTATCCCTAATAGTGCTACAGGCTAGCGTTGCCAAATATTTTCCAAGCCTTGCTTCCTATAGAACCCCAGTTTAGGTCTGGAGTATTAGGATGACCATGGGCTAGTGTACTTGTGTAACTTTTTGTTTTGCCTAGAAGGTTCTGGCTAGTATGTCATGCTAAGGAACGGGCTCTATTGCGTCTTTTTCTTGTGTTTTTCTAGAATCGTGTTTATTATTCCTGGGTTTTTCACCTTGCTGAGCTCATTTATGTTTACGTATTCTGGTAATGAATACCTAGTGTGTGTCAGCTCTGCTATTTCGTCTCTGGCTTTAAGGAGATTGATTATTTTTCTTAGCCTATCCTCTCCCACTATTCCCGAGAATACTAGCTTTAGCTCCCTCCACGAGAGGGGCCTTTTAGCCTCTTCTAGCGCTTTTCTTACTAGCTTTTCTATGTCGTCGTCGTCTAAAGCTGTTGTGACACTTATCCCTGTTTCTTCTCCAAGGATCACGTATCTCATTCTGTTGAACTCTTTCAGGACTTTGTTTCTTATCCTCTCTACGTCGTTCTTACCCATAGACGTCTCCTGTCCTACACTTCTCATATCTATCACCTCCCCTCCATTATAAAAATTATTATTATGAGGCTATATAAAGATGTTCTATATTAAACTTCTAATAAATATGTTAATGCCTATCTCGGCTCTTGCCTTATTATGGAGGCAAAATCTATTACTCTAACTTTTACAGGCGGCCTATCTCCAAGTTTTAGCAACGCGTGGCCAACAGGAAGACTCAGTAGTTCCTCTGGTTCGTATGCTCCTATTATTGATAGAGACTCTGTGAACCCTCTAGTATAGCCTCCGAACATGAATATCGTCTTAGTATTGTCAATAATCTCTCTCGGCACATCGCTCGGTGACTGCGAAGCGTAGACCATGTAAAGGCCCTTGCTTCTCCCCTCTCTTAATGCTAGCTTCAAGTGGAAGGAGTCTCCGCGGGCGAAGCGCCATGCTTCATCGGCAATAACTACTATCCTACCAGGCAGATCCTCTTCTGTGGCGCTAATGACTAGGCTTGAGAGAATTAGCGAGCCTGCCATGTTTCTATTCTCATTTCTCGCGGCCGAGAGATCGTAGACTATGAGGCCCCTATCGATTAGTGTTCCCTCACAGACACTGACCCTGCCCTTAAGCCCCGAAGATAGCGTGCTCGACTTGATCAACAGTTCCGCCACGCCGTCGACTCTGGGCAGAGGGATACAGTCGTCGTCCTCGTAGTTAACTACTCTGGAGGCCACAGGCTTTAATAGGCCTGCCAGGTCTCCTTTAGGGTCAACTACTAAAACCATATAGGGATCCAGCCTGGTTTCAGACATCGATCCAAGCTGTACTGCTATTCCTGATAAGAGAACCGTTTTGCCGCGCCCAGTGGGGCCAAAGACTCCTATATGGGTGGCAAAGTCCCTGGGCCATTCTAGAACAACTAGAGCCTGAGGCTCGTCAAATATATATCCCACGATAGCTCCAGGCACGTCCCACGGAGCCCTAGAAGGTAGCGGTATTTTCCAATTGTTGGTGATAATTGTTTCCTGGCTCCCTTCTAAGAGCCCCTTAAGCCCTCCTTTGGTCTTCTCGAATTTGCCCCCTATCTCGGCTTCGAGAAGGCTTTTAAAGGCTTCTGCTAGCGATTTAGCGTCGCTTTCTTCTTCAGGAACCCAAACAACGAATTGTAGGCTTCCCTGGTAAGGCGTATGGGTTTTCGAGGCTATTTTGTAGATTTCTTGGAGGCTCCTCAGCTTTTCCCTATACTTGACGTGTTTTGTGACATTATAAGCCATCTCGGTTCTTTTAATCTCTTCATCCAGAAATCTTAGCAGAGCACTTTTGTCTGCTCTAAAGATGTTAGAAATGAAAGTTACATTGACTCCCATGGAGGATGCTATTCTAGCTATTCTGTCTGAGGCATTACCGTCTAGAGATGGCGGTTCCAGGGATCTATAGGCTATTCCTTTATAGTCTTTCCCGTTAATGGATATTCTGAGCTCTTCATCGTTGCTGACCCTGACGGGGAGACTTATAGTAGGCCTAGTCCTCATGTTTTTTACTATCATTAGAAAAGAGACCAGAGCCATCACGCCTACTATCACGTCGAACCAGGCCATTATATCACCTACACGACTCTAACTTGAATCCTGTCCCTGCCTCCTAGGAATCTTGCCACGCCGGTTGTTACTGAGAATAGGAGGAAAAGGTACATCAGGGGTACCGTGAAGTAATAGAGTATGAAGGAGGCTAGGATGTTGTAGTCTATAAATGATATGTCGAGAGAGGGAGTAAAATAGTCCATGACGTTTATGCTTGGATCCTCGCTCATGCCGCATTCATTGATTCTTAAAGAGACATTGTACCATCCAGCAGTTTCTGCATAGCCGATTGTGTTATTGAATTCGATGCCGCCCCATTCTATTACCCTTGTGGCATACCGTAGTCCTGGGGACTCTAGAGATACTGTGCATTCTACCGGAAAAGACACAGCTAAGTATTCGCCGGGCTCTAAGTACAAGATGCCTGAGAGGGTTCTATTTCCTGTAAGGGACTCGTTAAATGGGCCTCCATTTGTGTAAAGGACCATGTACTCCTCTTCACTATATAAAACATGGGGAGCCGTAAGTCGGACGTGATAGGCGCCATTATAATACTCGTAGTCTTCCAGGTTTATTGTAGAGGGGTTTAGGGGGAAAGTCACGCCGGCGATTTCCAGCGTTGCTGCTATCTCAACTCTGCTTGGCAATGTAACCCTAAAGTCGCCATAAGAGGTATAGAGCCTTCCATCACTTTCGAGTTTATATAAGGCTATCAGATCTCCCTCTGGTATATTATAGATCCTAACGAATCCTGACTTCACTGTCTTCCCTAGCGAGTCTTCCACAGTAACTTCGGCTACAGCGATTCCCATCCTCAACTCTTCTGGAACATTTACTGGAGACCCTGGAGACTCGGCAATTGAGACAAGGAAGACAGGTAACAGAGGTAACCCTATAGAGAATACTAGGGAGAAGGCTAGGAGCCATGCACCACCTCCCCTGGCTAGCCTAAAAGGTACAGCGTAAAGGGCTATTCCAATAGCTGCTATTACTACTGCATAGTTTCTGACAAGCTCTATCAATCCTCCAATAGTCGCCAGGAAAAGAAGCGCCCCTGTGACAGCCTTATCTACAGGAGATACAAGGCTCCTGATAGCGTCGATAACGCCGAGGGGATCCGGGATTGCCTGGATCACTACTAGGAGCGTTTTTATGGAAATCACAGTGGCTAGAGAGTCGTGGTACCATTTAAAGAGGAAGTCCCAGGATCCACCTAAGAGCCCCATGATGTACTCTCCCAGCCTGAACAAGTGAAAGAAGAGAAAGGAGAGCCCGGCGGCCACTATTGAATCACTTATCAAGGTTGGCGCCCACCTCTTTAGCCCTGGCAAAGGTACAGGCAGAGTATACACTAGAACCCCTATATAGAACGAGAGCAGTGATAGCTTGTATGCTACCAGGAGAAAATCTACGGGATCCACTTAAAAACACCCTCTCATGGGACAGATATTAGCCCAATTATGTAGGTTACAAAGCTGAACACCGTGCTACCTATGGCCAGCCAGAAGGCCGCCCATATAGAGTCCTCTACCAGACTGTTGCCAGCTCTTTTGAGCCTCGATAGAGGTATAGGGGCCCCTCTTAAAGTCCACCCGATACTCCAGGTCAACAGAAAAAGGGCCCATGCTAGTACTGTGACTCTATTGGTTATGTCTTGGATGAAATCTATCAGATCAGCCATTTTTGTACCCCCATAAATTAAGAGGGCCTTTAAAAATGGGGGACGCTATCGTACGTATGACCTGGCGGGGCGGAAGTATTTGTTGGGACCAGGTATTTGTGCGGTGTTGCACAATATGAGTTAGGCTATAGCCTAAATATCCTATAGACTCTAGTCTAAAAGTTTTTATATTGATCGAGCATCTTTGTCTGACTGGTGCATAATTTGTCGGTCGGATTTAAGGCTGAGAAAGGGACTGGGATACATGGGTGGGGCGTCTATGTGCCCCGCTACCTTCTACCACTAGATGATATAGCTAGGGTCTGGGGATGGGCAAAGCAGCAGTATGCAGGGTTGGGTGTGGAATCTAAAGCCATAGCAGGGCCTGACGAGGACTCCACCACTATGGGTTACGAGGCAGCCCTCAATGCTATAAGGAGGGCGCGTATAGAGCCTAAATCTATTGGAGCAGTATTTTTCGGCACAGAATCCAAGCCCTACGCTGTAAAGCCTAGCGCTACCATAATTGCTGATGCGCTAGGAATAGCCCCAATAACCATGGCAAGCGACCTTGAATTCGCTTGTAGAGCGGCCAGTGAGGCACTGAGAATATCTATAGGCCTTGTAAGCTCTGGCATGATGAATTACTCCCTTGTAATCGGTAGTGATACAGCTCAAGCCATGCCTGGCGATGTTCTAGAATTCACGGCGTCTAGCGGAGCTGCAGCCTTTGTAGTGGGTCCAGCTTCGGGTTCTGCAGCCTTTTTCGAGGGATCATTCACGTATGTTACAGACACGCCTGACTTTTGGAGAAGAGAGGGCATGCCCTATCCGAGACATGGGGAAGGGTTTACTGGTGAGCCTGCTTATTTCCACCACATAATAAACTCTGTCAGGGGCCTCCTGGACCAGCTTGGTCTAAGACCTTCAGACTTTGACTATGCAGTATTCCACCAGCCAAACGGTAAATTCCCGGTTAAGGTGGGTAAGATACTGGGATTCACTATGGAGCAACTAAAGCCAGGCCTGGTGACCCCTATAATAGGTAACACTTATAACGCTAGCGCTCTCATAGGTCTAGCCAAGATACTCGACGAGGCAAAGCCTGGCCAGAGAATCCTGGTGGCCCCCTTTGGTAGTGGGGCCGGTAGCGACGCTTTTAGCCTCATAGTAACAGATAACATTGAGTCCAGAAGAGGACTAGCCCCTACATTCAGCGATTACCTTTCCAGGCAGGTTAGGATTGATTACTCTCTATATGCTAGGTACAGGGAAAAGATAAGGCTCATGCCCAAATAGGCGGTGAACAGGTAATGGCCAAGATCCTAGGTTACGGCCTAACAAGGGTCGAAAGGCACTATGATAAGGGTGTTAGAGAATTAGCCGCCGAGGCTACAGAAAAGGCCCTTGAACACTCAGGGATCGAAAATGTCGATTTCATCGTCGTCGCCAGTAGCCTCTCCTACCTACAAGAGCCCCAATTAGACATAGCTGGCTATCTCGCTTCCTTTCTAGGGCTAAGGGGAGCTAGGAGTTTTGCAGTTGAGGCAGGCGAGTCAAGCGGGGCAGCAGCGCTGCAGGTAGCCAAGTCTCTCATAGACTCTGGCCACGCGTCTACGGTTCTTGTCGTTGGCATAGATAAGCTGACAGACTACCCCAGCCAGGAAACCTATAGGCACTTACAGTTACTCTATGATACATACTCTGACGCATTCTACAATATTGGGCACGCGGGCATAGCTGGCATCCTTATGAGGCTATATATGAAGGCCTATGGGGTCAGTAGGGAGATACTGAGTTATTGGCCCTCTATGATGCATAGTCATGGAAGCTCTAATCCGTATGCCATGCTCAGGTTTAGAGTTGATCCTTCGAAGGTGCACTCATCGGCACCGTTGGCCGAGCCAGTTACACTAATGGATGCCTACCCGTTGGGCGATGGGGCTGCAGCTATAGTCATGTCTTCTTCTGAAGGACCTAGGGCTGGAGATCCAGCGGCTGAGCTTGTTAGGATCGAGTCATCCACAGGATTCCCCTCTCCAGCTCTCTCCGACGATCCGCTAAAGATAGATTCTTTAGCGGCATCAATGTCGAGGCTGGGGATCTCTCCGAGGGATCTTGGCAACGTTGATGTCATGGAGATACATGACTCGTTCACTATCACTGGGCTCTTAATACTGGAAACCCTTGGTCTGGCTGATAGAGGCAAAGCTCCAGAAAGTGTGGCCGAGGGCAGGTTTACTGTAGGAGGCGACGGGCCTCTCGTCAACCCCAGCGGCGGCCTAAAATCAAGAGGGCACCCTATAGGAGCTACCGACGTCTATAAAGCTGCCGAGATAGTTATGCAGCTCGACGGATCGTTCCCTGGAGTTAAGGCTCAAGACGCCAGGCTGGGACTCTTAGTCTCCGTCAACGGTTTTGGGTCGAGCTCTTATGTGGGCTTGTTTAAGAGTGTATGAGGTGCTCTACTATGAGTGCCCCTATAGTCTGGAGGTTTAAGGAAAGCAAGCAGAGACTTGTTGGTGGTAGGTGCGATTCGTGCGGCAGAGCATTTTATCCACTAACCTACGGCTGTCCTTACTGTGGGGCCCGTAGTGTAAAGGAATTCGTTCTCCCGCGCGAAGGAAAAATAGTTAGTTACTCCATAGTGTACTCGACCACAGATGCCGCAAGATTTGAGACTCCGATAGTCCTGGCCCTGGTGGATCTAGGAGTGGCTAGAGTAATAGCCGAGATAACTGATATAGATCCGTCGGAGGTTAGCGAGGACATGAAAGTAGAAGCCGTCCTCAGGAAGGTGCGTGAAGAAGGGGAGAGTGGCGTCATAGTTTATGCCCTCAAATTCAGGCCTTTATTGGTAGACGGCGACTAGTCATGAGTAAGGGTGCTAGTAAAAGCGGTCAAGAACTAGAAGAGGTGTTAGATAAGCTCCGTAGAGGCGAGATTTCCCTTTCAAGGCTAGAGTCCCTACTAGGCTCGCCGAATCTAGCAGCACTGGCCCGGAGGAGGTTTCTAGAAGAAGAGACGGGATCCATGCTTTCATCAATAGCCAGTACTATATTGGATTTTGAAGAGCTAGTTGGTAGAAACATTGAAAATCCCATAGGTGCGGTTCAAATACCTATAGGTGTCGCAGGTCCCCTAAAAGTCAATGGAGATTATGCAAGAGGGGAGTTCTTCGTCCCCCTGGCCACTACCGAAGGGGCACTAGTGGCTAGTGTGAATAGGGGGGTTAAGGCAGTAACTCTAAGCGGTGGTGCTAAGCCTAAGGTAATCTATGACGGTATGACCAGGGCGCCGCTAGTTTGGACGCCTAGTGTTGACGAGGCGGTCAGGTTCTCTAGCTGGATAAAGTCCAGGCTCGACGATCTATCTAGGGTAGTTA
The DNA here is from genome assembly GCA_015521705.1 of Desulfurococcales archaeon. Lineage (GTDB taxonomy): Archaea > Thermoproteota > Thermoprotei_A > Sulfolobales > Acidilobaceae > S141-84. The sequence goes on from WANR01000016.1 coordinate 14,535, forward strand.
GTCAAACAACCAGGCATGGAAGGCTTAGAGAAGTGCAGACATTTATCGTGGGCAACTTGGTATGGGTTAGGCTAGTATACTTTACGGGAGACGCTATGGGCATGAACATGGCTACCATAGCAAGCGACAGGATATGTAAGTACATTGAAGGAGCCTACGAGGGCGACGCCAGATGTATAGCGTTAAGCGGTAACGTATGTACTGACAAAAAGCCTGCCATAATAAACAGGCTGCTTGGCAGAGGAAAGTACGTAGTAGCGGAAGCCACGATATCTAGAGACATAGCTAGAAGCGTTCTCAAGGCCAATATTGAGGACATACACTACATCAATACTGCCAAGAACCTGTTAGGAAGCGCTGTAAGCGGTAGTGCTAGCTTTAACGCTCACTACGCTAATATTATAGCTGCAATATTCCTGGCTACAGGCCAGGATGCTGCTCAAGTCGTCGAGAGCAGTATGGGTTTCACCTGGACCGAGCTAAGGGGTAATTCCCTTTACATATCTGTCACGTTACCTAGCCTGGAAATAGGTACAGTGGGGGGAGGAACCAGACTCCCCACCCAGAGAGAAGCCCTCAAACTACTCGGTGTAGACGGTGGAGGAGATCCTCCGGGATCCAACGCTCTAAAGTTTGCAGAAATAGTTGCATCAACAGTCTTGGCTGGTGAACTAAACCTTTTGGCAGCAATAGCTGCAGGCCACCTAGCACGGGCGCACGAGTTACTTGGCAGGGGAGGGCTTAAAAGATAGTCTACCATGCTTTTATTAATGTTTAAAAATAGTTCTATTACTCTGTCCCGGTAGTCTCTGAGCCTCCATAGCTAGCTTTCACTTTCCTTTAAAGACTGGCTTTCTTTTTTCCACGAACGCCGACACGCCTTCTATAACGTCTTCTGTGGTGAAGAGGAGCGAGAATAGGGCTGATTCGAGAAGAAGCCCGTTGTCGAGTGTCGTCTCTATTCCATAGTCTATGGCGTATTTGGCATACGCTAAAGCTATTGGAGGTTTCTCTGCCAGCTTGAGTGCCGTACTTCTGGTTTCTTCCTCGAGCCTATCATCTGGGACTACCCTGTTGACTAGGCCCATCTTTTCCGCCTCTCTTGCCGGTATCATGTCGCCAGTCATTATAAGCTCCTTAGCTCTGGCTGGGCCCACTATCCTAGGGAGTCTTTGTGTCCCTCCAGCGCCTGGTATGAATCCCAGGTTTATTTCTGGCTGGCCTAGCATTGCGGTTTCAGAGGCTATTCTTATATCGCCTGACATGGCAAGCTCTAAGCCTCCTCCCAGAGCATAGCCGTGTATCGCGACTATGACGGGTTTTGTGAGCCTCTGCATTTTGAGCGTTAGCTCTTGGAATCTTCTTGAGAATTTTAGTATTTCTATTGGATTAGCAGCCGTGAAGGATGTTACGTCGGCTCCTGCCGAGAACGCTCTTCCCGCTCCTTTGACTATTATAGCTCTTACCCGTTCATCGTTTTCCAGTTCTTCTAATACTTGTGATAGCTCTTCTAGCATTTTTGGTGTTATGGAGTTAAGCTTGTTTGGCCTGTTTAGGGTGATCCATGCTATTGGCTTCTCTATTTTCAACAGGATAGTTTCAAGCCTTTTCTCCTCTATACCTTCATAGTTGTAGAAGCCTTTACCAGTCTTTCTCCCTAGTTCTCCTTTATTCAGTTTCTCTCTGAGCAGTATGTCAGGCTCTAGAGATTCGTCCCCCAGCCTGGCCTTTAGCTCCTCCAAAGCCTTTACTATGGAGTCTATGCCGTAATCGTCGGCTAGCTCTAGTACTCCTTTGGGCCAGTTGAGGCCCAGCTTTACAGCCTTATCCACGTCCTCTATGGTTGCTACACCGTTTCTAACGAGCCAGGCTGCCTCATTAACAGCTGGGGCTATAAGCCACGTGGGGCTCACCTTACCCAGTTTATCCTTACTTATAGCTGGCTTCGTGTATTTGCCTGGGCCTGGATAAGAATAGAATCCTTTCCCAGTTTTGACGCCCAGCTCCTTAGCATTATACTTTTCCTCGAATAGCCTGCATGGTCTAACCTTGAAACCCCTGCCACTCATGGCCTTAAAAACTAGGTAAAAGACGTCGATCCCGCTGTAGTCAGACAGCTCGAAGATACCCATGGGTAGTCCTAGTTCGTAAACGGCCGTAGAGTCTACCTCCTCTATCCCTGCTATGCCCTTTTCTACGAGAAGACAGCCAGTGTTTAGGAACCTTCCTAAGATCCTGTTAACTATGAATCCTGGCACGTCCTTTTCCACAAATACCACCTGTTTGCCTAAGCTCCTGGCGAAATCCGCTGCAGCCTTGACGGTCTCGTCGGATGTTCTTTCGCCCTTGATTATTTCTACCAGCGGCATTAGTACTGGCGGATTAAAGAAATGCATCCCGACTATTCTCTCAGGCTTCTTGGCAGCTGAAGCTATCTCGGTTATGGGAAGACTGCTAGTATTGGTAGCCAGGATCGCAGTGCTCTTTGAAACCCTGTCTGCGAACTCAAATAGTTTCTGCTTTAACTCAAGTATCTCCGGCACGGCTTCTATCATTACGTCGGCCTCTCTAAGCGCTTCCTCCAGGTCTTTGCTAAACTCTTCCCCTTCTATGCTAACCACGGGCTCTATTCTCGACAGTATCGTTTCCACACCCTCTCTAAGCCTTCCCTTCTCTTTGAGTTTTTCCAGGCTCCACTTTATACGTGACAACGCGCTATTTAGGATCTCCCTGTTTATATCTGCCAGGTATACCTTATACCCGCTAATAGCAGCTAGCTCTGCAATGCCATGGCCCATAGTGCCTGCTCCAACCACTACAACAACCCTGTCCATGATAGCCACAAGGAATCACCTTGTAAAGGCCTTCCCGGTTCCCCAATTTATGTATATTTATAGTGTATACAGGATTCCTTTCCAGTCCCCTACTGGCCCTTCTTTCAGGTTGTGCTACCAGATTTTACGCGTGTCTACCCTCGACAAGCTTAGCGGGCACTCTAGTGCCATAATAAATAAAAGGCCTGAAAAATTGAAACGTCTTCGAGGGGATGTATCGTGTCGGCATACATAGACCAGGTAAAGGACATAATCAGGCCTGAACTGTCCAAGCATGGGCTGAAAATCCTGCCCCGCGGTAGGTCCAGTTTCAGCTTGGTCAAAGGAACGCAGGTATACATGACTATCAGAGACGCTGGCGACACTGTGGAGCTGTCGTTCAAAGGGAAAAAGTATACATACGATAAATGGTACACGAAGCCAGAGCACCTAGCCCAGGTCATATTTAACGTGCTTGAAGCACAGAAGGCTTAGACGGTTTATCTAGAGATACCAAGGATTTAAGTGCCTGAACATAGAGTCCGTTTCAACCAGGTGAGGTATAGTGGGGGGTAGGCAGAGGACAACGCTGTTCATGGAGAAGGGCAGGGGCGAAGAGGAGCAGTCTAAGGCTAGGAGCGAACGGGGTAAAAGGAGGAAGTGAAATGCTACACCTGGCCATCAAGGGCTAGACAGAAGAGCTTACTGGTAGCACTGCCCTCATCGATCCTCTACACGGATCAGACGCTAGAGCTCAAGACTATAAAGGCTAGCTTCCTAGCGCGTATACTTTCGATTTTTAGAGTAACAAGGGCGATTTTATATCCAGGCTTGGAGGATAAAGGAAGAGATCTCAGAGTCCTGCGCAAGCTACTCGAGTACTCGCTGACACCTCCACACTTGAAGAGAAAGCTACACCCTCTGACTAGAACCCTAAAATACGCTGGTTTAATGCAGCCACTAAGATTGCCGAACCACGAACTACCGCTTAGACCTGTTAAAGGAGTCGTTATTGACGGGTACGTAGAAGCGTGCACCGAGCATATTTGTAGGGTTTTTCTGGGAGAGCTGGGGTATGGGGTAATAGAGAATAGAGGGTATAAGCCAGGGGATGTGGTAACTGTTTCCCTCAGGGGCGTTAAGGGGGAAGAAGTATTACTAGAACAGGCCAGCTGGGGAAGCATTTATACAGGGTTTGATATTACCGTGGTTAATAATATCGGGGCTTATTTGAAAAAGCTGAAGGGTAGAGGCTACGTGATAATAGGTGCTACGAAGGAGGGTGAGTGCTCCCACGAGACCTTCAAAAAAGCTATTAGTAGGGCTCTCTCTCGAAAAGGACTAGTCCTCATTATAGGTAGTCCTTATCATGATATTCTAGACTATGCCCCGCGTAGTGTCCTAGACTATGAAGTAAACACAGTACCTTTTCAAGGAACTATCAGTGTTAGGAGCGAGGAAGCCCTGCTAGCTACCCTGGCACTTATAAATTTCTACATTAGGGAGCCTGGCTAGGCTAAAGTATTGCCAAGCCAAGACTACATGTACATTAAAAGGATCTAAAGCAACGCAATAATTAAACATGGTTCCAGAAAATGGCCGGCAGGCTTCGCTGCGTAGTAGAAACTATGGCCAAGCCCCATGTAGCAGCATCCATAGCAGTCCTTGTTATGCTGACGCTTCCTTTCTCTATGACTGGCAGTCCACGAGTTTCTAGTATAACTATAGTGCTACTAATTCTAGGATATGCAATCGCCTCCGTCATATACCCGCTGGCTAGGTGGGCGTTTTTAATAGCTGCTCTCGTTTCTCATGTAGTTTCTATCGCCATATACTATACAAACCCCCTTGTGCTCCCCTTTGTAGTATTGGAGCGTGAAGGAGGGAGATATTCGATAAATATAGACCTCATACAGCTGATACTAGTGTACGAGCTGAGGAACGCCTTAGTTGCACAGCCAGGCGTGCTCTGCAAACAGGATAAAGAAGACGTGGAAGGCATGAAAGCTATTGAAAAAGGTGAGGAAGGCGTGGCGACAGGCCCTCCTAACAGGGAAAGCAGGGCAGAGTAACTTGTATCATGGCCGTTAATTCACGCAGTGTAGCGGCTCCTCGATGTTTCTAGTGAAGCTTTTCTTAGAGCCTCCTCGAGGTCTTTAATATCTATTCCATCCTTAACTTTTGATACTGTAAGGGTTTCATGGCCTCCAACGTCTTCTAATAACCCCTCATTTGCTAGCTTTTCAGCCAACCTTTTTGCTCTTTTATCGGGCGACCTTATCACTAGCAATGTCTCTCCCGTGTTTTTACTTACAAGTACGGCTATAGGGAATTTGACCATTTTGTAGAGTGCAGAGACTACGCCCATTATGCTTCCTTTTCCTCTCTTGCTCCTGGCATCCACGAATTTTACGTAGCCCAGGTTCTTTGCCTTGAATATTAGTTCCATGGCTAGGTTCTTCGCCTCTGCATCGAGTTCTCTGGAGGCCTCCATACCTGCTTTTAGAGGGTCACCAGTTATGCTATACATGGGCGGTTTTTCGAAAGGCAAGGGGCTGGAAAGCCACCTAACGTACGAGATCCACAGGTCTCTGCTTTTATCCCTGTTAAAGAGCTTTGAAATTGACGCTGCTATGCTTACTATCTGCTTATTAGCTTCAGTCCTCGCACTCTTCTCAAGAATCCCTATGGCCTTTGCGAACTCTACTAGCCTTACAGGAAACCTTATGTGGAGTCTCTCAAGGAAGTTTTTGACCAGAATAGAGGTAGGAGACTTGCCAACTACTATGTAGACGTCAAATTTCTCCTCAATCCTGGCAGTGTTTTCTATGGTGGAGAGGTGGTGATCAAAGTAGTAGATCTTTGTGGATTCTTCACACACGCTTTTCAGGTAGTCCAAGGCTTTCTCGACGTCACTTGTATATGGTATATCTAGGAGAACCACGGCTTCGTGGCAGCCCAGGCCAGATACTGATTCGAGTATTGTCCGTGGCGATGCGGGAAGTAGTTTGACCCTGTATCTACCATTGAGAGGAAACTTACCTATTACTTCTTGAGAATACACTATCATAGCCGCCGAAACCACGCCATCAGCGTCCCAGTCGCTTATGACGACTACTTTTTCGTGTGGGGTCATGTTGGCATCACCCCGTCTCGCTTTAATGCAAGTGCACCGTCTTTGTTTGACACGTTTAACCAGGTCAAGCTTATTGGATAGAGAACCTAGACCATATATACGTTTAGGATCTCAGTTGCGCCGGCCAAGATCATGCGTTTTCACTACCTGGCTTACGGCTCTGTTAGTTTCATCATCAGTTTCTTCTACTACTTTAGTGCTTTAAACACGGGGTTTAATAACGTTTCTTGCTTAAGGGTCAGAGTTTTCTAAGAGGTTGCTTCAAGGATCTTTTCAAGTAGCTCTATACTCCGCGCCGCTATTACCTTGCCTAGTTTTTTTATAGGCATTACGGGTATACTCAACTCTCTTCCAAGGCCATCCACCACTTTACCGCCGCATTCTCTGACTATGCCGTAAGCTGCTGCTATATCTATGTTTCTCAGCCTAGCTCTCAAGTCTAGGAAAGCACTTATGAGGCCTAGACCCACGTAGGATAGCTCTAGCGAGGCGCTTCCGAGGCTTCTAAGCTTGTATTCTTGGAGGAAAGACGCTTTAGAGAGGAGCTGGGCTACATCCTTGTTATCTATATATACGGCTATTATTTCGCTTTCCTCCTTATCGCTTGCCTCGACCTTGATGCCTCCCTTATAGCATCCCTTGCCTAGAGTAAATGAGAGGGGAGGATCGTTGAATACCGGGGCTACTGAACCTGCTACTATGACGCCTTTACCGTCTCTTTTTGGGCCCAGGCCAAAGGCTATCGATACTGACGCCCATGGTATGCAGTTTATGTAGTTAATGCTGCCATCCAGGGGGTCTACAAGGGCCACGAGATCCCCTTTCCCTTTAACACCCATTTCTTCAGAGACTATGGTAACGTTTAATCCTTCTCTTACGAGGGCTTCCACGATATAGTCCTCAGACAATTTGTCAGCCCTGGTAGTCTCTCCCCTTATCCTCTCAGCCATGCGAGGGTCGCATATATTGTCCCTGAGGAGGGCCGCGGCCTCGGATGACACCTTATAAGCTATAGCCCTTAGGTCTTCATAGCTATAATCCATGAGCTAAGCACCTACTATTTTTACAGGCCCAGTTTCAACTTCGGCTCCCACGAATATTTTAATGTGGCTAAGTAGCTCTTCGAGCACGGAAGCCAAGTAACCAGGGTCTATAGGCTTAACCCCATACACGACGGCTAGGACTTTACTAGTGGTTTCTGTTATTTTGGTGTGTTCGGAATCTCTATGGCCATATATGTGTACCACCAACCCGCTATTGTCGACTAGTAGTGGGATCCCAGGGTCTATTCTAAATCTCTCACTTCCAATAGGCTTGAATGTCTCGTGGCCGCTGCTTGGCACTATTGAGAGAGGTTTCGCTATCTTGTCGAGGTCATAGAGACCTATAGGCACTAGCCTTGAGAGGCTCAACATGTTCCCTATATCGACGACATTATTTATCAAGGGTATTCTCCTACCCCGAAGGACGCGCCTTGCCAAAGCCTCATGACTAGGCCTCACTTTAGTAGGATCCAGGCCAATCTTCCAATAGAGTCTTCTAAACGCCGATATGTTTGGGTTAGATATTAGCTCTTCTTGTGAAGTGAAAAAGGCTTTGAAGAACTCCTCTTCCTTCCTAATCATAGCTACTAATGTTGGGTGGGAGCTGGTGACGTTAACCCCTAGAATCGTGGAATAGGCCAATCTGAGCTCAAGCTCGGCTAACCTGGCGTCTATTCCAGTTATTATATCGTGCATGGGGGTTCTCCGTGGGATTAAGGATTCCAGTGGGTATTTAAAGCGGCTCTCCTAATGGTGGCAGGGCTTCGCGAAATAATGGTTATTTATAATACATTTAAATATGGTGAGGGTTTTTATGGATATGTGACATAGGGTATGGGTTGATGGTTGCCGCGGAGATTTCGGCTAAGAGGCTACTCATTGGAAGGGCGCTCATGGCTCTTCTAGTGTCATTTATAGTAGTGATTGTAGTGCTCTATGGCTATACTATAGCAATAGGTGGCTTCGCTGTCGTAAATGGCAGAAGCATGGAACCCTTACTACATACTGGTGACCTGGTCTTCATGAGTAAAAGAGGCGACATAGAGGTTGGCGATATAATAGTCTACCAGGACAGAACTGGCAAGTACATTATACACAGGGTCGTAGCTGTCTATACCTATAAAGGGGTCAAATGCTATGTCACCAAGGGTGATAATAACCCCTATCCAGACACTGGGTACCCCGGAATATGTAGGAAGCCAGTCCGTGTCGAGGGTGGGGTCGGATATGGGATCCCCGAGGACAAGGTTGTAGGCGTCGTGCTGGGGGTTAAAGGTAACCCTGTCAAGATCCCGTACCTGGGAGCTTTAACCCTGATCTATAAGGGCTCTTAGCATTTGAGAATTCTTCGATGCAAAAGCAATCAGCTCTTTGACCCAGGCTCCTGTGTGTTTAAGCTTTGAGATCCTCTCAAGAGCTTCTCTTCTCGAAACACCTAGTTTCTCTGCAATCACAGGCAGCTTCTCCCCGAGCTCTCTGAGAGCTTCTGTGTGGATCTCGCAAAGGTTTTCTCCTTCGATGGTTTCCCTCCCACAGACCATACAGGGTGATTCAGGGCTCCTGGCGTTGAGAGCCTTGGCTAGCCTCGATCCTACCATAGAAAGCCTCTCCCAATAATCGTTGAGAAGAGTCTTTATAACGCTCTTGGCCTCTTCGACTACGCGTGATCTCTCGAGCTTCCCTGCCCTTATGAGGTCTAGTTTTTCCTCGAACTCCCTGGTCAGTCCAGGAGTTGATAGCTGCGGGAATAGTTCTTGAAGGATCTTGGCAACGGTATATCCTAGCTCTGTGACTTCAGATGTTGGCCCTCTAGGCTCCAAGTAGCCTCTCTTGAACAATATTTCTATTATACGTGCTCTCGTTGCTTCAGTTCCTATTCTTACAGACTCCATCCACTTGAGGAGTTCTATCTTGGACACTCTAAGATTTGGGGCTTCCCAAGTAGTTCCAATACTTACTTTGGCTACTTTTACCTTCTCACCTTTCTTCAGGTCTGGCAGCATGGCCTCATCGATCCTGTAATAATTGTAAAAGGCCAGCCACCCCTTACGCACAACAATATTCCCCTGAGATCTATACTTTCTTCCACTATCATCCAACAGTGTAACTGTGACCCTCTTAACCACCAAGGGTTCGGCGAAAGCTGCCAAGAATCTTCTCACTATTAACTCGTACACTGCCATGTGATCCTTGTCCAAGCCTCGGGGTGTTTCTCCTGTCGGGTAAATGGCTGGATGTGCGGGGTCTGTCTTTTTCCCTTGTATTGGCGCCAGGCTGTGGCCCCTAGTTTTCAGTAGCCTAGAAGCCAGGACCCCTAAAGGGCCACGTTCTAGCTGTTTTATTATAGAGTAATAGTTTACAGTGCTTGGTAGTTGCTGGCTATTAGTTCGTGGGTAGCTTATTAGGGCGTCGAGGTAGAGGTCCTCGGCTATTTTCTGGGTCTTCATCGGCGAAAAGCCGAAAAGCTTTGAGGCCTCGGCTTGCAAGTCGCCTAAATTAAAGGCTGGTGGCGGCCTGATCTTTTCTATGCTCTCCCAATAGTCGTGAACTATCAGATAGCCGTTTTTCTTAAGCTGCTCGGCTATTCTATAGGCTTCTTTCCTTGTCGAAGGGCTCCAGCTTAGCGGTGTAGCGGTGAACTCTTTAGAGTCTTTAGCGAGACTTACAGTTAGAGAGAATCTTGGCAGTGGGACGTGTTTGTTGATCCTAGACCACCTGTTTACAGCCTCTATTAGTGTTGGGCTCTGAACTCTCCCTGCGCTTAGTATTCTCCTCCTACCAGTGGCTGATTGAAAAGCCTTCATTAGTGCTCGCGAGATGTTTATGCCCCAGAGCCAGTCTAGCTCGTGCCTGGCCCTGCCAGCCTCGACCATTTCCAGGTCTGGTTCTTGGAGGTTCCTAAAAGCTGATCTCAGTTCCAGGGGGCTCAGACTAGAGAACTTCATCCTCTTCATCCTGCTAGCGCCGCCTAGGTTGGCTATGACCATATAGCCTATGAGGCTTCCTTCGATGTCGTAGTCGCAGGCATTGACGAACAGGTAGGCCCCGCGCGAGAGAGTCTTTAGTACCTCGAAAAAGAGCTTCAAGTGTTTGGAGCTTTTATCAAACTCCCATAAGGGTCTCCATTCGTAGTCGAAAACGGGTAAGCCCCCGTTACTGGAATAGGGTCCATACATGTGGCCTGCGGTTGAAGCAACTACAACATTGGTGTTTCCTATGCTCAATACCCAGTAGGGTATTCTCCGCATGGAACATTTAATGGGGTTTCCAATGGCTGTCGCTATCTTTTGAGCCGCTTTTGGCTTTTCAGCCACGACTAGTATATATTTTCTAGGTAGCCTGCACGCACGTATCAAGGCCTAAGCCTCCCATTGATCCTTTTGATTTTGCAGGGATTCTTTTTAAGGATAGTACTCGATAATGGGCCCACAAAAGCAGAGATCGTTAGGGATCTCGGTAATTCTATATAGTGTATTCGTAGGGTAAGAGTTTAAAGTTGCCTAGGTCATAGCTCAGGGCCCTGCTACAGAGCAGGTAAAGTAGTTCTAGCAGAAGAGGTGGCCGGCAAAGATTTAAGGCACTCCAGCGTCTTAATAGAATATTCCTGGGCAAGGGCTGGTATTCCAGTCAACGCGATTAGTTTATTTTTTACAAAAGACGTGTCCCAATATTAAGCCATAAGGCTCAGGGTACTCAAATCTTTGAACATGTCGTTGTGGAGGTGCTGGCCTCCTTTGTCGGTGGAGTCAATACTTTTGGCTTCAGGGGCAAGCTCTAGGTTCCAGGCGTATGTAAGCGCCCCGAAGCAGGTTGCCGCGGTTAGAGGCGTTCCGCTGATATGTTACCCCATAGTCTCTCTGTCTTTAGCAGGAGTTAGAGAGCAGGTCATAGTAGTTAATAGGGATAATGCTCACGTCATAAGGGAGTCAGTCAATAGGTGCCCCTACTACACCGGGTTCCTCATTTATGTTTTTAATAACGAGTTGTGGAGGGATAATGGGCACTCAGCTCTTCTAGGGCTAGAAGAGATCATGGGTTCTGGGCTTCCCGTGCTTGTTTCTGTGACAGATCACATTTACCCTTCTACTATACCTAAGGCTTTGATAGAGGATCCTAGTGTGCTAGCGTTTGGCGGTGATTCTTCGCCAGCATTTGTAGATGTCAGCGAAGCCACTAAGATAGGCTTAAGCTCTAGTGGTTCAGGCTATGTTTTCTCTAAAAATCTGGGCAATTTTTCCTTCATCGATGTCGGTGTTCATAAGTTGCCTAAACTACCCTTCTACGGTGAATGCTCAAGCTATATACTGTCTTTCTCGAGTCTTTTAACATGCATCTCTAGGCGTTGGCCTTCGACTATAGTAGATGTTAAGGGGGCCCCTTGGATCGACGTGGATACCTATGAGGATTACTTGGAACTACTTAATGGCAGGGCTAGGATAGTCATTGACGCGGTGTGGAGGGATTGGGAGGAGAAGGGGGTAAAGCGCTAGGAAAGCCTCATGACGGGCCTATATCTAGGCTGTTGAACAGGCGTGTCTCCACCAAGATTAGTAGGTTCATAGTAGACAGAAACATAGGCCTGACGCCAAATCAGGTGAGTTTCATCTCCTTTATCTTGGCCATAGTGTCTGGAGCGCTTTTAGCGATGGGGAGGCTCGTTATTGGGGGCATTCTAGTACAATTATCCTCTATAATAGATGGTGTCGATGGGGAAATAGCTAGGCTTAGAGGTCTTTCGTCTAAGCGTGGAGGGTTTCTCGACACAATGCTTGACAGATACTCTGACATAGCCATCTACATGGGTGTTTCACTCTACTTATCGACGTCTGAAAATCTCGTTCCGGGTATGCCTCTTGAGGCATTATTCGCTGTAATAGTACTAGCTGTTTCCGGCGACCTGGCGGTGACGTATCTTCACCTCAAGGGCGAAGAGGCTTTTGCTAGGCATCCTGCAACCATAGGACCACTGGATTCGCTAGCCTCACGTGATGTAAGGCTTTTCATTATATTCATTTCTTGTGTTACGGGTTACCCGCTTGTGGGTTTGTTGCTGGTTGCTCTACTCTCACACGTCTATGTGGCTGTTAAAGTCGTTTATATCTACGATTGGGCTGGGAGGCTGGAGAAGGGAGGTGCTTAATCCTGTATAATAAAAACTTAATATTTATTTAAATTATTTATTATTTGTGTTTTTTAAGTTTTTCTAGTTCTTCTTCTCTAAGTAGTCTCCTAAGAACCTTGCCGACGGCAGATTTTGGCAAGTCCTTCCTGAATTCTATGCTCTTTGGAACCTTATAGGGTGCCAGATTTTCTTTCAAGTAGTTGAGCAGTTGTTCTTCATCTATCTTGCCCTCACACTCGGGCTTGAGCACTATAAACGCTTTGGGAACCTCGTTGAACTCTTCATGCGGTACACCTATAACTGCAGCTTCTTTAATGCACTCATGCTTGTAGAGCACTTCTTCGATTTCTCTTGGATACACGCTGTACCCCTTATACTTGATTAAGTCCTTCTTCCTGTCGACTACGTAGAAGAATCCGTCTTCATCCATGTATCCCATATCCCCTGTCCTAAACCATCTCAGCCCACCAGCCTCAAAGAATGCTTTGCTGTTCTCTTCGGGCCTGTTATAGTAGCCCTTCATGACCTGCGGGCCTGACACTACAATCTCGCCAACCTCGCCAGGTTTCAGAAATACTGGTTTCTCAGGGTCTGCTATTGCGGCTATAGTGCTTGGTACAGGTATGCCTATACTCCCTGGCCTTGCATTGCCTTTCATTGGATTGACGTGGGTTACTGGGCTAGTCTCTGTTAGGCCATATCCTTCCCTCAGTTTAGCCCCTGTTAATTCCTCAAACTTCTTAGCTACAGCGACGGGTAGCGGGGCTGCCCCGCTTATACAATACTCAAGGCTCCGTAGATTAAACTTCCCGATCTTTGGGTGGTTAATTATAGCCACGTACATTGTGGGCACTCCGTGGAAGACTGTAGCCTTATGTTTTTGTATATCACGTAATACAGTGTCAAGGGTCCACCTTGGGTATGTTAGTATGGTGGCTGCCCTGAAGATCCCGGCATTAAGGACTGCATTCATGCCATATATGTGAAACCAGGGAAGGGCTCCTACATAAACGTCTCTACCCTTGGCGCCCCTCTCGAACCAGGCGTCTATTTGAATAACGTTAGATAGCAGGTTGTAGTGAGTAAGCATGGCACCCTTTGGGAGCCCCGTTGTGCCCCCAGTATACATTAGAGCGGCTAGATCCTCTCCCGGCTCAACCTCTTCGGGCTCCTTTATGGGTTCTGCCTTTAGGGCCTTCTTGAAGGTAGTGTTTCTCTCGTCTTCTTTCACTTTGGGCGGCTTAAACTTTAGCGAGAATAGGAAGGCTTTGATAGAAGGTAAATAGTCCTGGATTCCCGTCCAGACAACTTTCTCCACGGTGTCGGGCAGGGCTGCCTCAACCTTCTCCTTGAAGAGGTCTAGTGCCACTAATACTTTAGCGCTATTGTCTTTCAACTGGAACCTTATCTCACTAGGCGTGTATAGGACATTCATGGGAGACACTGTAGCACCTGCCAAGAGCGAGCCATAATAAGCTATGACGAACTGGGGCGTGTTAGGCAGTAAAAGGCCGACGATGTCGCTCTTACCTACACCTATAGACTTGAGGAATCCTGCGAATGTTTTTGCTTGCGAGTAGAGCTCTTTGTAAGTTATGCGTGTACCTAGGAAAAACAGAGCGGTTTTGTTAGGTTGCAGGCGTGCTGCCTCTTCTAATATCCAATATAGCGGTTTCTCTGGTATCTCTACCTCTGGCGGCACGTCTTCATCATAGAACTTGAGCCATGGCTTTTCCAAATACTTGTACATATAATCTAGGGCCTCCCTCTGACCCCTCTCCTGTTCCACTACTGGTACACCATTTACTACATATAAGTTTTCTGTACACAAATAAATTTCTAACATTACCAAAACAGCGGCCTAGCGCTCCTGGCTAGTAGCATTCCGCCAGTGAGGCATATTTTCTTGAGTGGTATATGAGGGGGCATTTCACGGGTTCTGCAGGAAGCTCGCCCCTAATTATCTCTCCTAGAACTATGCTATGGTCTCCGCCATCATATACTCTATACTTGCGAAGAGCCAGGTAGCCAGCTCTTCTATTCAAGAGGGGCCCGTACTCGCTTTCAGTGAATCCTACTTTTCTGAGCTTCTCCAGAGGATCTATGGGCTCTGCCATGACTTCTGCTATATCCTTCATGGTGTAGTCTAATAGAAAGATCAGAAAGGTTTCTGAAGCTACTAGTGGGTCATGGCTTTTCGTGCCTTTAGCAACGGAAACCATCATCAATGGGGGCTCGAGAGAAATACTAGTAACGCTTGACGCTGTAAAAGCTGCATAGCCTCTCTGAGACTTAGAAGTCACCACAAAAACTGGTTGAGCAACATTCCGCATAAACGCCTTTAGAACCTCTGCCCCATTCAATCTTAAACTCCTAGGCTAGAGATCTACTTAGGGCCCTAGAATTTAAGCGTGAGTAATGAGTAATAGCAGTCTAATACCTAGGATTCTTCGGTTCCATAGGTGCCGTGAGGACGTTCCATATTCGAGCCTAAAAGCTCTAGTTTGCCATCGTTCTAACCTACGACAGGAGCACTCAGCGCATTAGGGCCCTCAGGCCTCACTCCTACTTAAGTCGTGGCGTGGGGGCCGATTTCATTGAATTATGGCTTTCTCTGTCAAAACGTGTCTTTCTGTGCCTCTTAGTGCTGTGAGGCGTGCTGATGTAGGCTTATAAGGGTTACTCCAACCACGAATCTAGCTTGGCGGCCTCGGAGTCCCCGAAGGGGGCCCTAGCTACTATAAGCAGTCCCGACCAGAGATGCGGTGAACACAACACTGCCCGACGCGAAACGCCACAATATACGTGAAGGCATGGCTCAGGTGAACGGTCCTAGTACTCTATAAATTCGGGTAATAATGGATCTTTAAAGCTTACAGTCTTTGTTGTAGCATTTCCTTGCTGGTTCGTGCTTCTTCTGTCTTTGGTTTAAGACGGCCGAATAGATAGTCGTTTATCTTTTTAGCAACATCTAGCCCGCTTTTGAATGCTGGCCCTATCAGGCTAGGCCCGTGTTTTACATCGCCAGCCGCAAAGACGCCTGGCCTTGTCGTCATAAAGTTTTCGTCAACCTTTATTGTGCCGTCATCGTTGAGCTCTATTCCATACTTGTTACTGTCAAAGGGTGGGGTGGGGGTTACGCCTACTGCTTTGAGTACCCAGTCAAAGGCTTTCTCGTATTCGCTTCCAGGTAATGGTACAGGCTTTGGCCTTTTACCAGCGCCTGCCTCTATTAGTGAGAGTCTCACGAATTTCACGATCACTTTCTCTCCCTGCATCTTGAATTCTACTGGTTGAGTCAGTTCCCATATCTGGGCCCCCAGCTTTTCTAGTCTGTTCATTTCTGCTTCTCTCATTGGGGCCAGTTTTCTTGTCCTCCTATAGCTTAGAACTATCATGTTCACCTTATCCCTGAACTGGGGGTATGTGAGGGGGACTGTAACAGCATCTGCGGCTGTGAGGCCGCCGCCTATGACTAGGACATTCCCACTTATCGGTGCGACCTCGCTCCAAGGCTTATAACCATGGTAGGCAAGGTGGACATCCACCAGCCATTCGGCTGCTGGTATAACTCTAGGCAGATCCTCTCCGGGGATGTTCATTCTAGACGATTTCCACGTGCCGGTAGCTATAAGCACGGCGTCATGAGTAGCTATTAGAGCCTCTAAGGGTATGTCCTTACCTATAACAATGTTAAATACGAACCTAACGCCGAAATCCATGAGTTCTCTAACGCTTCTCCTTATGTTATCCTTCTTTATCCTATCCTCAGGGATTCCAAAGAACATCATCCCGCCGGCTTCAGGCATCATGTCGTAAACGACTACGTGGTGCCCAGCGCATCGGAGGAACCCGGCAGCCGCTAGACCTGCTGGTCCTGCTCCCACTATGCCGACGCTTTTTCCTGTAGGTGCAGGTTCTTCCTTACACCTTATAAACTTCACGTTACAGCCCTCCGCCATCCAAATTAACGGGAATCTGGTGTGGGTTTTAAGCTCTTCCCTATCCTCATAAATTCTATTAGTCACTTATATAAAAATTTAGGATATTAGGTTGGGGTGCACCAATTCTTTTAAGATAAACCCCGTCTCAGATACCCTGTCACATAGTTGTTGATGTAGGGCTCTAGCATCGATATAACACTCTGCGCTTCTTTCTCGGTTATAACGCCTCTCGATCCCCAGAAACTGGTTTCAATGCTATTCCATCTAGGTATGACGTGTATATGGAAGTGAAATATCACCTGGCCTGCGGGTCTCCCAGAGTTCGTCACCACATTTACGCCTCCCGCTCCTAGCTCCTTTCTATAGATAGCTGCCAGCGCCGAAGCTACCAGCCATGCCTTTGCTAACAGCTTCGGCTCTACATCCTGGACCCCTTCGAAGTGCCTGCTCGTTAGTACTAGTAGATGGCCCCTAGAAACAGGGTATTTGTCCAGGATCACGAGCACGTCGTCATCTCTATACAGCTTATAGCTCTCTTCTGTGCCTTTCACTATCTTACAGAAAATGCAGGTTTCCTCTGGCATAGGCCCCCACCAGAGACTTTAGCCTTCTCCTACTTAGTGTAATAAAATAGCATAATTAAGACTAGCTGGCAGTTAATATTAAAGGGGTTTAGACGCGTTTGGGGCATGAGGATCTTTGGCTAGGAAGAGGAGTAGGATAAGGGATCTAGTTAGATGGCTCCTGTATAAGGGGGCTAGATCCTATAAAATAGTATATGTCGATAGGAGTAGCGAGGGATCTGGCTATCTCAGGCAGACAAGTATCGGGAGAATAGCGGCTATAGACTCTTGGGCTATGCACCTAGACGATGGCGACACTACTATACCCTTCCATAGGGTTGTCGAGATAAGGGATGACAAGGACAATGTGGTGTGGAGTAGATGGCAGAAGGAGAAGCAATAATTTCCGGGCCAGGCTACAAGATGGTAGTAACGCGGGGTGCACAGCGGCCTTACTTTAACGGAGACACTCTAATAGTTGGTTATAGGCTGCTAGAACTCGATTCCAAGGCTTCCATGCTAGGCGAGGTTCTGGCATCCCTTCTTCTACCTCCAATAACTTTAGAGGAGCATGGGGTAAGTGTAAGTGAGATTATCGAGTACTACAGGTTTAGGGTGACGCTTGAGCAGATCCAGGATTTATTGATGCGTTTCGGCTCTATATCTAAGCTATTCGTAGTTCCTCCAGAGTACCCGGCGGTTGCGCGCATGTCGCTCAACAGGAAGCTGTATCCCTGCATTTTTAACAGGGTTTTATCAAGCAAGGAGCTAATGGCTGAGATGAGGAGCCAGTACTCTAGGGTACTAGAACCTAGAGGCCTTATAGCGCGCGAGGGAGGCCTTGTAATTAATAGGGACCTGGTGGGACAGATCCGGAGGATCCTAAGTGATATAGCGGGCCTTGTAGGGGTGACTGCTCGTGCTAGCCTTAATGTGCCCAAGAGTTTCACGAGCTGTGATGCTTCACCCCTATTGAGCGATCCTGGAGGGTTGCTGATGCTTCCCGAGGGCAGGGTAAGCCTTAGCTGCGACTCTAACGCGATCGTATCCATAGTGTTTGGGGCGATGTATAATAGCGGCAAGGATGTCGAGTGTAGATATGCTACACCCCTAAGCTCAAGCCTCATTTGCGAGAGCGGCGGAGAAAGATTCATTGTAAAGGAGTATACTCGGATGCAGATAAAGTGGATCCCGGCAACTTTGGCGTCAGCTTTAATGTACAAGTATAGAGTGTCGCCTAGAGCCAGAATGGCTGCGGAGTACAGGAATTTGAGAGCCCTTAGAAAGCTGATCCCGACCCCCCGGATTTATGGTGTTTGTGGTACCTATTACTCGTCGAAGATGATCAGGGAGTACGTGGAGGGAGAGCCTGTAGCTAGCGCTGGTCATAGAAACCACTGGAGGTTAGCTGGCGAGGCCTTGGCAATGCTTCACAGCAAAAACATTGTAGTAGGCGATCCAAATCCCGGCAACTTTATAATTCTTGAAGACGGGCGCGTGGCCCTGATAGATGCAGAGCAAGTAGCTAAGTTTGAGCCTAGAAAAGGCTTGTGGGACCTAATAGTGTTTACATTATACTCCCTGGCATTAGGTGTAGACGAGAACATGGTGTCAGCTGCTATAGGAGAGTACTTCAGGCTATCTAAAAAGAGAGACGAGATAGCCAAGGAAGCCTCTAGAGAGCCTATATGGAGCACTATAACCCTTATACCGTCCATAGGCGTAAAAGCGCGCCAAATAATACTGAACAGTGCTAAAGGGGGATCCTGACATCTAACATTTACCGAGGTATAGGTAAGCCAGTCATAGTCATCGTTTATTCTAGGGCGTCCTAGGAATTAATTAATAGTAATTGAGAACAAGACCAAAACACCATTAAAAAGTATAGTATGCTCAGAAGTTATGAGTAGTCTGGGATGGTGTAAAAGAATTGGAGACGCCTGGAGGGATAAGGTGTAAAGGTAGGCGCGTGCTATTTGAGAGCAGGCGCGAGAGGTATCCTGATGGTAGAGAGGCTGTTGTCGATAGGGTATTTTTCCCAGACAGCGTGGCCGTGATCCCTTTTTACAGTAGGTCTTGCCAAGTAGCACTGGTTAAACAGTACAGGCCAGCTATTAGAGAGTACCTGTTAGAGGCGCCTGCAGGCACGATCTCAGAAGGCGAGAACCCTGAGGAAGCAGCTATTAGGGAGCTGGCCGAGGAGGCTAATCTCAAGCCGTCTAGGTTAGAACTTGTAGCTAAAGGATACCTTAGTCCCGGCTATTCTACGGAGATGATGCATCTCTACATAGCCTGGGATCCTTACCCAGCTGAAGGGTCGCCCGAGGAATACGAGCTAATACTTGGTGTTGAAAGGGTGAAGCTGGCCGAGGCTTTGGAAATGGTTAGGGAGGGCTCCATAAGGGACGTTAAAACAATATTGTTGATAATGGCGTTGGTTGGCAAGGTGGGGCCGGGCTGTGAGGGGGCCTAGAATAGCTATAGCTTATAGTGTGAAGGATCAAGCAGCTATAGGCGCTATTAAAGAGTTTTTGGGCCTCGTTAAAGCTGATAAGATAGAATGCGCCAGTGCTGTAGAGTGCTGGGTTACCCATGAGGGGGTAAGAATAGCAGGTTTCAGCGAGGACTCTGTAAGATTAGAGTTCCTAGACGAAACACCCGACCCGGAAGCCGAGGCTGTAATAGTTGTCTCGCGCCATAGAGCGTCTTCTGGCAGGAAGGAGTTGACGGTTCACCACGTGGGAAACCCTACATTGAGGACACTAGGAGGGGAGCCAGAAAAACTGGGAACATCGTTTCCCCGCCTAGCATCATCCCTCCTGGTAGAGTATAAGAGGGAAGCAGAAGCTATTGGTATTCTTGGAGAATACGAGGTGTCGCTAGAAGCGACTCACCACGGCCCCACGAGTGTCCGGAAACCTGTGGTTTTCATAGAGATCGGTAGCACGCCCTCGGAATGGAGTGATAAAAGAGCCCACAGAGTACTGGCTCAAACTCTGCTACTACACGTTGAACGTGGAAGCACTAATGTAGAATGCTTAGAGGCCACCGCTTTCGGTGGAAGCCATTATCCCTACAAATTTACATCCCTGGTGCTTAGAAGAGAGTATTGCATAGGCCACATATTGTCGAAACACGTCTTCAACGAGGGGGTTTCGGAGAAGGTGATTATAGAGGCTATAGAAAAAACGTACCCGCGTAGCACAGCTAGGGCCATAGTAGAGAAAAAGAGCCTCAAATCTGCTCATAGAAAGCTTTTGTCCCAGATTCTTGAAGCTAAGGGTATAGAACTGGTATACGTGTAATGCATGTGCTGGCCCGCGAACTATAAGTGGCCGGAGCCATGGTTGCAGGTCAGTCAAGGCTGAAATCATCAAATATCAGAGACGCCTGGGTTCTTCATCCCGGAGAACCTACAAGGCTTAAAGGTGACTATAAAGCTTTAACCACCTTATGCTTATAAGCCCCGTACTTGTTTTAATGCAAATAAATGGGATAGCCGGGTCGTCTAGCGGCCAAGGATGCGGGGCTTTGGACAGGCTCCCTCGCTGGGGGGCCTGGGGGAACCCCCGTGACCGGGGTTCGAATCCCCGCCCGGCTACCATTCTCCCATGCGTTTCTGCTAAGCCCATGGCGGTGGTCTAAGTATTAGCTAAGGAGGCATCATGCGGGGGGAGACCCAGGACTGTTCATAAGTTGAGTAGTTACATTAATATCGTGTCTGGGCGCATATTTTCCGATTAGGGTGCGCCTGGATTGGGCTCGTTGAAGCCTATTATTGAGGAGAAGCGGTGGAACATAGAGTGGGAAAGGGAGCTTATAGAGGTTTGGGAGAAGGAGGGGATCTACAAGCCACCGAGTGACGTGCCTGAAGGCAAGGATATAGTAGTGATAGATACTCCTCCCCCCTATGCTAGTGGTAGGTGGCACGTGGCTGGTACTGCCCATTATGCACAAATTGACATGGTTGCTAGGTATCTGAGGCTAAAGGGCTATGTGGTTATCGTCCCTTTCTATGCGGACAGGAACGGGCTTCCTGTAGAGGTTCAGGTGGAGAAGACTTACAAGGTTAACGCCCACGAGATGGCTAGGACTGTTGAGGGTAGGAGGAAGTTCTTGGACCTGTGTAGGAGGTTCCTCGACGAGGCTGAGAGGGAGATAGTCTCTATTTGGAAGAGGATAGGGTGCTCTTTTGACTACTGGACCAAAGGCACTGACAGCAAGGATTATAGAGTACTGACCCAGAGATCCTTCATCGAGCTCTACAAGAGGGGTCTAATATATGAGGGCGAGAGACCTGTAAGGTGGTGTCCCCGCTGTAGAACCACTCTTGCCGAGGCTGAAATTGAGAGGCATGAAAGCGAGGGAACCCTCTACTATGTCAGGTTCGAGTTAAAAGACAGGGAGGGATACGTGGTCGTGGCAACAACAAGGCCTGAGCTGTTAGCTGGCTGTGCAGCGCTGGCGTTCAACCCTGAAGACGAGAGGTATAAAGAGCTGAAAGGCGGAAAGGCTGTAGCACCGATTTATGGGCACGAGTTACCTATACTAGAGCATCCCTCTGTAGACCCTGGCTTTGGCACGGGATTAATGATGATTTGTAGCTATGGAGACGAAAACGATGTGAGGCTCTTCAGCGAGTTAGGCTTGAAGCCCAGAGTTGTGGTGGGTGAAGATGGCAAGATGCTGGAGAGTTCTGGGCCTATCAGGGGCCTCAAGGTCGAGGAGGCGCGCGTTAAGATAGCTGAGATACTCGAGAAAGCGGGCTACCTTGTGAAGAGGGAGAAGATAATCCACTCTACTCCGGTCTGCTGGCGCTGTAAGACCCCCCTACAGATCATACACAGGAGAGAGCTATTCCTGAAACAGTTAGAGTTTAGGGATAAGGTAAAAGAGGTAGCGTCAAAGATAGAGTTCTACCCAGAGATGCATAGGAGCAAGCTCTATGAATGGATAGACTCGATAACGATGGATTGGCCAATATCAAGGGACAGGTTTTACGGTACTGAAATACCTATGTGGACTTGTAGCAGGTGCGGCGAAAAACTGGTCCCTGAACCAGGAAGATATTATAGGCCATGGGAGGAGCCGCCGCCCTGGGACAGGTGCCCCAAGTGTGGCGCACCAGCCTCTCACCTGATAGGAGAAAAGAGGGTCTTCGATACATGGTTCGATTCCAGTATTTCAGTACTCTACGTGTCTAGATGGAGCGTTGATAATGACTTCTTTAACAGGGCTTTCAGGTTCACCATAAGACCCCAAGGCCAGGACATAATAAGGACTTGGCTCTATTACTCGCTTTTGCGAGTTTATCAGCTAACTGGCAAGCCCGCTTTCAAGATGGTCAGGATCACAGGCATGGGGCTGGATCCCAAGGGTAGGCCTATGCACAAGTCTCTAGGCAACATAATAGACCCTGAACCCGTGGTGGAGGCGTATGGGGCAGACGCCTTTAGGTTCTGGTCAGCTGTAGCCTCGAAGCTGGGCTACGACTATAGGTATGACGAGAATAAAGTCAAGACTGGGAGGAACTTTGTAACCAAACTATGGAACTTAGCCCGGCTCCTATCATCGTTCCCCTGGAAGAAAGACGCTGAGTCTCTTGAGGGCTTTGAACCAGTGGATCGGGCATTTATAGCCGTGGCTGATGACTACTTAGAGAAGGCTGACAGGGCTTACTCGGCTCTCGACGTCTACGAGCCTGCTCACCTGTTATACGAGCTTGCGTGGGATGTATTCGCTTCGCATTACGTGGAACTAGTCAAGGAGAGAGCGTATAATAGAGACGGCGGTGTACCCAGCTCGGCCCAAGAGAGTGCCTGGCAAGCATTGCACACTGTCTTCAAAAGGGTATTGGTGGCTCTTTCACCTATCATGCCCTTCGTCACTGACGCCATCTTCAGGCGCCTTTATGGCGAGAGCGTCCATGTACAAAGGTACCCAGAGCCTCTGACTCGTGGCAAGGAGAGAGAGGAGCTCGTGAGCCTTGCCAAGAGCATAATGGAGCTCAACCATGAAATATGGAACTACAAGAAAAGCCTGGGCCTGAGGCTTTCCGAGGAGCTTAGAGGCTACAAGGTCTACGTGCCAGAGAACTTAGCGGTGGCGGCTGCCGATCTTTCAAGAATGCATAAGGTCTACGTGGAGGCTTCAAACAGGCCTCCCCCAGGAGCTAGGCCTCTAGGCTCCGCCGCCTTTATAATGGAACCTGGAGAAGCCTAGGTTCGTCTCACAGGGTAAGCCTATAATGAGGGTCAGGGCAGACAGGGAAAGGCTTTTCGTGAGAATCGACTTTGAAGAGGATCTTTGGCTTCTCAGGAGCGTACTTAGGCCAGGAGACATCGTAGAGGGCATTACTATGCGTTCAATAAGCATTGGGGGTAGAAGGAGCGAGAGGCGCCAGGTAAGGGTTAAACTCAGGATTAAAGACGTCGAATTCCAGCCCTTTACGGGCCGTTTACGAATATTTGGCATTATAGTCGAGGGCCCGGAGGAGTACGGTTTAAGAGGCAAGCACCATGCAATGACTGTTAGTGTAGGCCAGAACATAGTAGTGGAGAGAGATTCTGGCTGGAGCCCCAGCATTGTAAAGAGGCTTAGCGAATCGGGGCCGCGTGGCCGCGCGATTCTTGTAGCCATCGACTATGATGAATATGCTATCGCCTTACTTTCCCCCGTAGGGTTCAGGGTTTTAGCGGAAGATTACGCCAAGCTGCCGGGTAAAACTGATCCTTCCCGGGAAGAAGCCACTAGGAAGCTCATAGAAGAGGTATCAAGGCACGTAGTTGAGCACAGTTCTAGGAACGATGCGGTAGCCGTAATAGTCGTGGGTCCTGGCAACTTGAAGAACGAGGTGGCTGCA
This sequence comes from Desulfurococcales archaeon, assembly GCA_015521705.1. Taxonomy (GTDB): domain Archaea; phylum Thermoproteota; class Thermoprotei_A; order Sulfolobales; family Acidilobaceae; genus S141-84. Next base: position 38,018 of record WANR01000016.1, read on the forward strand.
AGGATACGGGAACTGAAGCCAGGAATAAGGGTTTACACCGATAACGTAGCCATGGGTGGCAGGGCAGGACTGGAGGAGGCTATAAGGAGGCCTAACATAATGAGGGAGCTGAAAGGCTACTACATACTAGAAGCCGAAGGTTTCCTTGAAAAATTCCTAGCCCTAATAGCCAAAAATCCCGGGAAGACTGCTCAAGGCCTGGAAGAAGTAAAAAGGGCCCTTGAAATAGGGGCTGTGGACGCGCTAGCACTAACAGACTCGCTCTTCTACTCGGAACAGGTAGAAGATCTCGGCCAGCTGATAGAGCTAGCTTATAAGACCAGGGCAAAAGTCATAATGGTCCCGGAAGATTCGCCCCCGGGTGACAAGATAAAGAGGATGGGAGAGATACTGGCCATACTTAGGTTTCCAATACCCAGAGCATGAAGCACTAACAGAGTACAGCTAGATCCCATGCTGGGTGATCAGGGTTTTACATTAACTACAAACAAAGCACTAGAATTCTCTGATTAATTTTATTGGTGGGCCCTGGGCAACATGTTTTTGCCACACATGTGCGGGCTGACATATTTCAGTTTTTAGATAGTCTATCACTCCTAGCTCTAGGATCGCCTTTTGCTGGTCTTGGCGGGAAATGTTAGGGGGCTCCTAAATTGCCTAAAATGGTGTCTAGCCCATGTGTCTATGGGGCCTAGGGAGTCTCAGCTATGGTAAAGAGGCGTGGCGCCGGGCTAAGATTCTTTAATTTGCCTATGCTTATGGTTTTGGGTGGTGCATGCAGGTGGGGGTTCAGCCTATAGTAGCTTTCATTCTAATAGACGTCGATATAGGCAGGGAGTACGAGGTTCTCAACGAGATCTTGGAAAAGTACGGGCCTAGCATTTCCGAGGCCAGGGTGACCTACGGAGAACATGACCTAGTAGTTAAGGTAGAGGTTCCCCACATGAGGGCTCTCGACGGTATAGTTACCGGGATTAGGCAGATAAATGGTGTTAGAAGAACTGTGACCCTCATATCCTCCTAGCCTCCGCACGGAGAGTTTCAAGGTTTTTGGCCTCCCTTTTAGCTTTCAGAGTTTTGTTGGATTAGCTAGTGGTTGTTTCTAGGACTTTAGAGAGACTGTTTCCTGCAGTATAGGACGCCTTGGGCTATTATGGGCAGTACTATGCTTGCATCGCTGTAGACAATGGTTTTTGTGGCTGCCCGGCTTATCTTACCCCAGGTGACCGCTTCTCTGGGCCTGGCCCCTGATAGGCTTCCATCGTATTCCTGTGCTGTGGTGATGTAGACCACGTAGTCTAGGCCTCCCCGGTACTGGGCCCACCATATTGTGTGGTGCTTGCTTATGCCTCCCCCGATTATTAGTGCGGCGCTTTTGCCTGGCGTTGTGAAGAAGCGTTCTGCAAGTCTTTTCATGTCTAGCATATAGTCAGGCTCTAGTCTCGCCCCTTTCTCCCTAGCCGTGAATAGGGCTGTCCCAAAGGCTCCATCCGGCCAGCCCGGGACGAAGACCTCGACTCTTCTAATGTAGGCGCTTCTCAGTATGCTGTTCTCATCCTTTATTCTGGACCCGGCCTCTCTTAGTAGCTCGTAAATGGCCCACTTGCTCTTTTTCTTGGAGCATTCCTCGGCTAGTTCGAGGGTGAACTCTTCTATTAGGGGGCCGTAGTCGTCTGACGGTATGATTATGTTTCCTAGCCTGTGTAGCCCTCTTTCTGCAAGCTGGTTGTCGTCTAGGTCGAAGCTTCCTCTTAGGTACCTGGCTCCAAGCGACCTGGCTATGTCGTGATCTATGGTTCCAGCAGTAGTTACTACTATGTCGAAGAGCCCGGAGCCTACCAGTTGGGCTATTATGCCTCTCAGGCCCGTGGCCACAAGGTTGGCCGTGAACGAGAGTACTCTGAGCTTCGAGTTTGCAAGGCCCTCTCTTAGTATCTCAACCGCCTCCCAGAGACTCGCGGCGGTAAACCCGTGTATATTCCTGTAAGCTTCTAGGAGTCTGCAAACGCTCATACCTGGTTCTACCCTAACATCGGTCACGGGATTTACCAGGCCTTGTCCCTTCCCCGGGTCTCTTTCATTCATAGCGGTGTACCTTGGAGGATCCCATGGCCGGCCGGGTTTTTAAGCGCAGGTTAGGGCTATCACTCACGGTAGGCACAGCGTGGTAACCGGCCTGGCGTGGCCCCTTCTTAAGCTTTTCTAGATTGAAAACCCAAACTCCTTCAGGCGCCTAGGATCCTACACAGGTGGCTTGCTATGGGGAGGTGTGTGTCTGGGAGGACCTGGAGGAGGGGACTCTCGCCGCTAATAGCCACGGTGGTTCTGATAAGCGCCACTATAGTGGGCGGGGTCCTGATATACAACTATTTCCAGGAGAGTGTGGCCCAGCTGAGGCAGCTTGGGGAGAGCGTTGTTGTTAGCGTTAACAATGTCTTCCTTAACGAGACCGCCAGGATGGTTTATGTGAAGGTTACCAATGCCTTCTCCCAGCCAATAACTATTACCGGAGTGAAGGCTTTCAGAGATAATGGCAGCGTCTCAACCATCAATCTGCAGGCACCCCAGAGGATAGAGCCGGGAGGTGTTGCATCGCTCACCATAGTCCTGGACGAGTCGACGGCCAGCACGGTCGCGGTATCCATAGTATACCAGGTTGACGGGGAAACTCTAGAGTCCGAGCCCGTCAAGCTATCATAGCCTCCATGGGGGCTCAAGCCTAGTTCCCTAATCTAACCAGTTTCTTCTCATAATAGCCTCGCCCCGACATGCCGTGGTGACGGGTATTGCTTAGGGTTAAGGTCCAGAAGAAGAGGTCCCACGACTTTAGGCGCGAAGAGAGGTATGTGAGGGTTGAGGGGCAGATCCTGGCAGCGTACAAGATACCTCCTGTGAGGTACTCGATAGTCCTCCCAGATACTGGTTCTCCGGTACTTGTCGTGGAAGAGCCCGGCCCTGAGGATGAGGATCAGGCTAGGAGGTTAAGGGAGATCATGGCTGGGCTGGAGGAGCCCAGGAATGAGGTCGAGAAGTACTATGCCATGAAGGCTAAAAGCGGCTACGGGCCCATATACCCCCTAATGAGGGATCCCCACATAGAGGAGATAGCGCTTAGCGGTCCCTCCAGGAAGATAGCTGTGATGCACAAGCTGGTCCCATCGAGGTGGATCGAGTCAAACGTGAGGATGACCGAGGAGGAAATAGACGGGCTCGCAATGCAGCTAGCCAGGAAGGCTGGAAGGATGCTAAGCATCGCATCGCCGTATGCGGAAGGCCTCACGCTCGACGGGTACAGGATCTCAGTTACCATGTCCAAGGAGGTTTCGAGGTTTGGGAGCTCCTTCGTGGTTAGGAAGTACCCGGAGAAGCCGCTGACGATCGGGGATCTCATAGCGTCCAGGGTCCTAAGCCCCCTAATGGGGGCCTACCTATGGATCCTAGTTGAGTCCCAGGCGTTCCTAGTGATCATAGGAAACATGGGGGCCGGCAAGACCTCCGTGCTTCAGTCGCTCGCAGGCCTCATACCCCCCTATAACAGGGTCATAACGATAGAAGACACTCCCGAGCTCTCGCTTCTCAACGAGTACTGGGATTCGCTCGTCACAAGGCCGAAGCCTCCCGGAGAGGAGATCGAGGAGATAAGCCTTGAGGACCTAATCAGGTTCGCCCTCAGGAGAAGGGCCGAGTACGTGATAGTTGGAGAGGTCAGGGGTAGGGAGACCAGGCTCTTGGCTCAGGCTGCAGCCAGCGGCCACGGGTCAATGACAACGTTCCACGCAGACAGCCCCGAAGGAGCTATACTGAGGCTCAGTCTGGACCCCATAAACCTGCCGCCACTCTTCCTCAAGCTGGTGACGGCGTTTGCACACGTAAGGCGTATACCCGTTTACGGGGGGAAGGCTAAGAGGAGGATAGTATCCATAACGGAGGTGGTGGGCGACGACCTTCTAGAGGTTTTCAAGTGGGATCCCCACTTAGACTCGTTCGCACCCAAAGAACCGGGCGAGGTTGTCGACGCTAGCGTTAAGCTCAGGGAGGCCTGGGAGAGGCTTGGCGTGCCACACCACGACCTGGCCCGGGAGTTGGGGGAGAGGGCTGAAGTTCTAGAAAAACTGGCTGGGGCCGAGCCCGAGAAGGTCTACGAGGCTGTGAGGGGGTTCTACCTCTCGAGGTACGGGGTTCCGAGGCCTTGACTGCCAGGGCAGCGTTTGATCCTAGGAGGATACAGGACGCTCTGATCACTGCCATAACTGTGCCGGCCACTCTGGTGGAGAACGCTGTTATTGATGTTGAGAGGGTCCAGCCGACCATATATAGGGGGCTCAAGCTGGCGCTCGACTCCATGATCACTATAGGGCTAGTATCGCTTGTAATAGCGGCTCCCATATATTTCGTGGACCCCCTGCCCCTCAAAATAATGTTGTTTGTCTCCCTCTCCATGATACTAGCCCCTCTAGCGTTTTTGGGCCTGTGGAAGAGCGCTCTGTCAAGCGGTATCGAGGGAGAGCTCCCAGCCCTTCTCTCATATCTACTCCCATACTCTCACACCCCGCGCCACATAATAGACCTACTCTCCGAAGTACCCGAAGGTCTCTTCAAGTGGTTCAGGCACGAGGCTAGGAGGCTCAGGGTGCTCTCAAAGCTGGACTCAGACCCTTTATCCGTCTTGAAGAGGCTGGCAGAAACGACCCCCTCGAAGAAGCTTAGAGAGGTCTTGATAGATTACGTGGTAGCCCACCAGCTCGGGGCTCCTAGAAGCCAAATAACGCTGACGCTCCTCAACCACGCCATAAATGCTGCTAGGGCAGCCTGGAGGTCCCACATGGATCTCGCCAGGGGAGTTGTCGAGCTGACCACGGCTAGCATAGTAGCCATGGCCACGATGGCCCCCCTATCTCTCCTGGTCGGTGGCGAGGCATTAGTACTGGCAGGGCTTGCCCTACTAGTGCCACTACTAGGCTCAGCGTTCCTGCTGGCGACCAGGCCCCAGCTGGGCGACTATAGGCCCAACAAGCTCGTCCCAGCCTTCATAATAGCCTCTACGCTAGCCTCAGCCCTTCTGGCAGGCACAGGTAGTACCAAGGAGGCACTAGTGATCATTGGCGCCGCAGCCATAGTCTCGGAGATCGTGTGGCTTAGGGCCTCCAGGTCTGAAGCCCTTGTACTGAGAAGTCTAAGATATGCCGCTGAGGAAGCTAGGTTCGGCAAGTCTTTCGAGAAAGCGTTAGACGCGGCTTCAAGGGTTAGCGGTAAGGTCGCTAGAGCCGTTATAGAGGCTGCCCGAATCGCTGGACGCATAGGGGTCGGCGATGCTCTCTCGCGACTCTACAGGGTTGTCGAGGAATCCGTGTTTGTCAGAAGACAGGCGCGCGGCCAGGCTCTTGTACTTCTCACCGTGACCCCGCTAGCAGTTCTCATAGGCGCGTATGCAGTCAAGATAGTGCTCGCAGCCCTCTCCGCGGCAACCGTATACCAGGTACTCGCGGGCTCCCCTCTACCAGCGGCCAGGCCTCTGGCATCAGTATTCAGCGCCATGGCCGTTATAGCACCACTGCCAGGAGCCATACTCTTGCGGGGATGGGTACCCACTCTAGTGCCAAGCCTCGTGACACTAGCAATAGTTAGCAGCGTACTGTGAGAAACGTGCGCTAGCAAAGAATCCTGGCTCCCCCAGTTGCAGCGTCTTGGGGACTATTTTGTGCTGGAGCCACCCGGTATTTGAACCTCAGAGGTCTCCACCATGTGGAGTGGCATACTATGCTAGCGTGACTGGCGAGACAGGGAAAGACTCTATGGAAGTTAACTATACACGCACTAACGCCATTGATGTTACTCGTTGGTAATGAAGGGCCTAGATACTTGCGTTTGGCTCTCACGGCTTCCTAGCTCTCTAGGTCTGCTGGTTCTGCCATGTGTTTACCTCTTGAACCCTTCTCTGCTAGTCCTTGGGCGCGCCATATATATTTCCATTGTGGTAGTGTCTTTAGGCTTTCCAGCAGGTTTGCCCACCCCTCCGGGCATACGCCTCGCCGAGCACTATCCTCTTAGCCGTCTCTCTGTTTACAAGCTCTTCCACGTCCCGGAGTACTCTATACTCTGGCTGGGCTCAGCGAGTACAGGGCGGCGGCCACGAGGGCTTCTCCTATCTTCCAGCCCGGCGCTCCACCGGATACTATCCACTACAATATATTTCCTCGCCTCAGCCACCTCCACACTAATAACTTTTAGTAGCTTCTTTAGGTGTATGCTCCTAGTATTGTTAGGACCATAATTTTACTATCCACGGATAAAGTAAAAAGCAAGAATATGCCATAAACGCGTTTCCTAAGAGGCAGCCAGCCTGTATTGGACGTCACGGTTGCCCTGATTATTACTTTGTCTGCCTTTCTCCCGTGCCTACCTACACTTACCCTGCCTGGGACCTGTGCATATATCGATCCTGGGAGACCGGAAGTCAAACGCCTATTTCCTTATATTATTAATTCATGAAGAGTGTGTGGGAGTCAAACGCCTTATCTTCATGTGCATGCACTATATAATTAGGTTCTCTCGCGCCTCGCCTTCGCACTAGCTCCATGGGCTACTTAGCAAGCCAAGTTCTCACAGTGTTGGCCGCGTCCATGTTCCAGCCAGTCGCTGTAGCCACTCTTTTTAGCTGCTGTGCCTATATTTTACTCGAGGTATCAGGGACGAGGCAGAGAAGCTCGGCTTCAGCGTTGGGGAGTACCTTGTCGAGGTTCTTAGCCAGGGCCTCGACCCTAAGGATAGGGCCCAAGAGTGTGTGGGGGCCGTCGAGGACTTGCTTGGAGAGTCCAGAGAAGAGCTGGTAAGAGTAACATTAGGCAGGCAGCGGAGAAGCTCTGGGGCGCCGCTGCCTTGGCGGTGAAAGCCTATGCTTACTGGAGGGAGGGCAAGCGTCTAAGCAACCATGGCGAGCTGTGGGAGTGGAAGAGGAGGCTGGAGGACGAACTTGGAGAATGGGCGAGCGACTCCTGGTATGCAGCCGGTGCTATGCATATATGCATAGCAGGGTTGGTGCACCGGAAAGGATCTAGCTACCGCCCAGAAAAGAGTGGAGAAACTCGTGAAGGAAGTGGATTCCTTAACAAGGAAGGCCTCCAAGGATTAGATCAGTCCCTTCCCCCTCAGTTATTCAACATATACTCCGGCCTGGTGTCTATGTAGCCAGTGTCCTCCATGCCCAGCCCCCCACTCATTGGTTTGTATGCTAGCTTCATCAAGAACATGGCGAGCACCGCGTCAACGGAGGGCTCACACTAGCCCATCTCTGCCCGCTTGGGGGATGGCCCGTGTGTTTGAGTTGTACAAGTCGCTCGGGAAGACTGGGAGGCTGACTAGGAGGGAGTTGAGGAGGCTCGCGCGTTTGGTTCTTGAGGAGTATGTTAAGAGGTGCGGGGATCGCGTGGTTGTGGTGGACCGGCCGGGATTCGAACCCGGGGCCTCCGCCGTGCGAGGGCGGCGCTCTTCCAGCTGAGCTACCGGCCCATCTAGGCTAACCCATGTATTATAGTATTAAGACCTGGTCCGGGCAAGTTTAAGCTTTACTTTTCTAGGGCTTCTAACAGGGAATGTCCGTTTTAAAGGCTAGAACAATGAACAGCAGGATTCTCTTCTATTCCCGAGGAAGGGTCGATTAATTGGCATGGAAAAGACCCGCTTCTACTTTCCGCTATTTGCTATTTGCTTGATTAGTTTGAGGGCTTTGCGATAGCTTATCTTGCCATCGAGCCAAGCCCTGTACACCTTGAGGGCTTCCCTTGTGCCCTGTATGGTCCTGGCCTCTCCTGCGTAGCTTAGGAGTATCCCGGCCTTCTTCCTGCGCTCCCTGAAGGACTCCACTGCTAGGGACACCCCGTGTAATAGTTTATGTACTCCAGCCAGGCCTAATAGGGCCAACCTGGGCCTTATGAATTCGTCTACTGCCAGGATCCCCGCGCACCCGCGTCTCTTAGCCACTATGGTGTAAATGCACCTCTCCATAACTCACGGACTTACCTGTTCTGGACGATAGGGGGCGGTATCTTTAGGTTTAGCTCTCTTGGAAGTTGTATGTCTAGTTCTCTCGCAGGCAGCTGCGATGGGGCTTTAATGAAGCCAGCTATACCAGGCGCGGCATGGGATACGCTGCTCAGGCGAGCGCCCTACTGGCAGGTACTATACCTGGTTCCAGATGGCTTAAGTTTTATATTCCACTCATTTACACTAAGTAGTTTTACGAGGGCTGGCGCCGAGCTGTTAAGAGGGGCTTGAATACTACCCTATGGGGATGTTAAGTATTCAGTGTTGGGTGATGCGGTATGTATTACGTGTTTAAGCACCCCGTTGATCAAATGTTGCACGACGAGGATACCTTGGGCTATGCTCTGATTCTAGGGCTCTCGCGCGGGTGCAAGAGTTTCTGGGAACTCAAGGATCTAATGGGAGAGAACTACTCTTACTACGACATAAGTGAGGCGCTCAGAAGACTCTCCAGGCAAGGGCTGGTTACTAGGAAGAAGGTGGAAGGTATCGCTGCCACTAGGCTACTCTTCTGCCTAACCAGGGAGGGCAGAAAACTAGTACCTAAGGCCAGAAGCTTCTTTAAGGAAGTGGCCGCGGCCGCCAAGGCTATAGCGAGGGATATAAGGAGGGAAATGGATTCACCCACAAGCTATAAGGTACTCCCCGATATTGCTGGCTTCCTTTACAGGATGAAACTGATAAGGCGAAGGGACTATGATATGCTGACTAACGAGCCCGACTACGACGACTTATTCATTGAGATAGATCCCAGTGTTGAAGAAGAGCTACAAAAAGACATCATAGACGCCTCTGCATTCTAGTATCGCAGGCTTTACGAGGAATAGGGTTTTAACCAGGCCTCCCCACAGTGTCTATCTCGTGACTGGAAGGGTAGTATTTAATTGAACAGGGCTTCGGGGAGGGATCTGCTACTATTACTACTGGCCGTCGCAAACGTCTCGACAGCATCTATGTGGGTCAAGCTCGCCGGTGGTGAGGGCGTCCACGGCTTTGAGGCTGCAACATGGAGGCTAGCTATTTCCTCTATCATAACGTTCCTGGTTCTAGTGGGTAGAGGAAAGGCGGGGTTCGCGGATCTCAAAGGATTGGGTCGTCGCGGTGCCGCTTTGATGCTTCTGTCCGGCGTCAGCCTGTCACTTCACTTCGATCTATGGATGCTTAGCCTGTTCTATACCAGTGTTGCTGTCAGCGTCACCGTTGTTGATAGCTATCCTGTAGTCCTAGCACTGGTCGGTAGGTTCTTGTTCGGGGAGAGCTACACGTTTCTCCACTACCTGGGCTCTTCTCTGGCTTTTGGAGGAATAGTACTTATGTCGTTCTATACTAGTAGGGACGTGGCGCTGGACCTCTATGGGATTCTCTTGGCTCTGGGCGGCATGCTGGGTGTTGCTCTCTACTTCAGTATAGGCAAGTACTTTAGGTCGCGGGGATTGCCTACGGACGCCTACACGGCCACGGTGTACTCGGTAGCCGCGTTGACCAGTGCCGTATTGACCCTGTTGATTGGGGAGGACTTGAGGGGGTTCACCATGAAGGGTTGGGCCTACCTGGTAGCATTGGCCCTCATACCCATGCTAGGAGGGCATACCGTGCTTAACTATCTACTAGGCAGGCTATCACTCCTAGCAACAACCGTGCCAGTACTAGGAGAGCCTGTAGGGGCCACTATCTTGGCTTACCTTGTACTAGGCGAGTCTGTCGAGCCAGCTATAGTAGTATTCATGGCCGTGACCTTGACTGGCATAGGCCTGGTCATGGTGGCGGATTCTTTACGACACAAGTAGACTGGCTCAGGTACAAGGCCCCTGGGAGATCCTATGGTCTAAAAACTCTCGGCCCAGGGTACGAGGCCAAGGCTCCAAGCTCGTACTCTATCTCTATCAGCCTGTTGTACTTTGAAGTTCTCTCACCCCTCGAGGGCGCACCCGTTTTTATGAGCCCTGTTTTTAGGGCCACTGCTAAGTCCGCTATGAAGGGATCCTCCGTGTCGCCGCTTCTATGGCTAACGACTACCCTAACCCCGCTTCTCATAGCCTTTACTGCAAAGTCTACAGCCTCGGTAAGTGTGCCTATCTGGTTAACCTTGGCTATGGCAGCAGTTGTAGCTCCTCTTGCTAATCCCTCTTCGAGGTATCGTGGGTTGGTGGCGTATAGGTCGTCTCCACATACTAAGACTTTGCCTCTAAGCTTGTTCGTGAGCTCGCCGAAACCTTCCATGTCGTTCTCCTCGAATGGATCCTCAATGTACGCGATGTCATACCTCTCTGTTAGCCCCACGTAGAAGTCTAGCAGTTCCCCGCGGCTCAGGCTCTTTCCCTCCACAGCGTAGGACCCTGTAGATGCGTCGTAGAACTGGCTCGCCGCGGCATCTATTCCGTAAAGGAAGTGATCCCCCGGCATGTAGCCTGCCCCCCTAACGGCCTCGTCTAGTAGGCCCAGGGCCTCTTCAGCCCTCTCTATGGGGGGAGCGAAGCCTCCCTCATCGCCTACGTTAGTGGCGCCAGGCCCGTACCGCTTCTTCAGTATTTCCTTCAACTCGTGGTATGTTTCACTTGCCATCCTCAGGGCCTCGATAAACGAGTCGGCCCCTACAGGTATTATCATGAACTCCTGGAAGTCGAGCTTGTTACCAGCGTGGACTCCGCCGTTGATCACGTTAAGCAGTGGGACTGGTAAGACGTTGCTAGAGACGCCCCCCAGGTACCTGTAGAGAGGGATCCCGGCGGTTTCGGCTGCAGCCTTAGCTACTGCCATGCTTACTGCTATAGTGGTGTTTGCTCCTATCCTCGATTTATTACCAGTCCCGTCTATCAGGGAAAGCATCTTATCTGTCTCCTCCTGCATTCTAGAGTCCATACCCCTTAGCCTAGGCGCCACCTCTTCCTCCAGTAGGGCCAGCGCTTTTGATACTCCAAGCCCTCTCCACCTTTTTCCTCCATCCCTCAACTCCAAGGCTTCCTTGGAGCCTTTACTGGCACCACTAGGAGCCAGGGCGTAGCCCCTTCCTCCACCCTTTGTCTTAACAACAGCCTTAACAGTAGGGTTACCCCTGGAATCCAGGGCATAGAGTCCCCTGACCTCGCTTATTATGAAGTCGTCGCCGGGCATCAAAGGCACCTATCTATCTTCCACGGCTCCTTGAGACTTAATCTCTTGCTATACTCCCTGGGCGCTAAGACTTATTGGCTGGCTCGATCCAGTAAAGCCCCCCTTTGTCCCGGTAAGGAGGGGATTATTGCTGTCCTCTCCGCGGGGTGCAATCGTTCCCACATCATAGTGCTGGGTTGCCGTGAACTACGTTGATCCAGCCATCACGCCGGGTTGATAATAGCTGGGAGCCTGTAGGAGGCGGGGCCCTCCAAGCCAGGGGACTCTTCATTGGGATCAGGCGATGCGGGCGCCTTCGCCCAACGGGCTTTCATCGGGCTCATGCTTGTATAGTGTTAGCCGTGGCTTATATCCTTGGAGATGTCGAAGTGGGCTGTCACTGGGGGGCTTGTCCTGGCTACTAGGTAGCCTCCCCTAACCACGTGGCTCATGACGACCATTACTCTGTCTGGTAGGTTGGCCAAGAGCCTAGTTATTTCCCCTGGTAGATCCAGCCTCTCGGCGTGCTGTCTCTCAGTCCTTAGCACTATCTTGGTGTTGGCTAACTGTAGTATTATATCGTGGAGATCCCTGGGGCTGTGGGTGCTGAACACGAGGCCCAAGCCTCGGGCCCTGCCAAGCCTAGCTATCCTGGAGATCAGAGAAGCTATCTGCCTATTTGCTTCCTGCTCTTCCCTGCTATGCCTCTCCTGTGGGAAGAACTGGTGTGCCTCGTCTATCATGACAATGACTTTAGGCGTCCTCTCCCTAGAGATCCACGCCCTCGTCTTCCAGGAAACCAGGCTTTCCAGCATCCTGTACACGACAAGCCTGGGACCCTCGAGGCTGCCGAGACCCTTATCCATGGGCCACCTGAGATCGAGTACTACAGGGGCCGAGTGCTCCAGTGAGAGCTGTACTATGCCCTTCCAGGGCGGCTCTCTTAGAAGTAGGACCCTGTTAGTAGTGTCCATGCTTACCGCTATGTCTACTATTTCAGACTCGAGCAAGGCGTTGAGCCTCCTATACAGTGCCTCAATGGTGTCTCTATGTGGCATAGCCTTCTCTATCTCTTCTAGGAGTTTCTCAGTCATGCCTAGCATGCTGGCCCCCGTGTCGCCTACCTGGAACGTTGTGAACGCCGTCACGCTCATCTCTGGATCCTTGGCAATGACATAGCTCGATGCGTGCACCGATACGGTCTCTACTATGTCGGCGTCCCCCCGTTTCTTGGAGGCTCGTATGTAGTGCCTCACGGCAGCGTGTATAGCCTGGATCGGGGGATAGAAGCCGTTTTCCCTGCGAAATCTCTCCCTCAAGAGCCTCAAGAGGTCTCTAGCAAGGTTCGAGAGTCCTGGTAGCAGTGTTGCCATTCTCTCGGATTCCATGGTTGTGGTGTTGATGGCGTAAGGTACTGCTATGAGGCTAAAGCCGAGGTTAGTGTAGCCCCCGACTACGCCGTACTTCTCAATAACTGCACTACCAGGAGTATCGCTCCCCAGCAGGGGTTTATAAGTCTCTTCGGCGTATTGCGAGGTGGCGGCCCTCACCACAGCCTCCAAGCCGTCCAAGCCTTCGACGTCACCCATGATGCTCCTGATAACCATGCCCGGCAGGGGGAATACTGAGACAATGGCTGGCGGCGGCCTAGCTTCTTTATACACGTTCAAGTAAACCGGATCTCTGAGTGTGGCCCCGTCTGGCGGTAGGGGTAGCTGGGTGAAATCCTGGTTCATATCGACAATAACGGCAACAACGCTCTTACTCCCCCTACTATACATGGAAGCTACCATGTTCTTCATCAGTGTTGTCTTCCCGCTACCCGTAGTCCCCACTATAAGTACGTGCTGGAGCAAGGCATTGTAGGGGAGGGCCACTCGTATTGAGTAATTCTTCACGGGGCCGGAAAACGTCGAGAGGGCGCCCAGAAGAACCCCTTCACCTGGAATGCTGAGAAGCTTGGACAATATACCAGGGCTAGGATCTATAACCGGGCTCTGCGGTTCAATGCTGGAGGATGCTGGCACAGGCTCGTCGAGAGACCCGGGATCTGCTTCCACAACGGGCTCCCCTTCTATCCTAGTAGCCGTTAGTAGCCCCCGCGGATCTGGGCCTCCCGGCAGCATGGATAGGGAGGGATCTATGCCTAGCCCTGCAAGCTCGTCTTTCCTGACTATGCGCGTTATCCTGAGAAGAATAAACTTGAGGGTCTTGGGGTCGACTACCACGAGATAGTCGCCCAGCCTATGCACTGCAGTATCCTGTAGCGTGTAGTATGTCTTGGGGTCGACGTCTATGACTATGGGGCTCTTTCCATCGATCCCAGCCTCCTGGAGCCTGGACACGTGGCCTACAATAATGCCGTGTTTCGAGGCAACTTCATAGGCTTCCCTAAGCTTCTCGCCAATGAATTCTGCTAAGTCCTTCTCTGCCTCGCTACCCGTTCTTAGCCGGCTCTCCAAAGCTTTTCCACACCCCGCGCTTCATCGTAGGTTAGCGGTGTCTCCTCTCTTACTAGAGATGCTATAAGGCTCTTTTTAATAGCGCCTGAAACGGCTCCCGCCACTTTGTCACTTAACAGTATCGTGGCCGGCTCCACCGAGCCCCTAGCTACAGTGTCTCCGGCCAGCACGCTTTCAGGGTCTAACCCGTGGTCTCTGAGTATCTCCAGGGATCTCTGGGTTACCTCAACCCTGAGCACTCGTGCCTTAGTCGTGTAAAGGTGCCAGGTGCTAGGGAGGATTACTGCGTACTCTACGATTTTTCTAGGTATCCAGTCCTGCCCGTACTCTACGCTAATCTTGGGGGTGAACATGATGTTTCCCCTCCTGTTGCTGTCACAGTTGCTCTTCAATAGCAGGTGTATAAGGGCCATGTCTGCTAGGGACTCTGCGTGTCCTATGCACCGGCTAGCCCTCTCTACGAACTCCCGGGTTCTTGAGAGTATAGTGCTGGACTCGACCCTCTTAACGACTCCAATGACGGGGATCCCGCTGGACTCCACGGCTTCTATAGCCCTGATCCTAGCCTTCATCAGCTCTCTCCAGGACCTTCCCTGCTCTGCCTGCAAACCCCCAGCTTCTGGTGCTAGGAAAAGCGGGCCGTCCAGCATGACGGTTAAGAGGCTGTCTCTGCTGCGCCGCCTTGTAAGCTCCCCGACTATGGCTTCTACGTTTTCTAGAGCCCAATTCTCCATGACGATTCTGAGTTCTCGAGAAACCTGGCTAATGCCGTATCCAGGCGTGTACCTTGACCCTGTAAGTGCATGGGATGTGACGAACGATGGTAGAGTTGGCCCCTCATGGCTTGTATAAGACATCAGAGCCATAAAGGGGGGGCCCTTCTCGAGGCTTCCTCCATGTAGGGGGGGCCATGTGAAGCTTTCCATGACAGTCCCGAGAGAGACGGCTAGGCTGCCGATAATTATCACTGCATGCGGCGTTGCCAGGGTTCTAGAGCTAGAGTCCACCCCTACGTGGGTGACCCTGCTTATGTGCTCTCTCCTGAAGTACCTGGGTATCAATAGTTTCGAGTAGTGGTACTCTATCCTGGTCTTCACGACTCCTGGCTCGTCAACACTCTCGGTTTCGAGCACATCGTCAAGACTCAGGAATAGGCTAGTCCTTGCCTCGCTCGTCTCCTTCAATGCAAGGAGGCCTGCAAGCCTTGAGGCTATCTCTTGCATTATTGCCATTAATCATCTACCTTGAAGCTTCGACCTAGAATATTATTAATCTGGTATTACCTTATATAGGGCTAGGAGTTTTCTACGTATTCCGGATAAAAGGGATATGATGCTTAGAGGACCCTATTTATATGTGCTTCTTTTCAATGAATTGATTCCTGGTCGGTCATGAATTGGGCCGAGGCGAGGAAACCGGGAGACGTGGCAGCGTCTTCAAGACTATGGCTTTTGGGGGTCTTGTTCTGGTAGCCATTGTAACAGCCTCTATGGCTCTTATAGTGGGGGATTTAGGCAAGTTTCTCGAGGAAGTATCCTCAATAAGTGCTGTAGACCTTGCCATCGTTTCATCTCTGATGCTTGCTGCCGAGGCTGTTAAAGCCCTTAGGCTGAAAGCGTTCACAGGCGCCAGTATTATAGCGTCGTTCTACGCGAGGCTTATAGGCAGGTTTGCGGGAACCCTCACCCCTGGAGGTGTGGGTGGAACCCCCACCAGGGCGGCCATCATAGGCGCCTATACTGGGATCCCCATAGGAAGGGCTATGGGTGCTAGCATCCTAGAAACCATGGGCGACTCGCTCATACCAGCCATTATAGTACTGGTTCCTGCTGTTATGTTGCTGCCAGGATCCATATTTGTCCTGCTTATGTGCGTTTTCGTTCTCATATCCTGGCTGGGAGGGCTTACTGCAGTCTCGAGTGTTAGAATTGTAAACTATTTCTACTCGAAGCTACTGAAACTAGTGCCAAGAATGGACATTATTTGCCTTATAGAGGAGCAGCGGAAGAAGTTTATCGACTCCGTCTCCGAAGTGAAAAGCCTCGACAAGTTTCTTGTCTTCATTTCGACGACGCTTGTATCGCATCTCTTGGAGCTCTACTCAATACTCTACTTCTACTCCAAAACACTGGGGAGCACCCTTGGCTTGGGCGATGTTATGGAAGCCTTTGTAGCCCTTGAAACAGCTTATGTCATGATAGCCTTCATCACCCCAGGAGGGTCAGGGGCCGTTGAGTATGGACTTAGCGTTTTCCTGCCACCAGAAGTAATGGTTAAGTGGAGAATAATACAGATCCTTGTAGGAGTAGTGCCGGGTTTCACCATAGCAGTCTCGATACCTAGACTACGCGAGTACATAAAGGTGACTATAGAGCCTGGCCCCTCCTGCAGGAGAGAGTAGAGCTTGGACCGCTTCCCCGCTTTTTATAGTGTATAATATTCTAATAATTTAAAATAAAACATTTAATCTTTAGGGCTTAAAAGTAAACTAGGTGGTTAACGTCATGATGGAGATAAAAATACCCCCAGTAAGGGTAGAAGCTTCATTCAACCAGAAAACAGGCTACGTTGACGTGAGGGCCAGAAATGTTGAATATCAAATAACAGAACTTCCCGAGCACGGGGGTAGAGGGGACAAGCTAACCCCTTTGGAAGCATTCATTGCAGGCCTCACGAGCTGCGAGGCTATAATGGCCAGAATGGTGGCTTCCCAGATGGGCCTAAAAGAGTTAGGCGAGATAAGGGTGGATGCGAATGCTGAGTTCGGCATTGGAGAGGGCCTAAAGAGGCTCAAGATAAGATACGTGCTAAAGGGTGTAGACAAGGAAAAGGCGGAAACCATAGTAGACCTTGTCAAAAGGATGTGCCCCATCTATAATACCCTGTCGCGTACCCTAGAGATCGAGGATGAGATAGTAGTTTCGTGAAGTAATTCATAGGAGTGTCATAGGGCATGTTAGGGAGGGCCAGGTGTGTACCATTGTTATAGAACCCAGAGATAGGCTAGAGCCAGTCACTGAGATTAGCTTGTATATGGGAACACAACGGGTTTTTCCATAGTTTCTGGTGCAGGGCTAGGAGCCTAGTGATACGTGGATGGCTTGGTACCATTCGTATTCCTCTAAATCGCGTGGTTCCATAGGTTTCCAGGGTATTGTTCTTAGTAGGTACTTCTTATATCCCACTCTGTTTTCACCCCTTATCTTCATATATTAATTAGATGATAGCTTACATTTAAAAAGGGTTAGCCTAAGGGTATGTAGTCTATAGTTGAACCTGTAAGTGTATATTTATATTATTTTTTCATTTATTTTAGTGAAACGTCGTGCAGAGAATAATCTTATTAAGGATCAGAGTGCATGCTTAGAAAATCAAATAGGATCTCAGCTCTTGCGCTCTAAAAGGGTGAGGAGTATAGAAACACTAGGGATAGGGAGAGGTATTTACAGAAGCTCCTGCCCCAACTGTGGCCGGCCCAATAGCGAGGAAAGGCTGCGAGTAGGTCTACCTTGTTGGCGTTGCTTGCCAGACAAGGAGAGCGCCCGGATAAGGGCCTTAGTAAAGAGCGATACAGGCCTGGTTAACGTGGGCTACGACGTTATTGCTGAGAGTCTCAGGAAAGCTGGCAGCTTGAAGCTTTATGGGCATGTTGATAGGCTCGAGTCAGAGGCTAGATCCCTGATCAGCTTTTTCGAGAAACTTGTTAGGTCGAAGCCTTGGGGGGCCCAAAGAGCATGGGCTAGGAGGCTTGTTAGGGGCGACAGTTTCTCTATAATAGCTCCTACTGGTACAGGTAAGACTACCTTCGGCTTGGTATCATCGATCTACCTGGCTTGCAGAGGCGAAAAGGCCTACTTAATTGCCTCGACAACCACCATTGTCGTCCAAATGGCTGAGAAGGCTAGGTCTCTCGCTTCGAAGGCGCTTGACTGTTCTCCCAGGATAGTAGCCTTTCACAGCAAGATGAAGAGGGCCGAGAGGCTTGAGGCGCTTAAAGCCATAGAGAGCGGTGATTTTGACATACTAATATCGACAGCGGCTTTTGCAAGAAAGCATGTGGGCCTCCTATCAAGGTATGGCTATAGGCTTCTTTTCGTTGATGACGTCGACGCTGTGCTACGTAGCGCCAAGAGTGTTGACACCATTCTGGCCTTAGCTGGTTTTTCCGGGGAGGACATAGAGAGGGGGATGGAGTACCTGAAGCTTCAGAGAGAGCTCGCCATAACCTACTCGAGGATTTCAGAGGCTAGAGAAAGGAGGCGTAGCGGCTTAGTGGAGAAGCTCCAGTCTAGAGCTAGAGAGCTGGAGGCCAGGCTGAGAGAGCTCGAGTCAAAGCTTAGATCATCTAGAAGAACCAGTGTAGTGGTTAGCAGCGCCACTGGCAGGCCAAGGGGCTATAGAGTCAAATTGTTCAGGGCCCTGCTGGGCTTCGAGGCTGGTGGTAGGGGAGATATTGGCCTCAGAAACATTATCGACGCCTACGCGAGGCCTGAGGGAAGCCTCGAAGAGGAGGCTGTCAGGCTTATAAAGAAGCTGGGCGGGGGAGGCCTAGTATTCGTGCCAGTGGACATGGGCATCGAGAAAGCTGAAGAAGTAGCAGAGATTTTTAAGAGACACGGCATCAAAGCAGAAGCCTACCACGCCAAGAAGCCCCTAAGCGTTCTACTCGACTACATGAATGGTAGCATAGAGGTCCTTGTAGGTGTTGCAAACTATTACGGGCTCCTAGTGAGGGGGCTGGACCTTCCAGACGTTGTCAAGTACGCCATATTCCTGGGAGTCCCGAGGCACAAGTTTTCAGCAGAAATTGGGGAACCCTCGCCTTCGAGACTCATGAGGCTCCTATCGGTAATATCAGAGCTGCCACTAGCTGGTGTAGCCGGCGAGGCTAGGAGGCATCTCTCAGCTCTTAGAAGGCTTATTAGGAGGCTTAGTCCTGCAGCTATGCACTTGATCACCGAGAGAGTTCTTGAGGGCAACATTGACCCCAGTAACAAGAGGGACCCCGCCTATGTCGTCTTCGAGGCTTACAACTTCGTAAGGCAGGCGCTGGCCGACGATGAGGTCTGGGAGGCTCTTTCCAGGAGGAATGACGTGGGCTTCACTCTTGAGGAGGGCAAGAGATACATGTTGATAGCAGACCCAGCGACCTACATCCAGGCTAGCGGGAGGACCAGTAGGTTGTACGCTGGAGGCATTACTAGGGGCCTCAGCATAGTACTGGTCGACGATGAGAGGGTTTTCAGGGGGCTTATGAGGAGGGTTCAATGGATAACTGAGACTAAATGGACTCCCTTAAAGGAGCTGGATCTCGGCAAGATAGCTAGAGAGCTTGATGAAGAAAGAATGCGTGTGAGAGAGCTTTTGAAGGAAGGTAGGGTTGAGGAGAGGGATCTAGTGAAGACAGCCCTTCTCGTAGTGGAGTCTCCTAACAAGGCAAGAACTATAGCTGGATTCTTCGGGCAGCCGAGCATAAGATTCTTGCCTGGAGGCACCAGAGTCTACGAGGTTGCAACAGGCGACTTAATACTCTTGGTAGCTGCTAGTGGCGGCCATGTCTATGATCTGGTTCAGGACTGGAGTGAGAGGGACTTCGAAGGGCTTAGAGGCTTGAGCCTAGAACACATACTCTTCGGAGTAGGGCTTATCTATGACAAACACGGTAGAAGGGACTTCATACCAGTATATACTAGCATAAAGAGGTGTATGGACTGCGGCTACCAGTTCACCCACGATGCCAGGTCATGCCCTATATGCGGGTCTCGCAGGGTAAAGGACTCCAGGGACGTTATTGAAGACCTTAGGAGACTAGCCTGGGAGACAGACATAGTCCTTATAGGTACGGATCCTGACACTGAGGGTGAGAAGATCGGCTGGGACATAGCTCTCCTACTAGCACCCTACGCTAGGCGGATAGCCAGGCTAGAATTCCACGAGGTCACGCGCAAAGCTGTTATGGAGGCCTTGAAGAGCCTCAGAAGCTTCGACGATAAATTGGTCGACGCCCAAATAGTCAGGAGGATCGAGGATAGGTGGATCGGGTTCACACTATCCCCCCTGCTCTGGTGCCACTTCTGGCCAAGGTACTACTGTAGCAAGCTTCTTGAAGGCGAGATCCTGGTAAGGGGGGACTTTGCAAAGAAGGAGGTTGAAAGGTGTAGAAGCGCCAAGTACTATTACAACCTTAGTGCTGGCAGGGTTCAAACGCCGACCCTAGGATGGGTCATAGAGAGATATGCTGAGTCGCGCTCAAAGATAAGAGTGTTTAGGATCACCGTCAAAGAGGTGGATACAAACATCTATCTTAGAGAGGACGAGTTGGGCCCAGAAAAGGCGAAAAAGCTCGAAGAAATCTACAAGACTTCAAAAGAGAAACCCGCCTTCATAGAGCTCGAGATCAGGGAAGAGTCCAGAGAGAAGGTTAGGCTGAAGCCCCCGCCCCCCTACTCTACGGATTCCATGATCCTCGATGCCAGCAGACTACTTAGGCTAGGAGCTCCCGAGACTATGAGGCTTGCCCAGGACCTCTTCGAGTGGGGCCTCATAACGTACCATAGGACTGATTCAACGCGTGTCAGCGATAAAGGAATCCAGGTCGCAAGGGACTATTTAGAGGAAAAGTACGGTGATAGAGCTAAGGAGCTATTGAAGCCTAGGCACTGGGGAGAAGGAGGAGCCCACGAGGCTATAAGGCCTGTGAGACCCATTGATGCGAGCACTTTGCAGGTTCTTGTGGAGGAAAACTCTATAGAGCTTCCTGGAAGGCTGACTTTCAACCATCTAAGACTTTACGACATGATTTTTAGGAGATTCATGGCCAGTCAGATGAAGGAGGCCGACGTCACCAAGATAACTTACAAGGTGAAGGTCCTAGTAGCAAGTGTGGACTTTAAAGTTGAGAGGTATGAGGTACCCACTAACATTGTCGACAAGGGCTTCCTCGAGTTCTGGGCACCCCTGGCTCGGGAACAGTTGGTTCCAATAAAGGAGGGCTTCGCAGAGGCCAGGCTTAACATGACAAAGGTCTCCAGGGTTCCCCCCTACAACGAAGGCGAGCTCATAGATACCATGAAAAGGAAAGGCATTGGGAGGCCTAGCACCTATGCCAAGATAGTAGAGACTCTGCTTAGGAGGAGATACATCACCAGGCTCAGCGTGAAAGAGGGCTATATAGTGCCCACGCTCAGGGGGGAGCACGTGTACCATTATCTGACACGCTATCTGGCTGAGCCAGAGGAGGAGTGGATAGCTGGTATAGATTCTAAGTACCTACTTGTCGTGCCGGACCTTGTATCGGAGGAGAGGACAAGGAAGCTAGAGAGGGCTATGGATGACATAGAAAGGGGGGAGAGATCGAGGATAGACGTGTTGCAGGAGATTTATGATGAAGTAAAGGGACTTTCACACTATATAAGTGAGGCAGGCCAGAGTATTACCAGGAGGGGGGCTGTAAGTCCCCTGGCAGAGTGCATAGCTGGGATGAAGGGGTTACTGGAGGAGTTACCAGTTGAAGCTAGGAATTATACACGGGAGAGTTAAGCTGGGCGCTAGAAGGAGCAATCTTAAGAGGATGGAAGAATTTGTTGAGAGAATACTTTCTGAAACGAGCCCCGAGATAGTAGTTCTCCCCTCCTATCCGATAACGGGCCCCCTAGTAGGCTATTATCCCTCTACGCGTGTGAGGCAGATTGTGAGAAGCTATGCTGAGAGAATAAGCTCCAACGGGACCATACTGACGCCTGGCGTAGGCCACTTAGCTAAGATAAGCGGCGAGTATGGGGTCTACATAATAGCTGGGCCTATAATTGAGAGGGCTGGGCCCAAGCTTTATTCCACAGCTATTGTTATAAGCCCAGAAGAGATCATTATCGGAAAATACCGGAAGGCTAATACTACTCGGGAGGAAGCACACGCAGGTATAAGTCCAGGAAGAAACATTGAAGTAATAACTGTGAAAGACGCTAGTATAGGCGTTTTTATAGAAGAGGACCTAGCGTACCCCGAGGTCTTCAGGAAGATGCAGTGGCACGGAGTCAATATTATCGTAGGGTTCATGATGCCTTATTCGTCGCCCATATTCAGCATCGAGAGGTACGAGGGCAGAACCGATGTTATAACAATGAATAGAGAAGTGGTTGGCGAGTTCCTCTCTGTGAGAAGTAGAGAAACCGGCGTGCCAGTAGTCCTAGTAGGTGGCGTGGTTAACGGCGCCGGCGACTCTAGTAGGGGCTATGCTTTCATGCCCACAATAACGGCTGACCCCGACGTGGGTGTTATAAAGGAAAGAATACTAAGTTACGAGGATGCCGATACCCATATAGCCATAGAAGTCAACACCCAGGAGAGTAAGCCTAGACCTCTAAGTGAGTCATTCTATAACTATGTAAAAGAATTCTGCAAGAAAAAGTGAACAATAGAGGCTGGGCCGTGGATCGGCCTGATTTATGGTAGCTGGGCAGAGGGAGGTATTAAGAGAGCTAGGAGAGTCCCTCTTCCCTCCTCGAGCAACACTATGGCTAGGGATGACGTTTTCATTTTTATATTGCCTCCCCCGATTAGCTCCGTGAGCACGCGCTCAACGCTCGGCGAGTGACCCACCAGGAGTATGTCGCCTTTGCATATTTTCAGGAGCTCTCCCAGAGCCTCCACAGAGAATACTCCGGGCTTCAAAAAATCGCTTGTTTCAGCCTTTCCAAGGCCTAGCTTAGAGGCAAGTATAGACGCGGTCTCTAAGGCCCTAGCCAAGGGGCTAGAGTATATACATGCTGGTTTGAAGGGGATAAGATTGGCGATTTCGCTAACTTGCCGTCTACCTTCGGGGGTCAGTTTTCTCTCTTCGTCAGGCTTAGCGCCTGGAGGCTCAGCCTTCCCATGCCTCATTAGGCCGACAAGCCTGGCCAATAAGGATCCCCCTGGTCCATAAGATCTAAAGATCCCCTTATATGCCTCTGCAAACGGCTGTGACTCCTATGCGCCACGTTTCGGCGCCTTAAAGTAAATGTTTAAATGCCTTGGCTAGAGAAAATCTTTTTATATAGAAGATGGGGATACGGTGGGGGCTGTGATAGACGCCTGCGACGTCGAGAGCCTCCTTAAGGGCGATGAAAAGGAAGAGCCGAATGAGCCCCCCCAGGAAGACTGCCTCGTTAAAATCTATGGCGGGGGTAAGATCCTCGACGATATTATAGACAAAATCAAGAAGCCGATATACGAGTACAACACTCGCATAAGCGGGTCTGGCTACTACCTCAAACCAGTTCACAGGGTCTACAAGCAGAGGTTAGACGAAGAGCTCGTGCTCTATGAGTATTATGGGAGGTATTGGTGGAAACAGGAGAAGAAGGGGGGCAAGACCAGAATAGTTTACGTAGGCCGCTATAAGCCTAAATGGCTCCCAGAGCCGCCAAAGCATCCTCTAGAAGATTTGAGAGTCATACGGGAGGGTGATGAGTGGCAAGACATTATAATGGACTGTAGACATTACGAGTTGTTGAAGCCCTGCTTTAGAGGTTTAAAGGTTGAGAGGATCGGGTGAGCCTGCCTATACATTCCTGCATGTAAAAGACAGGCTAAGCAATTCTATCATAGAGAAGCTAAGGAAGACCAGCTTGAAAGGCAACATAGTGGTGGAGTTCGGCCTAGACGCTAACACTGGTACAGGGAAAAGCGTGGCTATATCTTTTTATAATGGAGATAGGGTTGCCATAACGCTTTACAAGTGCCCTCCTGGCGGTGACCTCTTGGAGGCAGTTGTTAGTGCCGTTAAAGAGAACCTGATATATCCTTTAACCTCGTGGAAGGCCTGGGTGCTTTCCGTAGCAGGGGCTAAAAAAACGGTTTCTATAGTGGCAGGCCTTCTTCAGGCACTCGTGCTAGTTCTGATAATATTGAGGCTGCCTGAAAGCCTCTTTTTAGCTTTGGCCCTCATAGCCCTGCTCATGCTTTTGTCACTCGTTGAAAGCCTTATAGAAGTCCTTAGAGACTCGCACCTGGAGAAGAGCTCGTCTCTACTGGACTCTATTCATAGGACTCTCTGGCTAACTAACTCCCTCTACAAGAGGCACATTGACCTACTACTGAATCTTATTAGAGACGTTTCAATTCACGCTTGCACGCAAAAAAGCGCAAAGGGGGGAAATAGAAATAGAGGAGGGCTAGTATATATAGGACTGTCCTTATTCAACTTCAAGATTAAAAACAATAGAATAATATATTCAAGAATACACTAACATTAATTGCACCAACTTTAGCTATGCTACGGCAAGCAACTAGTCAGGCACCCTGCTTTAGAAGCTATCCTAGCAGGCTATGAGGTTATAATTGTAGAAATTATGGGTAATTGAGTGTATAAGCTTCACGGCTAGCTCTAAGGTTAAAAACCCGGGTTTCCAGATAATAGTGGATCTATTTGGATGAGGAATCCACGGGACGGAGCCTATGGGCCATGACGTAGACCTGTCTCACCCGACTTCTACCCGGCTTTTAAGCGATGCTGGGATTTCTGGGCTTTCCCATATTGCTTGGTCGTAAATCTTCTTAATGTACTCTATTACGTCCCCTGGTAGGTCCTTTATTTTAGTGTAGTCTGTATAATCGGAGAGAGTTTCCCTGTCCTTGGCTATAACTACTATCGAGTCAGGCCTAATCGTTTGGTCTATGAATTTTAGCGCTTTTTGGCCGGGGGTTCCCGGTAGGGGGCCTAGTTTTTCCTTCATAGCTCTATAGGCTTTAAAAGCCCACTTGAACCATCCCTGCCTCCTTAGCATTCTGTGGTCTCTCAGGGCCTCAGCTTCCTCCGGCCCTATTGTTTCATCTAGGACGCCTCCAGCGTGGGGGACCCTAACCATGACCCCTACGCCGTGTTTTCTAGCTTCTTTGGCTATGACTCTTCCAGGTTCCTGCTCTAGCGCATTGTACACGAATTGGAGCACCTCTACCTCGTCATGCTTCAGAGCCTCCATAGCCTGGGGGAGCACGTCTACTTCAGGGCCTAGAGCTATTCCAAAGTGCTCTATTAGCCCCTCATCTATAAGGGCCTTGGCAGTCCTGTACACCTCCCTCTTTTTAAGCACTTCTAGTGGGGGGTTGTGGAGTTGCAACAGGTCTATGGGTCTCTTGCCAAGCCTCTTGGCCGACATTCCAGCTGCGAATCTGAGGTATTTTTCATCATATCTCCTGGCAGGCCTTTCCCTGGAGGAGTAGAAGTCATAGCCAATCTTTGTAGCAACCACGGCCTCCTCTATTCCATCCCCTAGCGCTCTTCTAAGGATCTCCTCCCCCATCCCATAGCCGTACACGTCTCCTGTGTCAAACAAGTTAATACCTAACTCCCGAGCGTATCTCAGAAGGCTCAGAGCCTCTTCCATACCCACGGGACCATACATGCCTGTCAGCGAGTACACACCATAGGAGATCACAGAAACCCTAAGACCTGTAGGCCCCAGGACTCTATACAGCAACAATACACACCCCACCAGAAATCTAATAACCCAGAAAGTTGATAAGGATAAACTAGGGCGGCCGTCGTCTAGCCTGGACTAGGACGCCGGCCTTCCAAGCCGGTGATCCCGGGTTCAAATCCCGGCGGCCGCACCAATCAATAAACCATAAGAGTGTTCTCTCCTCTAAGCCTCGAAATTTCATGGCGGGTACTGGTTATAAGGGTATTGGGGCCGCTCTGGATGGTTAAACAACCTTTATGGATAGTAGGGGCACCATTTGAGGAAAGGATTAAAACTTCGACTCCAACGTTAGTTTTTGGTGGTTCAAGCCGCCGTAGCTCAGCCGGCAGAGCGCCGGACTCATACGGCCTAGAGCGTCCGAGGGTCGCGGGAGCCTGGGAGATCCGGAGGTCCCGGGTTCGAATCCCGGCGGCGGCACCACTTGCGTGTCTCCCAGGCTCCCTACAAGCGTTATTCTACTGGTTTTCGTCGTACCCTGTTTTATCTGGTTTTTCTCACGGTTATGCATTTGTCCAGTTTGGTTTCTTTGGGTGCTAGCCACGCCTCTTCTATTACTAGGTTGTGCTCGAACTCTGTTATCGACTCCTTCAGGGCCTTTATACATACTTTCTGCTTATAGTGTGGAGCATCTATCACTGCCGTTTCACCCTCTCCACCTTCTAGCGATGGGTTAAGCGAGTACCTCCTAGCCCTCTCAATTATCTCCTCCACTACCTCCTTGGTCACGGGTTTCCCTAGGTAATTGCTGGGTAGTCCGGCGGTCGAGATCCTTGTAATTATAAAGACGAATCCCTCCCTGACCAGGCTTCTTAGGTATTCCTCCTGATTCGCGCCCCATAGTGGGGCGTAGACCTCTACTCCTAAACGGTCTGCGATCCCTTTGATTCTCTGGTACTGGTACCTGCTAGCTATGGCACCTACCACTATAGTGTCGAAGCCCCTCTCTTCCTTAGCCCTGGCTAGCGCTGCTTCGAGTTCTTTGACCTCCTCCTCTTTCCTCCCGCTAACCTTAACGGTTACAACTTTATCTCCTAAACCCATAGCTTTTGCCTGTAAGGGGGCAATGCTAACGTTTACTGTGTGGAACATCCAGCTGTCATCTCTCCTAGGGAATACTACTAGAATACAGGAGGGCTCCATCCCCTCCATTAAGGCCCTGTACAGGGCGTAGTTGCTGTCCTTACCCCCGGAGAGTAAGGCGCAGAACCTAGCCATGGCTCCTTGCAGCTCCACAAATCCATGCCTGAAACTTCTGGACTTTAACTATTCAGGGTTATGTTAAAGCTTTTCTCAACTATACTGGCACAGTGGCTTCTAGCCTCTAGTAGACTCTCCTTGCCTGGATCCTTCCCCGTACTCGTGATTAGCCTTAGATTGACCAGCTCTGCCCCTTTAGGCGTCACGAGCACTACTGCTTCGCAATCCTCTACCAATCTCTTATAGCAGAGAGCGTAGTCCTCGAGCTCTAGAAGAGTGTCGCACCATTCCTCAAGCTCTTCTTTTTTAAGGGCCCCCAGCCTGTAGTAAACGTCTATGCTGTAAAAGACTGTCCCCTCCCTCTCTAGCTTTAGGATCCTGTAATGCCCCTTGTAAAACTCCTCTCTTACGGCGTCCAGACTCCACACCTCGCAAAGGGCTTTCAGGCAGATTCGGTTAGGATGGGTGTTGCGGGGATAAGCTCGCCACGGCAGAACGGGCACGTGTACTTTAGCGACCTAGCGTCTGCTCTACAGAAGTAGGCTCCATAGTCTTTAGCACAGTTGGGGCACGTATAGGTAACCTCGAATCTTCTCCCATAAGCTGGGTGCTGGCCTGTAAGGCTTAGATACACTCCACAGACCCTACACCTAACAGTTACCCAGCCCATGTGGCCATGCGCGTTTGTTCCCTTATCGAGTCCTAGGGTCAACCTTTCTGGCACCCCTGCTAGACTGATTGTTCCAATGGATTTAAATTCTATCACTCCAGAATCTTCTAGCGGATCGGCCCGAATGTCATGGAAGGTGTGGAAGGCTTGGCAGTGACTGCTAGGCTGATAATAATCGTGCTCTTCGCGGCTACTATAGCCACGGCTGTCCTGGGCCTCTCCATCTATAGGATCCACATATCGCCCCTTAGGACTCTAGAGGAACTGGACTCCTTTAACCCTGGAACGCTGCTGGACAGATACACCTATATAAGCTACTCGATCAACGTAACTTCGCCGGCCGGCAATGAAACCTATGAGGCCAAGCTTTATAATGACCCAGTAGCCAGAGAGGGGCGTGTCGAGCTATACAAGGAAGGCAAGCTCCTCTACACGATAGAGTATGAGTACTCTAACGGGCTCGACTCACTTAGAAGAGTAGAGCCCAACGGCACGGCTACAAGCCTTAACCTTAACGAGTCTCTTCAATGGTTCTACACGAGCGCCAGGCTCATAGTAGTGGGGGGAGATATAGCTGACATAGAACCCTTCCCCGGGGCGGGCCCAATACTAGCCCCCTACTTCCTAACAGAGGAGCTAAGAATAGACTGGGATCAAGTCCTAAGCCAGAGACAGACAGGTGTAACCCTGGTCAATATAGCACAGCTGGTGCCAGTGTCTTCGAGAATAGGCGATAACGAGTATAGAGGTGTCCTCGTCCAGATAGCAGGAATCTCGCCTGCATTCGCGCCCACGCCATGGGCATTACCAACATTAACTATGACCTTTGTCAAGATAGAAGACAGCGTGCTGGCAAGCTCATTTATAATAAACTACGTGACTCAGGAGGGGCCAGTGATCCTAAACCTGGAGCTCAACGAGGTAAGGTTTTCAGGCTAAGGAAATTCAACGGAAACTAGAGGTTTGCAGGGCTATATTCGTCTTCGCTTTTCTAGCAGGCTTGGACTCGGGGTCGGACATTGGGGTGCTTACTTGTTTTATGTAGTGCCTCAGAGCCTCTCTTATCAACTCGCTTCTACTCTTTCCTAAAGTTATTGCGGTCTTGTCTACGAGTATTAGGGTTTGGGGTTCTATCTTGAATGTTACTATTCTACTTTTTTCCTGTAGCAATCCTCCCCACCGGGCTGGTATTACCTTTTAACAGTCCTCTCTATTAGGAACCACCTTGAAAGTATACAGGTACACGTGGTTAAATGTACAAGAGAGGCTAAATAGAAGGTATTACTAGAGCCGTCGAAAATATTTAGTAGCCTCTTGGAGAATTTTTCTCTCGTGAACCTTATCAATGTCTAGACTCGAGAATTAGGACTTAGTTAAGGAAATATCTGGAGAATGTAGGGACTAGCTTCTGTACTTTTCTGGGAGCCTGTTTATCAGTTCCTTCACGGCGTTTACGCTTTCATCGAGTTTTTTCTTTTCGTCCTCTGTTAGTGGTAGCTCTATGATCTTTTTGGCTCCTTCTTTACCCACTATTACTGGAACTTCCGCGACCACGTTCTTGTATCCGTATTCCCCGTCCAGTACGACGCTTGATATGAATACTTTGTTCTGGTCTTTTATGACAGATTCTGCCATTACTGCAAGCCCTGCCCCTGGCCCATAGCTGCTACTGTAGCCTCTTAGCTCCGTTATTTTAGCTCCTGCCTGGACTGTTTCCTCGACGATTTCCTCTATATCTTCCTGGCTAAGAAGCGTGTCCAGTGGAGCCCCACTCACGGTAGATAGCCTAGGAACGGGTAGCATTGCCTGCCCATGCATACCTAGGACTATGGGTACTATAGATGCGGGGCTCACGCCCAGCTTTTTAGAAGCATAGTAGGCAAGTCTTCCGGCGTCTAGTACACCGCTGAAGCCTATAACGCGGCTCCTGTCCCACCCCAGCTCCTTGTACATGACATAGGTCATGGCATCTAGAGGGTTGGTTGTCAGTATCACTATGGAGTCTGGGGCATACTTCTTTATCTTATCCGCCACATCGGCCACGATCCCAGCATTTTTCTCTAGCAGCTCCTCTCTAGTCATCCCAGGCTTGCGGGGAAACCCTGCGGTTACCAGTACTAGCTGGGAACCCTTCATGTCCTCAAAGTTGTTGGAGCCCCTGATGTCCACGCTAAGACCTAGTATAGATGCTGCGTGGGCTAGATCCAGGGCCTCTCCTTGCGGCCTTCCCTTGATTATGTCTATTAGAAGTATGTCATCCAGCTCTTTCAGCATCAAGAATAGAGCAGCTGATGTACCTACACGGCCCGCCCCAACAATCGTTATCAAGCCTTTCACCACGTAGTAAACTCGTGGAAACCGCTGGAATTAAAATTGTTCCCTTAGAGTTTAACATTGCATCATTGCAGCCGACCCTACCTACCCTATTTCGTGTGAGGCTCTGATCTCGTAATAAGTCACGTCGCCGTTCCTGTCTACTATAGCTACTATTGGGTTAAAGCCGTCGCCACTAGCTATCCTGCTCCACTCGGCTAGCCACTCAAGTTTTATTGTAGTTCCCTCTTCAAGTATGAGTACCTCTAGATCTCTCCCCCCAGTCTTTACTATTAGAGTACCCTTCCTGATCCCTCTTAGAACCCTTCTACCCCTCTGTCTTAAATCATGGTAAACTATAAAAACTGCAAGGTCCTCGGAGTACCTGTAAAGAAGCTCTAGAGCTTTTTCCCAGCCAGTACCGCCGTCGATTATTAGAGACCTAACAGTTGCCTGGTAAGCGGCTTCTAGCACGTCAAGGTATTTCTGGTTCTTGAAATATCCCCATCTCCTCCAGTAGCTACACGTCTCTCTATCCAGGCAGGCCTCAACTTTAACTCCCCTCTCGTCTGTAGTACAGACAGCCTTAAACTTGGTCACTATCGACACCCCCTTCAAGTATCTAAGTAGCATTGAACCGTCACGGGTACCCGAGCCTAACCC
>WANR01000017.1 GCA_015521705.1 Desulfurococcales archaeon
GCCGCGGTAGTATAGCCCGGCCCAGTATGCGGGCCTCTCGAGCCCGTGACCCGGGTTCAAATCCCGGCCGCGGCACCACAACCCTAAATAAAAACCTCTCAAGGAGCGTAAGAAATCGGAGACTATACTATTCCTAAAGGGTTCTAGGCGGCTCGTTAACCCTCTAACTGCCTTTCAAGGGATTATCTACCCGTCTTAACCCTCCTTGCAACACGCTCCCAAGCTAGACGGATTCTGTTGCAAAAATAGTGCGGCACTTAGGTTTATATAGGATATGTGACTGCTAGAGACTGTAATGAGGAGGCGCTTCTCTGTTTGCAATGTAAAGAGATTTCTATTAACTTCGAAACGGATAGCAGCACAAGAAAATGCTAACTATCCTCCACCAAATTTAGATTCGATGCACTCACCGCTATATTAGAGATAACTAGCGGCATAACCGCCAAAACATAAAATAAGAAGGTTTGGGGCCCGGGTGATTTAAATGAATATGATTAGGATGAGGAGAGTGACATTTGAAGAATACCTAGACTTTGTAGAAAGGAATAAAGAAGTTGAGGTCGAAGGCAATAAAATAAGGCTTGAACCCGTCGAAGTAAAGCGGCTATACCCTTCCCTGGAAGAGCTTACGGACGTTAGTACGAGTGTGTGGAGTTTCCCCCGGAGGGGTTCTTGGGCTACGCATCGGGGCGATTATCGGGGTAACTGGCCCCCTCAGATGGCTCGGGCGCTGATACTAATGTATACGGAGCCTGGGGAGACTGTTCTAGACCCCATGATCGGTAGCGGTACTACTTGTATTGAGGCTAAGCTTCTCGGCAGGAACTGTATTGGAGTCGATATCAACTATAACGCTGTAATGCTGACTCTGCATAGGCTCTACTGGCTTGAGAGGCACCTTGAGAAGCTAGCCGCTTCTCGAGGGGACCTTACCATGTGGCTCCAGGGCGGGGCTGCCGGCGGTGACGAGGTGACGGTAGACGACATGCTTAGGGCCAGGGTGGAGGTCTACCATGGGGATGCAAGGAGCCTAGACAAGATCCAGAGCGGCAGCATAGACCTTGTAGCGACGCACCCCCCATACTACAACATAATAATGTACGACGGTGGCACTAGGACCCCCGGAGACCTATCAGCAGCCAGAAGCCTGGAGGAGTACCTAGCCATGATATACCAGGTTGCAAGGGAGGCCTACAGGGTGCTCAAGCCCGGCAGGCACATGGGCATACTCGTCGGAGATACCAGGATACACAAGCACTACGTGCCAATAACCCACTACGTCCTAGAAGTACTCCTTAAAGCGGGTTTCATACTCAGAGAGGAGGTAGTAAAGATACAGCACAAGATGAAGACCACCAGAGAGAAGTGGGCGAAGCTCAGGGAAAGGGACTTCCTACTGATATACCACGAGAAACTCTACATACTAAGAAAGCCGGAGAACACGAGCGAATACAATAGATACAAGTATAGCTCGTACCTAAAATTAGACCTATGAGCCAGAGTAGGACCTAGCTACTCTAAAGCCTTTCTATTAACCCCTTCGCTAAGGCGGCAACCAGCCCCCATATATCAGAAGTACATTGAAGCCCAAACACTGCAATGTACAAGACCACTATGCGTCCATCACCTGCTATAAGATCGTTTACGACTTTACTCGCATTCACTCGCTTACCAATCGAAACTCTGAGCTTCCGGCTAAGACTACAGAGGAAGACTTGAGCTCACCCCCATCGTGTTATTTAGACTATTGCATAGTAAGAGGGTTTTAGTTACCTTACTCGATGTTCAATGCTAATCTTCTTTTACCTCATCTGTTACCTCCATCGAGGCTTCTTTAGGGTTACCTTGCTCATTAAGCCAAGCGCCCCACTCGACTAGCTTGTTATACTCGTCGTCTGATAGTCCTAGAGCTTTTACAAGTTCGGCTGTCAACCTCACTTCATATTCTTCGTAGACCTTCTTTAAGACGTCATTTAATTTCTCAGCGTCAACGCCCCTGACATACTCCTCTATCCAGCTCCAGGTAGTGCCTTGTAACAGCTTATCTGGTATGGGGAGGGCGCCCACGCTTGTCGACTGGTGCTCGTAGTAGCCTCCTCTGAGTGTGAGTGCTCTGAGTTTGAGGAGTGTCCTTGCTAGATCGCTGTTAAGGTAGAGGATCAGCTTTGACGCCTTGACTATGTTGGGCTCAACTATGAAATACACCTTAACGTTAGGGACTAGCAGTTTAACCCGTTCTGAGTTGCAGAGGCTAACCTTAAGCCTTGAAGGTAGAATAGCGGCTTCGAAGTGCAATGCTATTTCTTGCCAAGCTATCCTATAGTCTCTAAATTTCTCGCTTGAGACCCTAAAGACCGCCCAGGGAGGCAGACTCGCCTTGTAGTCATCCCGTCCTAGCAGCCTTCTCAGGTTTTCTGGTTCTAGGAAGTATCTTGTAGCGTTAGGAGCACCTGGTATCCTTAACCCTTCAACGTAGACTAAAAACTTAGACCCCTCTATGTCGAATTTAACCTCGAGAACCTTCCTACTATTCTTAGTGACCTCGTAGCACTCTCTCACGCTACATGGGAGGACGTTTCTTATATCATATCCTAGGTTCTGGAGCGAGCTAAGCCTGGCAATAAGCCTTTTAAGAGTACTTATGGCGCTTCTAGCGCTATTAGCAGGTATGACATACACTACAGTTGACCCGGCGCTCCTCGCTTTTACGCTTCGGCTTAGAAGGCCTAGCACCTCTAGCACTCTTCTCTGGTCATAATCCCACAGTGGCTTGAAATCGTTGGTATCGTGGGTGAACACTATGTACTCGTCATAGCTATAAGTGAAGGGGTCCACACCCCTACCCCTAACGAAGGGATGGAGAAGGTGGAGCTCTACCTCGCGGCGAGAACCGTCTTCGAACTCTACGATGGCAGTCCCTTTCTCGCAATTAACACTATTAATCTTTCCTATGAAGATGCTATCGGCAGATGTCATTACACCTCTATGCACTTCATAGATGTCACCCAACCTGACGCTCTCACGAATTACATTTCTAAAGGCTTCGATTACCTCAGGTGGGGCAACGAGCCAGGGCGACTTCTTATCGTTTTCGTCAAAGGGTATCTGTGGCTGGAGCACGGTAAAATGTTTCTTGCTGCCAAGGGTGTTAGCTATAGTGACCTTAACCTTATGGTCTTCGGGGGGCTTTTCCTTCTTCACAGATATTATTAGGGGGTAGTTCACTACATCCTCGAATAGCGGTCTAGGGTGTAGCGAGTAATCCCTGATCTCGAGGATCCTATAGTTCTCGATAAGGTCGCTTCGAAGCGCCCCCGCGTACATGGACTTCAAGACCTTCGAGGTTATAACATAGCTTAGAACTCCTCCTTCACGTAAAAGCTCTAACCCCCTCTCCACGAATGCTACTGAGTAGTCGTGCTGCTCGGCGAATGGGGTCTTTGTCCGCTTAAATCCAGGGTTGTAAGTCGAATTTTCATCGAAATAGGAATAGTTCTGCCTCAAAAACCGCACGACGTGGCGTGCCACCCTATGTACTCTCACCCAGGGAGGGTTTCCTATTACGTAGTCGCAGGCGCCTTCAAGGCTTGACAGCATTATCACGTTCTTTAAGAGTTCTACGAGTCTCTCGTTCCCCGCTCTATGAATCTTCCCGACTACTTCGTAGAGGCTTTTAAGCTCGACCTCAAAGTCGCGGGCACTCGGGTCCTCCGAGGCTACTCGCTCTAAGAACTCTTCAAAACTCCTCCTATCCCTCACGTAGCCATAGGCAATGTCTACGATCCTAGCTGGGGCTATACTCTTAAGCCTGGGAACCCTTACCCTATCCGTATCTATGACTGGTGCTAAAACGGGGAGGTTAACTATTATCACTGGCTGGGCTGCCAGGTTTACTCCAGCCTTAACTCGAGCTAAACTATCGCCCCAGTATATCTTAATCCTTGACGGAGTGTATGTTGACTTACACTCATTAGTCATAAGGTCTGAGAGCTTCACGATCATATTCAAGCGGGCTAGCTCGACCGCAAAGGGATTAATATCTATGCCCACCAGAATGTCCTCAATAAAGCTCGCAATGTCAGGTCTACAACCTACTGCCTTGAAGATTCTATCTGCTACTCTAAGGAGGAAGGAGCCAGAGCCGCAGGCCGGGTCTAGGATTATTGGCGCCTCTTCAGACCCAGCCCGTTTTGCCCGCCTCCACCTACTATATAGGCTTTGAATAGCATTGGCGTCTAGTCCTGCGGCATCAAGTACTTCATCTATTACGTCCTCTCTAGTATAAAATTCTCCGAGGCTCCTCCTAATCTCTCTAGGCAGGACGTTCTGATAAAGCTCCCTAAACGCGTCAAACGTCAGAGTCGTAGTGTTAAGGTTATACAAGATTATAAGCATGACCTCTATGTTACCTATAAGGCTCTTCTTCATGCCCGTTGGAAGACTTTGATCTCTATACGCCTCGAAAACCCACTCGAAAATCGAATATGGGAATATATTTCTGGTAGAATTTATACTCTTAATAAACGAGTCTATCTTGTCTTCGAGCCTTCCAAGCTTTGATAGGGCGAGGGCCCGCGATAGAATGTGGAGGTAGGTTTCCACTGCAAAGAGGAAAAGCCACCTCTCATCGTCGTTATTAAGACTGACTCCTAGCTGGCGGGCTAGGTCCTTAAGTGCATCCCAGCCTTCTTTGGAAATGTTCACTGTGAGGGCGTGTAATTCCTTCCACACGTTGAAGTAGTTTAGTATTACACCGGCCTTACCCACCCCCCTATTCTTATTGTAATATGATATAATATTATATAGCGACTTTATGATCCCGTGTGAAATTTTTGTAGAAGAACTACCATTCAACAGCTACACCCCGAAAAGCCTAAGCAGGTCCTTCGCGTCGCTCACGGGTATCTTCCTTGAGCAGAAAATCTCGATTAAGTCACGGGCTACCGAAGGCATATCGCCACTCTCAACAGTAACGTAAGTTGAACCGTCGTATTCCAACAGCTCCGCGTCAATACCATTAGTCACAAGCCCATAAACCTCAACCCTACCCCCGAGCACCTGGTAAAGATCCCTCATATACTGTCGAAGCTGTAAGCGTCCCCTCCCGAGGTCTCCCCCGGGAGGTTCCACCTCAACTACAATATTCGAGATCCTTATGTCAGGCCTCCTCCCTCGAACAGTCTCCTCCAGCGCCGGGAAAAGCCAGTATTTAACAATGTACTTGTGGCATTGAGAACCCCCAAACTCGCTTTTTAAAGCCTCTATAAAAGCTTGCTTCAACTCCGCCTCATTCAAAAAAGCCCCAGCCCTAGCGTCCCGGTACACCGTTTCAAAGCTACTATAAACCTTGCCCATCGCAAAGCCACCTGACCCACCATTACTCCTATCGAACCCAGCATCTCGCATGGTAACGGTAACGGGAGCGGTCGTCCCCTCCCCTCCAGGCGCTTAGAAACTCGTCTGTGGAAAAACAGTTAACCCCTCGAACACGGCCTTCAGCGAAAAAGTAGGTCCTTCACAGGATAACTTTGATATCCTTATACACTACTTCTACTCAATTAACCAAGGCTAGAGCTAGGAGTGCTATATGTAGTCCTGGTTCTTTCAGTCCACTAAAGACTATCCTTCAAGTGAACCCCTAACTAGAGGTAAACCGGGTTAAAGCTCGAAACAAACACCATCCCTTCTGCTAACTTTGATAGATGAAATACATCTTGGCTAGCTTAGGTCCTACTCCAGCCTCCATAAGACTCTGGAAGGTCATGATATACTTAGTAATCGAATCTTCTTCTCCATCGCTAGATAAGGAGTCTCGACTCCGGAAAAACCGTTAGTTTCGCGGCTACCAGTAGTCCCACGTCATCTTAGTAGCCCTAAGGGACATACGTTACGATAATAATGTCGTAGAAAGCGGGTTAAGCGAGTTATGTCTCAATTTCTTATGGAGCCTTAAACTACCGTACTATGTACTTGTCTAGCGTCTACCTTTGTAGAAGCCGCCTTGTAAGCACGTTGCCCGCTTATATGGTAATGGGTTGAGATCGAGGGGTTCAAGGTATCAGGCTAATATTAGGTAGTGTCTGCATTTGCAGGGTCTATGTAGCCAGCCGAATAGGGGTTGGTAGTAAAGATCGTCGCCGATGGGATATGGATGAATTATATACGGGTAGTGCTGTGGAAGGCATTGAGGGGTCTGGAGCAAGCTTGGGGGTTCCCTGTTCGCCCAAGCTACTGCTTGCATTCTACCCTGGCTTTCCTGCCATGAGTATCGAGCTTTAGCCCTAAGCACTAGTGTTCCGCTGTCATCGCGGCTTGCATTGTATACGTATAATGGTAAGAGTTCTGTAAGGCGCTCTAGGGGCTCTTCACGTCCCTCTACTATAAGTTTAACACTACCCCCACGAATTACTATTACAACTTCTACCGGCTTATCCAGCATTCTATTCAACCCACTATCAGTTATAACCAGGTAAATGTTAAAAGTTTATATCAAGCTTTACTTAATCATAGAGTAGGAGAACCACGAGATTCCACGTCGCCAATTCAAAAGGGAAAGCCTTGAGAGGGTTCTGCAAGTGCTAGACATTATGAAACGGGGCTTAAAAGCTGTGTACTCTGCTACAAGGAGAGCCTTAGTCGAGCTTCTCGACGGTAAACCTGTTTTAGGGTAGAGTCCAGACTCTCTTACACGGGGGCCTGTGGCCTGTGAAGAGTTGCTTTGGTGGTGAACCCGGGTCTGACGGCTTTGTGCCGGGTGATGTGAAGGCCCGCAGGCTAGGCCCCCGCCGTGAGCCCGACTCCGCTGTGCTGGCTCTCCTTTGGGGTTCTCCGGTTAGGGTTCTGCTGGTTAGGAAGAGTTGTCGTGGCGGTGGCTACTGGGCCTGTGATGCCGCCTTGCCTGGGGGGTCTATTGAGGGTGGTGAGGGTGTTGTTGAGGCTGCTTTGAGGGAGGCTTGGGACTGTCTCTTATACACATCTGA
>WANR01000018.1 GCA_015521705.1 Desulfurococcales archaeon
CATTAAGGGGAGGGGCGGGGCCCTCCTAGGCGAGAAGATACTAGCATACTCGAGCAAGGTCAACATTTTCATAGTATCCGAGGAGAAGCTTGTAGAGAAGCTTGGAGCTGGCTCTCCCGTTCCACTGGAGGTGGTTCCTTTCTCGCTATCAATGGTTCTAAGAGCTCTTTCTAGGAAGGGGTTCCGGGCCGAGCCTAGACGGTCTAGCGGCAAGGCCGGTCCTGTGGTTTCAGACTGGGGAGGCCTCGTAGTTGACGTTTACACGGGCCCGATGGGGGATCCTGAGCTAGTCGAGAGGGAGCTATCATCTATTCCCGGCGTTGTAGAGACAGGGCTCTTTATAGGCTATGCTGACTATGTTATTGTTGGTAGGAGGAACTGTACATGGGAGGCACTCAGTTTTGGGAGAACGGTCAGGGCGTAGAGAGCCGGGATACCTTTACTACAAGCTAGTGAAACTCTCGGCAAGCCCTGAGATATGGGTTTACGTAGGTGCCTCTAGGGACTACGTGATAGTGGATTCCAGGTACTGTTCTTGCCCAAGCTTTATGATGTCACTGTCGCGGGGCGAGAAGCCTAGCTGTAAGCACATCGAGGGCCTGCCACTAGTAATGGCTACTGGCAAGTATAGGGACTTATCCGTCTCCCTCGATGTAAGGGATGTAGAAGAAATAGTAATGGAGGTTCTAGTGGTGGGATTCTCCAGGAAGCTGAGAGAAATAATGTTCTCCCATTAACCACCTGCCTCCCTCCAGAATTCTAGTGGTTGCTTCTCAGTAGCCTTTTGAGGGCTCTATCCACTATTCTCATGGCTTCTTCCATGCTTTCACCAATGATCGATGCTACCTCGTTTAACGGCTTCCCCTGAACCACCCTAGCGATGACTGCTACCAGCTCAGTATCTTCCAGCGGTATAGGCCTCTCGCCAGCGATAACTCTTATGGTTTCGATCAGTACGACATCCATTACTTGCTCCAGGTCGAGCTCTCCACGCAGATACTTTTCCAGGGCCATCCTCTGGCTTGGAAGCAGCTCTGCCCTAAAGCTTGCCCGGCTCGTGGATCTTAGTAGAGAAGCCATCTTCTCTGCAGCCAGATCCCTGTAGACGCTTGGGGCTGCCAGGAGTAGTCTGAGGGTTAGAGTTTTTGACGCCTCTCCAACAACCCTTTCACCCTTGCGTGACAGGGGCTTGGCCATTGCAATGTTCTTTTCCCCCGTAACCCTATTATAGCGGGGACTCACATAGTAGGGGATGTAGCCGTTACGGAGCCAGAATCCTATGACGTCGTGGCGCGAGAAGATTGTCGTTACGACGTCGGCTCCCCGGGATCTTGCCCACTCTTCAATGGCTGCTAGGAGCTTCGAGCCGAGGCCCCGGCCTTGGAGCTCTGGGTGGACCGCTATCCTCGAGACTCTGAATGATGACAAGTTCTCCCAGTAGGGCCCTGCCATCAATTTTAGCTTCTCCAAGCCTATCCTTGCCGCCTCTTCAACTTTCCCGGACTCCTCTACCACGTCCGCTACTGCTACTATTACCCCTTCGTGGCGTAGAATGTGGGTCGAGTGGTGCGGGCTATCGAGTATAACTAAAAGCTCGTCAGGCGAGTTCCTATAGTGGGCCTGTGCGAGAACCCCGAAGACGCTTTCCAGTACTTCTCTGTCAACAAGCATGGCAGGGTCCAGGATCTCGTGTCTCACCTTTTCAGTACTAACAGGGCCTGGAAGCCTCTGGGGCTCTGCCTTAAGCATGAATGTCTCGTAAACCCATTCTTCCAATGGGTCTCCTTGAAAATACCTGACTGGCTCGTTGAGCCTGCACTCTCCTATAGGCTTGGGCAGTAGTCTGGGCAGTATTCTCTCGAAAGCCCTGCCGCTTCCCTCGTATCCATGTATGGTAGTTGATACAATGATTTTTCCTCCCCTCCAAGAGAGCCTCCTAACCCGGGCAATCCCTACAGAGGCTGCCTCGTCCACCACTGTAAGTGGCCCCGGCTCGGCGGTCTCCGGAGTCTCGTAGCTTACCTGGAACCATGGTCCTGTTATTCTCACAACCTCTCCATCACCGTCTCTGGCAACCCTGCATTTATCGATAAGCCTTAGGGTTTCAAGCCCCTTCAGGACCCCTTCATGAGGCTTGAAACAGAGTAGGGTGTAGGCCCGACAATGACAGCCCTCCCAATAGACCCCCAATATATAGCCAGCGAGACCGCTAGCCCCACAGTAAAACTCTTACCCCTCCCTCTGTCACCCTTAACCATGAAACTCCTAGCCCTCCCCCTAATGAAGCGTGCAAGTCCTTCAAGAGCCTTTGCCTGGTCTATCGTCCTGGCAAGTGGCACTAGGGCTCGTGGAACACCTTCCAATTCTCCAGGCCATGTACGGCTTTCAGGCTCCCCTGGCCTGCCAACGTTAAAATTCTCCGAGACTATGGACCCCGACACAGCGTCTACCCATAGATGCGTCCTAGCCCTACGTATAGAGCTTAACAGGTACTTGGCGTACAGCCCTCTTCCATGTAGAGGCGAGGGAGACCATTGCTCCATAGGAGGAGCTACAATAGCCAGGAAACCCCCCTTAGTAACAGTCTCGGCAAGACCAGCCACGATATTAGGCCTTATCAGCCCCCCGAGGCTTATGATAGCGGCTTTAAACTCGCCGCCGAGAACCCTCTCGAAACCCGCCGGACTAATCTCCCTTGCACAGTACCCTAACCCTCTATACTTGGCTTCCGTAGCCAGGACACAGTTGCCACCTGAAAGATTTGAGAGGATACCAATAGCCTCGCTTCTCTTCTCAGTATTAATCACTACTAAGCCTCTCCAACCAGTGGACTCAAGCCTGCCAGTAAACTCTTCCACAAACCTAGACCAGTCGCTCATAAAGTTTCCCTAGAGCAACTATGGTCCAGGCCCACATAATGAATCCTCTGGCACCAATTATAATAGTCATAGCGGTCTTCGGAGATACATTCCTGCCTCTATTCCACGTGTAATGGGTCAACTGGAACAAGGGCTCCAAGCACTGTTAATTGGTGCGGGCTGGCACATGGATCCTTTACTAGAGCATGGCCCCATTATAGTCGGGGCTCCTCCTCGCTGCCAGCCCTTATCTAGGAGCCGCTAACAGGAGAGACCCAGGGCCGCGGGAAATCTGTAAAATTGACTGTTCGTGTTCTAGCTCTACATGTTTTGGAATTGGGTGCCAAGCCTATCTCTTAATCCACGGGACTGCGTGTAGAGCAGCTTTGATAGATGTCTGGGCTGCTCTGAAGGA
Organism: Desulfurococcales archaeon; assembly: GCA_015521705.1. Classification (GTDB taxonomy): domain Archaea; phylum Thermoproteota; class Thermoprotei_A; order Sulfolobales; family Acidilobaceae; genus S141-84. The sequence continues at coordinate 3,274 of WANR01000018.1, forward strand.
TCATTCGTGTAGCTGGTTAAGCATTAATTTATGAGAACGGCTTCAGGCGGCGTCGCTGCTAGCCTATTATGTGGGCAGCTACCACCATGAATGCGAAGAGGCCTGCTAGAAACACTAGGGCTGTGGGTGTCATCTTTATCTTTCCTTCGTACTCGTCGTAGAATGAGATGAGGCCTGCTGCAGTCATTGGCCCCGACTGTCTCCTTCTCCTAGAGGACAAGCTTCCCACCATAGTACCTTTGTGGATGCCAGGGCAAATATATGTTAGCCTGGTAGTGGGCCCGCTATTCAATGGTGTAGCAGGTCTTGGGGAGCGTTTCATGTGTCCAGGAGGCTATGAGACTGGCGTTCTATGAAAGGAACCATAACAGAGGCATTTACGCCACGTTTGCATGGCTGGTAGAGGAGGTGGGAGAGCTAGCTGAGGCTCTACTAAAGGGTGATAGGAGGATGATAGAAGAGGAGATAGCCGATGTTATAGCATGGGCCCTGAGCATTGCTAACCTGGCTGGTGTGGACGCCTATCGCGCTCTTAAGAAGAAGTATGGTAGGGAGCTCGAGAGGGCTGGATGCGGCTAACCCAAGGCAACTATCCGCTTTGACGCTTCTCCAGCTATCTCTACTATTCTCCTAGCCACCGCCACCGGGTCGGGGCCGAGCAGTATCACGAGGGGCTCCTTCCCGTGGCCCCCATAATCTATTACGGCTTCAGGGATCTCTCCTCCAAGGTTCCTGATAGCCTCTCTGATACCCCAGGGGGTCGTGGCTCCCTCTCTTTCCCTAACCTCTCTGGGCTCTTTTGACCTATCGAAGAAGCTGGTCTTGATGCCTAGCGATCTCAGAGCCCTCTCCACCTCTCTATTGTATGCTATGTTGGCCGCAGCCCTCACGTGGGGGTCGTACTCCATGACGGTTAGTATAGCCCTTGCCAGATGCCTGGAGGCCCCGAACTCGGGGCTTGCCGAGATTACTAGCTTGCCGCGGAAGACTCCTATCCTGCCAGGAACAGCCGCCACGTCTAGGGGGGTCCGCGCATAGGGGTAGGGGAGCGCCATGGCTATATTCATCTGGACCTCGGGAACTAGCCTAGCCACAGTCTCCTCGCTTGACTTTAAGACCTCGATGGCCTGGGAAACTCTTGTGAGCACCCTGTACCTCTCGGCTGGTATTTCAGTCCATGAAACGGGGTTAACGGGTCCTACGCCCCCTCCTATCTCCAGCCCATACTCTATAGCCATGGTTATGAAGTCCTTAGCCACCTTAACAGCCTCCTCTAGGCTTCTGCCCTTGGCCAGCCCGGCAGCTATGGCGGCGGAGAAGGCGCAGCCTGTACCGTGGGTCGTATTCCTCCTTATCCTGGGAGACTTGAGCTCCAGGCTCCTGCCCTTATAGTACATGACGTCTACCGAGTAGTCGCTATCCAGGTGCCCCCCCTTGACTATGGCCGCCTCGGCTCCGAGATCCTCCACTATTATCCTAGCAGCCTCTCTTGCGTCTTTCAGGCTGGTTATCCTGGTCCCGGCCAGCCTCTCCGCCTCGGGCTTGTTAGGAGTCACAACCTTTGCGAGAGGGATGAGCCTTGAGATCAGGTGCTCCACAGCATCCTCCCTTAGAAGCGGGGCCCCGGACTTTGCCACCATCACGGGGTCCACTACGAGAGGGATAGATATTTCCTCGACAACCCTGGCCACGGCCGCTATAATTTCCTTGTTGCTGAGCATGCCGGTCTTCGCGGCATCCACGCCAATATCCTCAGCGACTGCCCTGACCTGCTCGGCCACGATAGCTGGAGGAACATCGTGGACTGCCCTGACCTCTCTCGTGTTCTGTGCAGTAATGCTAGTTATAGCCGATGTGCCGTGGACCCCCATGACGGCGAACGTCTTCAAATCCGCCTGTATACCGGCTCCTCCCCCGCTATCGCTCCCAGCTATGGTCATGGCTACTGGGATCTTCCTTTTCATCCCCTCACCCTCCTAACCTCTTCCAGGGTCTTGAAGAATACCGGCCAGAAGGGGTCTTGCCTGGGCTGCTCGATGGTCTCCTCGCTGCCGTTGCTCCGTACTATGGTGACTCCGCTTCCCTGTAAGACCTCTCCGATCGCCGAGGCCCTTATCCCCTTCTTCTCAAGCAGTTCCACGGCCTTGCCAGCATAGTCCCTCCTGACAGTAGCTATTAAGGTGCCTTCGCTTATGGCCGCGTAGGGGTCTACCTCTATGCCCGTGAACCTAGAGAACGCTTCTACAACCTTTCCCACATCTTCCAGCATGAAGAGCTTGTCCTCGTAAACCCTGATAGCCGCCCCGCTGGCCTCTGCTAGGTCGTTTAGGGCACCCCAAACTCCATACTCCGTGGCATCGTGCATCGCAGTCACCCCCTTCCTAGGCCCTAGCTCTGCCAAGGTTAGAGCGTCCTCTACGACGCTCTGCAGCCAGAATATTGACTGAGCCCTCTCCACGAACCCCCTACCATAGTACTTCTCAATAACCTCGGGGAACATTGTTGACAGGATCCCTGCAGTCTCCACAGCCGGGCCCTTAGTCATCAGCACAACGTCTCCGGGCTCAGCCATCTCGGGAGTCACGTATCCCTCCCTCTCGGCGACCCCAACCATGGCGGCGCCCCCTATCATTGGGTAGTCGACCCCGCCATACTTGCCTGTATGACCAGCCGCTATAGCTACTCCCAGCTTCTCCGCCTCTCTGTGGAAGAGCCTCCAAAACGTGGAAAACTCCTCGTCGCTCATCTTTAGGGGCAAGTTCAAGTCTATAAAGAGGTACCTCGGAGGAACCCCCGAAACGGCCACATCGCTAGCAAGTATGTGCAGCGAGAACCAGGCGCTCCTCTCCCACCCATACTCTGGCACGACGAACACGGGGTCGACCTCGACTATCAGAACCCTGTCACCTACCTCTATCACGCTGAAATCCACGCCAAACTTTGGCCCCACTATTACGCTGGGATCCCTCCTACCCAGATGGGGGAGTATGACCTCCTCGAAGACCCTCCTATCAACCTTTCCAATCTTTGGCAGAGGCTCCACGCATCCCTCACCATTATTACCACTAAGAATAGTAATTATTTATAAATCTAGGTACTAGCTCGATCGCATCAAAAGGTTTCCCACGCTAGGAATTCCTACGGGCCAGGCTAAGCCATGGATAGTAGCATATAGCATCCCAGATCCTACTAGCCGCCTCAACATCCCTATAAGAAACCCTCTCCAGCCCTCTTAGACCCTTAACGGCTACTATGTCGTCCTCGTAGGAGCATGTAGCGTAGTAGATAGCCTCAGCTAATACGCTCCCAAATCTTCTAGCCAGAGACTCCCAGTCTAGGATCTCATAGCCTAGACCCTTGAACAGCCTGGCTGATCTCTCGTTGCCACTGCTAAGTGTTGCTATGTAGGAGCCTAAGCTCAGTATATTCTCGGCTGTAGCCACTAGCGATTTCCCAATACCCCTCCCCTGCCAGCCCCTCTTAACAGCTACATAGTAAATGACGCCTAGCCTCAAACTATCCAGCCTGGCCTCGTAGAAAATGGCAGCGCCCAGCCTTGAACCGTTAGATACTGCCACCAATCCTCGGGCGCCGTTAAGAACAGCCGCTTTAGCATAGTACCAATGATACCAGCCCATGACTTTTCTCACGATTTTAAGAGCAGCCTCTGAATCCTCCACAATACTAACAGCACTAGCAGGCATATATTATCCATCCAAGATTAGGCTGTGGAGGGGGCGGGCTTAAAAACTAGTATCAACCACTAGAGCAGGAGATCGCGCATTGTCCATATTATTGGCTGGTACCAGGGCTAGTTTAAAGTGGTATGGAACTCCCTTACCTACGGTTTTTCTGCAAAACTTTCGGCTAGGTGACTAGGGTAATACCTTTGCCTACTGTAATATAGCCTTTTCCCCTAATCTACCTGTACTAATAGCTATAATCCTGTGGTAAGCAGCGGAGGATGCAAGACTTGTTGCTGGCTCACCTGGCAGATGTTCATTTAGGGGCTAGGCCCTACGGGCTCGACGTCAGGGAGAGCGATATACTCGACTCTTTCTCCCTGATAGTTGACGAGATCCTTAGGGAAAGGGTTAACGTGGTTTTAGTGGCCGGGGACCTCTTCGACAGGCCCAGGCCCCCTAACAGGATCCTAGCCTTCGCCATATCGCAGATCAAAAGGCTCACGGAGAAAGGTGTAAGAGTCATTGCCGCCCACGGCGAGCACGACTTGCCCGGCAAGAGAGACGAGACCCCCCTAACACTGTTACAGGACGCTATAGAGGGATTCTACGCGCCCCTACCCAGAACTCCTGGGAGCCCGGTCCACCTAGCCATGGAGCAAGTATTGAGGGTTAACGGGCTAACAGTGGCAGTCTACCCTGGAGCCAAGCTGACACCTGACAAGTCTAGAGAGCTGGCCAGAACCCTGTTACCAGCTTTTAGCAAAGTTCTTGAGAGGGAGGAAGGCCCGAAGGTGCTTCTGGCCCACATGGGCCTAGAAGAGGTTGACCCGTGGAGCCCCGCGGCCAGCTCGTCCATGCTGCCAAAAGCTGACTATGTGGCCCTGGGTCACATACACTCGAGGATCCTAGAGGAGAAGCACAACCCGCCATACGCTTACCCAGGATCCCTGGAGCCCCTGAACGTGGCTGAAATGAGAGGGCCGCCGAAGAGGGGAGGATTCCTGGTAGATTTGAGTGGCGGCGAGGCTTCCATACAAGATCTCTTAGTCGATGTGAGGCCCTTCCACGTGGCAGAAATCCAGGTGTCCGGGGGCTCCCCAGATGTTAGAGCGGCCGTGGAGAAGATACTAGGAGGTCTAGCCTCCAGGAAGGGGCCGCGCGGGAAGCCCTTTGTTTACTTGAAGATGAAGTATGACGGGGAAGCTCCTGCAGCCGAGCTTCATAGGATAGTCGCAAGCGTCTCCAATAAGCTTGGCGTGATAGCTGTTCTGGGAGACCTGGAGAGGATCAGGGCTAGTAGGGGGAAGTTAAGGCCCTTGGTAAGGGGCTCCCACTTCGCTGACCCCATGCAAATCCTTGTGGAAGAGTTCAAGCTTGGCAGGGATGCCGCCTCCATGATACTGGAGCTTAAGGAGGCCATTGCCTCGGAGGACTATGAGCATGCCAAGGGGATAATCTTGAGGCTGTCAGAGCGCTGGGAGGTGATCTCTAGGTGGGCCAGGTGATCCTGGACAAGCTCAGGCTCACTAACTTCAAGAGCCACGAGAAAACAGAGATCTCTCTAGGCGAGGGCATCATAGCTATTATAGGGGACAATGGAGCTGGTAAATCGAGTATTATAGAAGCCGTTTACACTGTCCTGGCAGGTAGGCCCCCTACTGGTAGGTATTCAGACCTGGTAACGCAGGGCAGGACTATGGGCGCGGTCTCGCTAGAGACCGTTCTCCCCGGAGGGCCAAGGTACTCGATGGAGGTTAGGATAGATGCTAGAGGTAGAAAGGGCTCGGGCACCTACATGCTGAGAGAGCTTAGAAACGGTTCTAGCAGGATACTGGCTACCAGGCAAGAGGCGTACGTAGAGTCGGTAGCGCGCATTCTGGGCCTCAGGAATGTTCCAGAGCCAGAAGTTCTCGTGGAGAGAGCGGCCGTGATTAGGCAGGGTGGATTGAGGGAAATAGCTAGCCTAATGGAGCGGGGTGGCAAGAGGCTGAGAGAGGAGCTGGAGGCAGCCCTCGGGATCCCAGACTATGCAGTAGCCACGGAAGCCCTCTCGAGCAAGAACGATAAACTAATTATTGAAACTGGCACAAGGCTAGGCCCCGTATGGTTCACAGCAGTAGTTCAGAAGAGGGTCGACGCTGCCAGGAATAAGGTTCTAGAAGAGCTAAAGTCTACGAAAAAGGGGCTCGAGGAGAAGCTGGGAGAACTCGAGAATTGGAGGAAGAGAGAAGCTGAGGCTAGGAGGGCTATAGAGTCTCTCAGGAAAGAGCTGGAGGAGGTAGAGTCTGGGCTGAGATCCATAGGCAGTGCTACACAGTTGAGAAGGCGCCTGGACGAGAAGAGGGAAGAGCTTGACCACGTTATAAAGAGTCTCCGAGAAAAGGAGGCCGAGTTAAGGGAAGCCGAAGAGAAAGCGTCTAAACTGTCCATGCTAGAGTCCCTGGACAGGCTGAGAGGGGACATAGAAAGGCTTAAGTCTATGAAGAGCGAGCTGGAAATACTCAAGGGCAAAATAAGGGAGCTTAGGGAAGTCAAGGAACACGTGGAGGCCGTCAAGCTCCTGGAACCTTCTCTTAGGGAGCGTGACCGTGCTAGGGAGCTATTGGAGAAGGCTGAGGAGAGGCTGAGACTCGCGGAGCGGGAGCTTGGCAAGATCGAGGAGAGTCTCAAGAGCGCCGAGGAAAGAGCTAGGGAGGCTAAGAGTAGGATAGAGAGGTTGCTAGAGAAGGCCTCGTCTATAGTGGGTGCCAGGATAAGCAACCTAGAGGAGGCCCAAAGGGTTCTGGAAGAGCTGCACGCTGAAACGCTTAGCCTGGAAGATGAGAAGTCTAGGTTGGAGGCGAGACTCGGAGCGCTCAGGGGGCTAGTAGAGTCAATAGACCACAGGTTGAAGATCTTGGAAGCGCCGGGCAGAGAGCCAAAGTGCCCTCTATGCGGTGCCCAGCTGACAGCAGAGAAGATGGAGGAGATAAGGAGGCACTTGGAAGATGAGAAGAAGAGGTTGGAGAGAGAGTTCGAGGAGGCGGAGTCCAGGCTTGAGCATGTAGTCAGGATGCTTGAGGAGCGGAGGAGGATAGCGAGGTCCTTGGAGGAGCTAGTGGCTAGGATAAGGGATTACGAGAGGGAGAGGGTAGATGCCGAGGCTAAGATGTCGGAGTACTTGGAAAAGCTGAGAAGTGCCAGGGCTTCAAGAGACGAGGCTAGGAGGGCCTTAGACGAGGTTAGGGGGGTCTACGAGAAGGTCTCAAGGGATGTTGCCAGGTTTGAGGCGTCACGTGGCTGGCTCGTGATAAGGGGGTATTGGCCGCTGGATAGGGCTGAGAAAGAGGTGGCCAGCCTGGGATCCCTAGAGGGTAAGGCCGAGGAACTAGGGAGGCTAGCCGCGGAGCTGGAGAGGAAGATAGTCAAGAAGAGCGGTTTTGAAAGCTTGGAAGAGGCTGAAAGAGCCTCTAGGGAGGCCTCGCAGAAGCTGGTTGAAGCTAGAGTAGCCGCTGAAAAGATTGGGGCGCTTAGGAGCGAGGTGGACGGTCTTAGGGATAGACTGGAAAAACTCAGGAGGGACGTTGAGGAACTTGAGAGTAGCCTGGAGGAGGCAGAGGCGTTAGAAGCCAAGGCCGTGGAGATGAAAAATAGGCTTGAGGAAGAGAGGGAAAAGCTGAACCGTGCAAGTAGCAATGCTGCAAGGATCCAGGGAGAGATAGACGGGACAAGGAGCCAGATCTCGAGGCTCAAGAAAGAGCTTGACGGGATCGAGAGGGCTAGGAGGATCGTGGCTGCTGGTATTGCCGCTAACAGGATACTGGGGAGGCTGAAGGAGCTACTATATGAGAGGAGGCTCAGGCTGCTAGAGGACGAGATGAGCAGGATCCTCTCAATGTTTAACCTCGACTACGTGGGTGTTAGGTTCGACCGTTCAGGCGATGGGGTGAGCATTTCAGTATACAACAGGACCGGCGCTGCGTTTAGTGTGTCACAGCTGAGCGGAGGCGAGAAGACGGTTCTAGCCCTAGCCTACGTTCTTGCCCTTAGCAGGGTAATAGGGTGGACCAGGATAGGGTTCCTCATACTAGACGAGCCGACGGCAGAGCTTGATGAGGAGAGGAGGGCCATGCTACTCAAGGTTATTAGGGATATGGCGAGGAGTGGCGGTCTCGGAGTGAGACAACTCATAATCGTCAGTCATCACGACGAAGTCGTGGATCTAGCAGACACGGTTTGCCGGGTTTACAAAACTCCTAAAGGGAGCAAGGTCGAGTGCAGCGAGGCTGGTATGGCTGGGATGACATAAAATATGCATTTTTAAATGGGGGTGTTTATGCAGGGAGGGCTCACGTGTGAAAGCGGGGCTGGCAGGGTTGAGGGGTAAACTCTTTCTCAGAGCTATAGGAGCGAGGGATCTCATAGCATCTATACTGGCAGGAGGGCGCGGAGAAGCTGGGCCCTGCAAGAGTGATGTCAAATGGGGCAGGATTAGGGGTGGGGAGGCTTGGCCTAGCCATGCAGCCATAGATGGGGGTCAGAAGGTTTTCGAGATGGAGGGTTACAGTGTTTATGCTGTTAGGTCGTATGGGATCCTGAGCGGGGAAGAGGTGAGGGAGCATGAGGAGGCTTCCGTGGGCCTCATAATCCCGCCTCAGGGCGACTCGGACAGGGTATCCATGTATAGGGAGATACTGGAGGCGTATACAGGGTCAACGCTTGTACCCGAGTCGGGCGCTGTTTTGATGGATGGCGCTGCATGGTTCGTTATATGGTGGTGGCCCAAGGATTTGGGCCCTGGGAGCTATCTTGGCAAGCTCGAGGAGGCTGTCAGCGCGTTGAGGAGAGCCTCCGGGAGGGGGGTCATAGATTTGCCGAGCGACGAGCCTCTGGCGACTCTGGCAGGCGAAGAGGATCCCCCCGAGGGTTGGCATAGGCCCTACGTGCCCAGGATCCTGGCAGAGATGTATAGGGCCGGGGAGCTTGGCGAGGCTCCATGGGTTACGGCGCTAGAGCTCACGGAGAAGCTCCTTGTCTACAAAAGACTCATGGAGACGGCATGGTTCCAGGGATCCGACGTGGTCTTCATAGCGAAGACTAGCAAGTCTACCAGGCTTTGCGGGGGCCCCTTAAGTGACACCCACATACTTAGGATCCTCCACCCCCGGGATCCCGGGTACACGGTTGAGGGCTTCGTGTCTGTTGGAGCTGCCGAGATAGCTGGCGTGCCCCAGGAGTCTGCTATCCGGGCCTACCCGGAAGATCTGGGCCTCAGAGAGTTCTACGTTGAAAGGCTTGGGGTTGCAGACTTCTACGTTAGGCTCAGCCCCTTCAAGAGCATACTGCACGTCAGCCTAGCCTTCGACTCTTATAGGAGGACCCCGATGCCCGGAGAGATCCCCCCTCTCGTGTCATCGAGGCTCTCAGAGCTCCCCTTGGCGGAGGGCTACCCGGCCACGCTCTCCCTAGCCCATGAACGGGCTAGGATCTCCAGCGAGGACGCGGAGGTTGTGGCAAGGATCCTTAGGCTAGGGGCAGAACCTGGGGCCCGCAGGGTTCTCTACTTGGAGGGGGCCCGCAGGTCTCTGTATAGGGGGTGATCCGGCGTTGGAGTCGTGCGGGGAGCATAGGATAGGGTGGGTTGTTGGCGAGAGCAGTCCAAGAGAGAGCCTTGTAATATTCGAGAAGGGGTTTAGGGCCAGGCTAGGCCTCTACGTCTCATCCAGGGCCGGCGACATGTGCGTCCTCGGCATGCTAGAGAGGCTCTCTGCTGGCAGCCATCTCCTCCCGCAAGGCCTCACAGAGGCCGAGGTTGTCGAGTCGGTTAGCACCTATGACCATAGCTTGCTGGAGAGGGAGAGGTACTTGAGAGGCTCGGTGCGCTGGATAGTGGCTATAGGTGAAGGCCACTCGGTACCTCAGGAGCCGGTGATGCCTGGCTCGCCAGTATACGAGGCGCCTGCCAGCTTGCTAAAAGAAGTCTTCTCTCCCGAGAGCGAGGGCTACTTAGAGGTGGGCAGGCTCATAGGGGCTGGGGTGCCTGTGGGGATCAACGTTGACAAGCTCGCCAGGCACCTGGCAATACTAGCAGTCACTGGCGGCGGTAAGAGTAATACGGCATGCGTCATAGCTAGGGGGATAGTTGAGAATTACGGGGGGACAGTGGCAATATTCGACATGCACGGCGAATACGGCGACTTAGGGCTACCAGGCGATAAGGCAGTTGTGCACAGCACACCCTTCATTAACCCGTATAGTATAAGTCTGAGAGAGCTAGTCAGGCTCGCCAGGATCCCGGAGAATGCCCATAACCAGTTGAGACTGCTGAGATGGGTATGGAACGAGGCCAGGAGGCGGGTAGCTAAGGGAGAGATCAGGCCGGGAGAGGTAATAGACTTCGCGAAGAGGGTCATAGAAGAGTATGCAGGGCTTGACAAGAAGCTAGTAAACTCTTGGGCTCAGAGAAACGAGTTCGAGACAAGGCCTCCCGCTAAGAGGGGAGACGAGGCCGAGGGCCTCCTAAACAGGCTAGACGATGTTATAGAATCCTATGGGGACGTGCTCAGGAAGGATGCCCCCATAGACCTGGACTCTATAATACAGCCTGGCAGGCTCACGGTTTTCGACCTAAGCGGGCTAGACGAGGAGGGAGCCGACGCTGTAGTGAGCCATTACCTAAGGAGGATCCTGACGGAGAGGAGGGACTACGTGAGAGGAGGTGGTGGGTACTCCTCGCCGATCATTGTCTTCATAGAGGAGGCCCACGTCCTAGTGCCTAAAGATGAGTCGACACTGACCAAGTACTGGGCTTCAAGAATAGCCAAGGAGGGTAGGAAGTTTGGAGTCGGGATGGCACTGATAAGCCAGAGGCCGAGGAAACTGGACCCGGACGCTCTAAGCCAGACCAATAACAAGATAATCCTTAGAATGGTCGAGCCCAGAGACATAGAGTATGTCAGGGCGGCCAGCGAGGAGATAGGAGAGGATCTAGCATCTCTACTGCCCAGCCTAGACACCGGGGAAGCCCTACTCATAGGCTCTTTCACCAAGCTCCCGGCAGTAGTCAAGATCCACAAGTGCCCCTACAAGAAAAGTGGTGGAGATATACCTGTGTCGAGGGAGTGGATAGAGGCATCTTCGAGGGAAAGAGGGATCGTAGAAGAGGCTTTCGGCTAGTTGCATCTAGCCGCCTGGCGTGGCTCGTTTCGGAGGCACGTAACTGCTTGGCTATCCTAGATTCTTGGCGTAGCCGGTGTTCTGTTCTATCTATTCTATTTTAACGTCGACCCCTTTACCCTCTTCTTCTATCTTCTTTAGCTTGACTTCTAGGACACCGTTCCTGTAGGAGGCTTTGGCGCTTTTTGGGTCCACCTTTGCTGGAAGGTCTACCTCCTTATAGTACTTCCTGCCATTCTCTGCCTTGATTACCAGCTTGTTCTCTTGGGCTTTAACCTTTATCTTATCCTTATCTACGCCAGGGAGCTCGGCTACCACCCACACCTCGTCTCCGTGCTCTATCACGTCTACTAGGGGCTCTATCTCCTCCGTGATCAGCGGTCTCCCCCTCCTGCCACGCTTAATGTTGCCGAACTCTTCTATCCTGGGGACGCCGTCCGGGCCGATTGTTACCCTAACTCCATAGTAGTATGGTCCGCGGATTTCACCTCGACCTTCCTTCATTAAGCGTTCGAACTCTTCCTCGAGTAGTCTAAAGCTTTCCTCAAAGTCTCTCATAATCTCGTCGAATACGTCGAATATGCTTCGCCTCCTCCTCCACCACGACATGACGTGGCACCCGGGAGAATTTGTAGGCCCTTGGAGGGTATATTTGTATGCGTGCCTGGCACTCAGTGATTAGCACGTGAAAATATGGCATACAGAATAAATAGATGATCGTTCATTAATTATTGAAGGTGCGTGTGTTGACACGCGAGCTGAAGTACGACGTAGTCATTGTGGGTCTAGGCCCTGCAGGATCCTCCCTCGCCTATATGCTAAGGAAGACAGGGCTCAGGATAGCCGGGCTAGACTGGGTAGACTGGGACCACCTGTGGGGCAAGCCCTGTGGAGACGCCATAGGTGCTCACCACTTTGAAGAGACGGGCCTCCCACACCCACAGCCTCCAGCTCTCATGCAGAAGGTCTCAGGCATAGACATCTATAGCCCAAGCGAAGAGATAAGGCTGCGCGTCTACGGCGAAGGCTACATGATCAGTAGGAACCTCTATGGCAGATCCCTAGTGAAGGAAGCTATGGATTCCGGCGTGGACATATACTTGAAAACCAGGGTCGGCCAGGTCATCATGGAAAATGGTAAGCTGAGAGGAGTCGCTGCCACCACTAGAGACGGGGAAAAACTCAGGTTCTATGCAGACATAATAGTAGATGCCACGGGAAGCGGTGGAAGCATCCGCAGAAAGCTGCCGCCCAGCTGGCCTGTCAACGAGCCATTAAAGAAGACAGACGCGGCAGTAGCTTATAGGAGAATAGTAGAGCTTGGCTATGACATAGAAGAGCCAGAGTTCATAAGGATCTACCTTAACCAGAGAATAGCGCCGGGAGGCTACTGGTGGTTCTTCCCCAAGGGTAAGAGATCAGCCAACATAGGCCTAGGAGTGCAGGGAGGCAGGGGCCATCCCCACCCGGCCCAGATATATAGGGACGTTTTGATGAAACGCCCAGAGGTCGGAAGCGAGGTTAAAGTCATAGCAGACTCGGGAGCCCTCGTCCCGACAAGGAGGCCCGCTAATACTCTCGTATGGGACAACTTCATAGGGATAGGCGATAACGGCTACACAGTCAACCCCATACATGGCGGCGGCATGGGTTACGCCATGACAGCTGCTAGACACGCCTATGAAACCATTATGGAAGCCTTCGAAAAAGGAGACTATACTAGGAGAGGCCTCTGGGGGCTCAACCTAAGGTATATGAAAGGGCTAGGTGCTAAGCAAGCAGGGCTCGACATATTCAGGATATTTCTCCAACAGCTGGACGACGAGGAAATTGAATGGGGCATTAGAACAGGAATAATGAGGGCCAGCGAGGCGTACGAGACAAGCGTTAAGGGCGAGTTAAAGGCCAACTTAGGCATAGTGGAAAAGGCAAGGATACTTGCAAAACTCCTTGGCAGGCCATCCATGCTTCTAAAGCTCAAAATGGTTGCCGACTACATGAAGCAGGTAAAAACCCTCTATAAGGCTTATCCTGAGAACCCCGAGGCCCTACCCAAATGGGTAGACTCGGTCGAGCAGCTTTACAAGGAATACAAGGAAAAACTGGGAGTCACGTGGTAGCGCGCCGCCCAGCCTCTTAAGCCCTGCCAATATTTTAATCCCAAAGACCCCCCATCGATCCATAGGTTAGTTGTTTAACTGTTTTGTGGCAGACCGGCGAGCCTTTTAACGTAGACGTAGGCGTCTTCCCCGTCCCTATAGTATTTTCTAATGATTCTAGACTTCTTGAAACCAAATTTCTCATAGAGCCTTATAGCTGGGGTGTTTGACACCCTAACCTCTAGATAGACCGATTCCACCCTGTAGTGGTCTCTTAGAACCCTTATCGTCTCGGACAAGAGGCTAGCACCGACTCCTTTCCCACGGTATCCTGGAGCTACTGCTATGGATACAAGGTGGCCCACGGGCCGCGCTTCTTGAAGTATGCTCTTCAACAGCTCTGCTATTTTCTGCCCCACGCTCTTTTCTTCCCCTATCTCTGTGGTTAAACCTAGGAGGACAGGATCCCTGGATTCTTCGACCCTGCTCATGGCGTAGCCTATTATCTGGCCTCCAGCATCTGCTACCAGGAAGGCTTCGCCCCAGTTCTCAAGCATCTGAACGTAAAACCCGTACCAGTAATTCTCGGGGAGGCTTTCAAGGTTTATCCTAATCACTGACGGTATATCCTCCACGGTAGCCTTCCTAACACTATACCACTTCTCCGAAACGCCTTCCAGCAACCGATTGCCCCGCGTCCTACTATTATGGGTTCTGGCAGGTTTATTGCTTAAGCCGGGCGGTAGGCTGTTTTGTTTAAAGCTATCGTTATTATTTGCTGTACATCAATATCTTGCTTGGTGGTGCTTTACTAATGCCTGGAGCGCATCCGTCGCTAGACATCTTAGGCGAGGTAAATAATTACGCCGGCGGCCGCTGCGTAGCGCTAGGCGTTACTGGCAGCGTCGCTGTATACAAGGCTATAGATACTGCACGTTGGATGATGAGAAGGGGTGCTAGAGTAAGGGTTGTCATGACTAGGGAGGCCGCCAGGCTAGTCTCGCCTAGGCTCTTCCACTGGGCCACGGGTGTGGAACCTATTACTGAGGCCACAGGCGATGTAGAGCATATTTCGCTGGCCCGGGAGTGCGATTCTATGGCAATAGCTCCTGCCACGCTTTCCACAATGTCCAAAATAGCCGGGGGGGTAGTAGACAATGTTGTTGCCCTTACAGCCATATCATTCATGGGCTACTCAAAACCAGTTATAGTAGTGCCTGCTATGCATGGCAACATGCATGAAACACCGCAGTACAGGAGAATCGAGGAGGAGTTAAGGGCTCAGGGGGTTAGGGTGGTGCCGCCATTAGTAGAGGAAGGGATCGCCAAGTACCCGGATCCAGGCATTGTGGGTAGAGTAGTACTAGCGGCTACGGTTAACAGGTATTCTATGAGAGGCCGTAAAAGCCTGGTAACAGCAGGATCCACTAGGGAGTGGATCGATAGAGTCAGGTTCGTTTCTAACCCTAGCACGGGCCTGATGGGTCTAGAGCTGGGTATAGAGGCTTGGGCCAGGGGCTCCACAGTTGACATGGTTCACGGCCATGTGGAAGTAGTTATGCCCCATTTCATGGGGAAGTATAGGGCCGAGACAACCAGGGATATGGCTAATATAGTGGGTGAACTTACGGAGACTCGATACGACTTTATAGCCATGGCCGCTGCTCCGGTAGACTTCTCTCCCGTGCAGACCATCAACGGGAAGATCAGTAGCGGGAAATCCCTGGCGCTCACGCTTGAACCTACACCTAAAGTTATCGACATGGTAAGAACCAGGCCAAGGGTTCTAGTAGCTTTTGCTGCAGAAGTGGTGGACAGCCTTTCCGAGCTTGAGGCTAAAGCCTGGGAGAAACTGGAAAAGTACGATTCCGACATGGTAGTAGCCAACATCGTGGGTAGACCAGGGTCTGGTTTTGCCAGCGAGGGGAGTAGAGTCGTTATAGTAGATCGCGACCAGGGACTTGTTGCTAAAGGCTATATCCATAAAGAAATCCTGGCAAAAATAATAGTTGATGAGGCCCTGAAAAGAATGTAGCCCCCCTTCTTTCGTTATCCTTACAGTCCTAAGAGGCAACTTAATAAATCCTGCCTAAGCTAAGCTATACCTTGTGCATAGAGGCGTCAAGCCTTGGCCAGGAGGCTCGACGAGGTTCTAGCCTCTATTACCAGCATAGACTATGGGCGCGTTGAAGGCTACCTCGTGTCGTTCATCCAGGACAGCATAAAGGAGGCTAGTGTTGATGGGGCTGTTATAGGGCTCAGCGGAGGTGTGGACTCTTCCACAACCTATGCTCTCTTAGTTAGGGCCATAGGTTCTAGCAGAGTCAAGGCCTTGGTGATGCCGGATACAAGTGTCACGCCCAAAGAAGATGTCGAAGACGCTGTTAGCCTAGCTAAAGCGCTTGGAAGCAGGTACGACGTTATAGACATTAAGCCGCTTGTTGACGCATACAAGAAGGCTTTACCAGTCTACGAAGACGAGCAGGGCCCAGACAGGATCCCCTTGGGCAACTTAAGGGCCCGAATAAGGATGAACCTTCTATACTACTATGCAAATAAAGAGAACAGGATAGTGGTTGGTACCGGCGATAGGAGCGAGATCCTGATAGGATACTTTACAAAATACGGCGATGGAGCATGCGACATAATGCCCCTAGCCGTGCTCTACAAGTCCCAGGTGAGAAGGTTAGCGCTACACCTTGGGATCCCCCAGAAAATAGCCTTCAAACCTAGCAGCCCTAGGCTGTGGAGAGGCCACGAGGCCGAGAAAGAGCTAGGCCTGAGCTACGACCTGATAGACGCTGTTTTGCACTTATTATTCGACAAGGGTATGAGCCCCGAGAGAGTCAGCGAATACCTAGAAGTGCCTAGGAGTATTGTTGACCGAGTCCTCGGGTTACACAGGAGAAGCGAGCACAAGAGGTCGCTTCCAGGGGCTCCCACGCTCGAACCGATACTGGGCATGATGGGGTGACAAGCTTTTTACTGTGCATCCGCACCCCACCATATAACTGCCTTCTTTGCATCCTTCGTTGGAGAAGACCCCAAGAGCTCGGGATCCATAGGAGCTGGAATAGCTGTAGAACCCCGTACCAGGGTATGCTATCCTGGCAGTAAATCCTTAGACCATGTGGGGCCTGCCAGAAGAGTCGTGTCGCTGATAGGTATTGAAGCAAGGCCAGGCTTCGAGTATAGGGCTCCTCTACCGTTAGGTGCAGGGTATGCTACCAGCGGTTCCATAGCTGTATCTGTTTCTCTAGCGCTAGGCGCTGCTAGAGGCTTGTCGGTCAATGAGTCCCTAGAATTGGCCCATGTGGCTGAAATAGAAGAGCTTACGGGCCTAGGCGACGTACTGGCAATTTCCTGTGGTGTGGGCCTTGTAGTGCGTTTGAAGCCGGGCGCTCCTGGAAGGGGCGTTGCCGAGTGTTACCCCCTACCGCCGGGCCTCTCCATATTGTCGCTAGAGTTCGGCGCGATGGATACTAGATCCCTGATCCAGTCTATGGAGAAGTACAAGAACATAGCTATGGATTCTATAAAGCGCATCGCCGAAGACCCTAGCTTCGAGGTTTTCCTGGAGGAGGCTAGAAGGTTTACTGTGAAGTCCTCTATCTTGGGGCACCTAGGCAATATTGACGTCTCTATGATCGAGAAGACACCCGGCTTACTGGGTTACTATGCGAAGAAAAGGGTTTTAGTGGTCATAGTAGAGGAGAGCCTGACCCGCGAGGCCTCAATCCACCTCTATAAGGTAACCGGAATAAGGCCTAGACTACTACAACCCTCGCGCGGAGGGCCAGAGGTGTGGAGCCAGGATGGTGGTAAGGATTCCTAGGTCTCACCCGCGCTATGAGTCGCTTGTCACTAGAGAGAAGCTGGTAGAGGCGTATAATGATGGTATAGTGGTAGTGGAGGGACTTATAGCCCATGGCAGGGGGGAAGCTTTTGACTACTTACTAGGCGAGAAAAGCCATGGGTTCGCTTTAGCAGCTGAGAGAGCTGCAGTGGCTTCTATGCTATTAGCTGAGAGGCCTGTAATCTCCGTTAACGGTAACTATGCAGCTCTGGCAGCCCGTGAAATAGCCGAGCTGGCTTCCTTGACTGGGGCGCTGGTGGAAGTTAACTTGTTCTACAGGACTGAGGAGAGGGTTAGGAAGATATATGAACTGTTACGCGTCAGGGGGGTTCCCGGCCTGTTGTCCCCGGAATGCGAAAAGAGGATAGTCGAGGGGCTAGAGAGCCCGAGAGGCGTAGTATGTAGTGAGGGTATAGGCTCGGCGGACTTCGTGCTGGTAGCCATAGAGGATGGTGATAGGACTCAAGCCCTGGTAAAGGAGGGCAAGAAGGTTGCAGCCATAGATCTGAACCCGTTCAGTAGGACTGCCCAGACAGCCTCTATAACAATAGTTGACGAGGCTATCAGGGCAACCAGGAATATGGCCAGATTTGCCAGAGAATTGAGAGGCTACAGTAGGAAGGAGCTGGAAGACATTGTTGAGGGCTATGACAATAGGGAAACTCTAAAACTGGCTTTCAGGGCTCTCCTTTCTAGGCTTGAAGAGGCCTCTGAGAGAGGAGTCCTCTAGCCCGCTGGTTCTCTCTATCATCATTGCTACGAGTTTTTCAGCCGTGCTGATTATTTCCTCAGCTATACTCAACTCTCTGGACAATGCGTCCCTGTATTCTATCGCTTTTTCGGCGAACTCTACCAGTAGTGGTACTTCCTCGAAGGCTATTCTTCTCAGGAGCTTTTTCTCTTGGCTACTTAGCCTGCCCTGCCTAAGCATCCTCTTTAATTGGCCCAGGATCCTTAGCGGTTCTAGGCTGTAGAATTGTAGCCTGAGGGCCTTAACCCTGAGATCAGCGTCAGGTGACTCGTCTACCCCTTCGTACTCTCTCACGGCTTCTTCTAACGCGTCCCTGTCTAGTATCACCCACCAGTGCTGGCTGGATGACTTATAGCTGGTCTCGATAACGCCGTACTCCCTTTCAAGCCTAGCCAGTAGTAGGGAGGGATTATAGTCTAGCCCCCATGATGCGAGCCTTTTCTTGACCCCTTTAAAGCTGAAGTCTCCTAGCTTGAAGCTAGCCCAGTTTGACGAGGCCTCCTCTATAATAGCCTTCAGCACTGCGTAGCCTCTTTCCCCGTATCGTGCAATGAACTCTGAGAGCCTATGCCTACCCATTAGGGACACCAGAATCGCACTCAGGCGCCTCATTTAGTGTAGTGTACTAAAGGGTTTTTGTAGAGTTTATTTTATGATTGGGGGCCCAAAGGTTCTAGTGGACAAGAGTGGTGTAATACTTGAAGATCGTTGAGGTAGAGGGTCTGGTAAAGTCGTTAAAGGGGAAGCCTGTACTGAGAGGCGTTAGCATGAGCGTTGATAAGGGCTCTATCTACGTGCTGGCAGGGCCCAACGGTGCAGGTAAAACTACTACTATCAGGATAATTCTGGGCCTCATAAAGAGGGACGGGGGCCGTGTCAAAGTCCTAGGCGTGGATCCCGAGGGCGATGGCTGGGATAAAGCGAGGAGGAGGATAGGCTATCTGCCGGAGGACGCAGGCGTCTATGACAGGCTCACAGGGTTTGAGAACCTCTGGTTCAACGCTCTACTATTTGCTGGCGGCGACGAGATTCTTGCCCGCGAGTACATGGATAGGGGTATAGATATTAGCGGGTTGTCCAGGGAGCAGCTCTCTAAGAGGGCGGGCTCCTATAGTAAGGGCATGAAGAGGCGCCTACTGCTGGCATCCGCGCTAATGCACTCACCCGAGCTCGTCGTCATGGATGAGCCTACAAGCGGTTTAGACGTCATAGCTGCCTATAGGATCAAGTCGCTGATAAGAGAGATGGCGGCTAGGGGGACGTCTTTCCTAATAACTACGCACGACATGCTGGAAGCGGAGCAGCTAGCAGATAAAGTAGCTTTTATAATGAATGGAGCTACAGTGGCTGAAGCCCCGCCCCGCGAGCTAATGGAGAAGTATGGCAGCGAATCACTGGAGGAGGCTTTCGTCAAGGCGGTGGGCGGCGTTGAGGCTTGACAAGAGGTCCAGGATAGTTTTCTGGAAGGAGGTCAGGGACCTCAGCAGGGACTATAGGACGATAGTCTCGGTAGTGTTGCTACCTCTACTGGGCCTGCCAGGGCTCGCCATTCTAACCGGGGCTCTTCTATCAGCCCAGTACGTCGAGGTGGCCATTATTGTTAACGATACAGAAGCCTGGAGCTTTGCGGGCTCTCTGGCAGGCGATATAGCCTTAGTATTGTCGCGGGCGGGGCTTCAGTCAAATGTAGAAACCTATGGGTCATGGCCCGAGGCCAGCGTTGACGTGGTAGTCTTTATACCTGAGGGCTTCTACAGGAACATTACCAGGATCGATGGCACTGGAACTATAATAGTCAGCTCTCTCATAGGATCCCAGGCCAGCGAGATAGCCGTCAACAATATCATAGCCTTGCTCAATGGGAAATCCAGGGCCCTCGTTGTCGAGCGAGTTAACGCTCTCTCAGAAAGGGCTGGGCTAGACATCAACGCCGACAACCTGTTAAACCCGATAAGGGTGCAGAAGGGGTTCCACAGGGCCACGGGAGCCCCGGCTACGGGAGAGGAGGCTAGTGTAGCCTTCTCTGCACGCATACTAGAGTTCAGCCTATTCTTCGTGGTCAACCCGGCTGTTGTCTTCATGTCGGACTCCATAGTGGGTGAGAGGGAGAGGAAGACTATTGAAAGGCTCCTTGTCAGCCCTCTTTCAAGGCGCCAGCTATTGACTGGAAAAATGCTGGCCTCTACAGTGCTAGGCCTAATGGCGGCCGCGGCCGACGGTATGGGAATACTACTATTCTTCCTCCTAGCTGGCATAAGCTTTGCCTTATCGACAACTATCATAGGCGTGTGGCTAGCCTCAGTGATCCTCTTAGTACTCTCCACTTCAGCCATAGTGTCCATAATAGCGTCCCGCAGCGAGTCGATAAGGGCCGCCCAGAACATGTCATTCCTGGTCATACTAGGGGCCATGGCCATTTACTTCTCCTCGCTAATGGTAGACCTCACAAAGCTCCCTGAAAGCATCTCCCTCTTCCTACAAATGATACCATTCACTCACGCAGCGCTAGCAATACACTACTATGCCCTGGGAGACATAGTATCCGTTGCCAAACATTTCCTCATAATGACGATTTACTGGCTAGCACTGCTACTGATAGCGGCTAAAACCTTCAACACTGAAAAACTAATAATAACCAAAAGCTGAGAAAGCAGCCCTAAACCCGCTCCAACGCAATAGTAAGCCCGGCACAATGGAAGAACTTTAGCTTCAACCAGCCACCAGAGTATAAGTATTAAAAACCCAGCACTCTTACAATTAATGACTGGACATAGAGAAGCGCGGCGGTCGTCTAGCCTGGACTAGGACGCCGGCCTGCCAAGCCGGAGGTCCCGGGTTCAAATCCCGGCCGCCGCACCATTCCTTAAACCCCCTACCTCGAGAATGTTTAATAGAGATTAACCTATTGCAATGACCCATGAAAAACTTGTTGCTCTACTCTTTTCGCGTTTTCCCGGTTTTCACGATTCTTAGGGCCCCGGTTTCTATGGGTTCTATTAGCCCTGCAACGAAAAGGGCTGCCGCCTCGCCGGCCTTTAGCTTAGCTATGTCGCCTGCGACTAGCCAAGCGTTTGACCTGGGGAGTTTCAGGGTTGTGGACGCTTTTGCCAGAACGTCTTCCCCTGCCAGCACGTATAGACCCGCCAGATACTTCGCGTAGAACTCTACCAGTTTATCTATGAGGCTTAGGATCTCAGAGTCTAGGCCTGTGTAGTCGGTCCCCACTAGATCGTTGATCCTAGCCTTAGCTACGAGTATCGATGCTCTTAGCGTTCTCTCAATATACTCGCGGCAGAACTCTCTGCTCCTACAATAGGTGCTCGCCATGTAGCGTGCCAGTCTGAGGTGCTCGAGGCTCAGAGGCTCGTGTATGCCAGTCGCTGTTCTATACAGGCCTCCAGCCGGTATCCGCTCTGACAACTATATCGCCCTCTACCAGTTCTACTATACCCCTTAGTGCCAGGTATATAGCTATCCAGGCTGGAACCTGGTAGTCGCCGCCTTCCCTCACGTCGACCTGGTAGCCGAACAGTCTAACGCCATTAACTGTATCGAGAGCCCTTACTCTGACTTCTCCTCCGAATGGGGAGATCCTATGGTCTCTGGGCAAGGGGAGGCCTTCACGTAGGGCAGCGACGAGAAAACCTGTCTTACCGTTTAGCGTCCCAGGAGGCCTTGCGAGCCTGCTTATGTCCTGTGTGACCTGTGTATCTATTGGGGGCCTGAACCTCTCTATAGCCTCCAACACTCTCTTCCCCCAGTTCTTGTCGCTGGGATGCTCTTTCACGAGCCTTGCTATCCACCCCCTCCATCCTGGATCCCCGCTAGTAGGAGGTGCTATCCTTGCCCCGCGAGGCATCTTATCTTTCCTAGGAAAGATCTCTTCCAGGTCTAGAGCCTCAGCCAGCACATAGGATGCAAGAAGCCTTCTTTCCTCCCTCCCCAGGCCTAGACACCAGTCACAGCTGGCTTTCACGTGGAAGCCCCTGTTTCCAGTATAGTATGCCTGTATGTCCCCTCGTTCAATGCCCAGGTCTCTGGTTAGAATATCTACTAGGTTATTGACGTACCTGATACCCTCCCATATACACTCGTCCCCCATTATCTTGGCAGACATCTTAGGAGTCTCGACTATGTGCCCGGAGCACTCCTCCACGTGGTCTAGGTCTATGTCGAAGAGTAGCTCGGATCCCTGCCACCCTTTTTCCTCCATACTCTTAGCGTCTGGCAGGTCGTAGAATGCTGTGGAGTAATAGAAGTGCCCCGGAACCTTGGTTCTCAGGAACCTTCTAACCTCTTCTCCGCTGGATAGAGATATGTGTCGTGTGAAGTTTCCTGTTTTCAAGTCCTGGTAGGCGAACTCCCTTCTCTCTAAGCCCTGTGGCAGGTATAGGTGGTGGTCCAGGCTATAGTATGCCCTAAAGGCCTCGAAAACGGGGTTACTGGACTCTTCAACCCTAACTATAGCCACTTGGGCTCCTCTACTCGACCCTCGGCGATACATAAAATGTCAGCCTTCCCCCAGCCTGGTACTCTAAGTCAACGCGTGCAGGAGCGTCTGCCGAGTAGCTGAAACCTACAACGTCGGCTGCCTGGGCTGCTTGTAGCATTATGTCGAAATACTCGAGGCTATACGATGAGGAGTCTGGAGACTCTATTGCGACGTCTAGGAGGCTCTGGGACTCCAGTGAAAGATCGACCTCAGCCTCACCTATGTCGCCCTTGCCACTCATTATAACGCGGTCCTCGCCTTCGAAGGCTCTAACCGTGACGGATTCTCCTACAGTGCTCAGATCCTTCACGGCTTCTCTGAAGATGTTGCTTAGCATCTTAAATTTCACCGTGAACTCTATCTTAGGCTCTGGGAGCTTCTCTAGCGACAGCTCTATCTGTGGGAACCTGAACTTCCTCTCTCCCCTACCTGTGAAAACTACTTCTATCATTGATCCATCGAACCTTATACCTAGAGCGTCCCTTTTAGTGGCCCTCTTCAAGATCTTAGATAGGACGTCAAAGGAGACCCCTAGAGCTACCTCACCCTGAACCTCGTATGTCGTGAATGAAGAATTGGGATAGTAGAGGTCAACCATTACAACGTGGCTAGTGTCTAGGGCCCTCAGCTTGAGCCCCTCCTCCGTGAACAGGAACACTGCCTCGTCTATGACCTTCTCTATGGAGGCAATCATGTGCTTCCATACTCTGGCATCCTCGAACTCCACCCTGAGCGGGTACGACATCTTAAACACCGATCCAAACTTTATGAAACTAGAAGAAGATAAAAACAGGCCACCCAAGAGCTGTCTTGGGGTCGTCCAGACCTAGAATTCGGTGTGCTCGCGATTAGGCACGTATGGTTAGCCTATATGTTTTTCCTTCAAGTCTTCCTTGGTTTTCTGCTGTTTGGCACCATAATGGGTTATTATGTGATACGATATAGGGCCTACGACTATGTAGGCTATTAGCCCCCATTTCACTGATAGGGCTGCATATTTGACTAACGTGTTATCGTAGGGTAACAGTGCTAAAAGGGCTACGGTGAGAAGCCTGGGCAGTAGCATGGGGCTCGGAGCCTCTCTTCTTGAGGTTCTGAAGTACTTCACGGGAAGAGCGCTCATTAGGGCTGCTATTACTAGGATTCCCGGGTTGACGGGTGTAGAAGAAACTATGGATGTCAGGAGTAGTCCCGCATGGACAAAGAGAGGCAGCCCGTGGAAATATTCTAGGCTCCAAACGATCCTGTAGACAAGCCTGTAGAGCGACACTGGGATAATTATAGCGCTATAGGCAGCTATCAGGACTATATCTAGCAGGCTGGGTTGATCCTCGAGCCCGGCAAGCCACGAGGCGTATATAATAAGGGGGGCCACTACCTGGCTAAGCCTGTCGATCGCTCTGTCCAGCATTAAGCCCTCCCGGCTAGATCCACCGCTTCTCCTAGCAATGACACCGTCAAGTATGTCGAAAGCGTAAGCTGCAAAGAGGAATCTCACGGCCAAGCCTACATGGCCATAAACGGCTATTACTATAGAGGCCGAGGCAAAAGAAGCCCCCACAAGGCTTACAGCATCGGCAGGCCTTAAAGCTCATCACCCATGAGCAGACGGGCCCTCCCAGCTCAGAGCCCCGGGAAGCCATGAATTAGTAAGAGTCAAGGGTTTCAATCCGCAGCGCTAGATGTTTACCCACGAGACTGTTCTCCTCTGGCTGCTAATCCTTCACCCACTCGGTCTCCTCGCCTTTATCCATGAGCTTGATACCCATCTCGCCCAGCACTCTACGTATATGGTCAGCCAGGTCGTACATCTTTTTCTTACGTAGCTCTTTTCTGACCTCAACTATTAGGTCTATTAGCTGGTTCTCGAGCCCTATTGGCCCTCTCGCCGCGGCCTCCTCCATAAAATAGTAGACGCTATTCATGTCTTCTATAGAGCTTAAATACAGTGCCAGCAGGGCGTTGCTCTCACTATGTTCTACCTCTTTGTAGTAGACCCCGGTAAGCTCCCATAGCCACCTCATAGCTGCGCCAAAATTGAAGTCGTTGCTTAGCTCCCTATCCCATTCCCGCCTAATATCTAGTATTCTCTTTAGGGTAGCTATATCCTTGGTGTCCAGGTAGTAGGAGGGCTCGAGCTTCTCCACCCTCCTTAGAGACACCTGGTACGAGTGGACTAGCCTTTCATGGAGTCTCTGGGCTTGTTCCAGCCCTGTCTCGGTATAGTCGAGAGGGCTCCTGTAATACGCGCTTAGCAGCCATAGTCTAAGGACGTGCGGGCCCCATTTTCCTAGAGCCTCTTTTAGTGGTATAATGTTTCCAAGGCTTTTGGACATCTTTTCTCCAGAGACTAGGAGCATTCCTGTATGTAGCCAGTACTTGACCCAGGGCCTTTTCCCTAGAAATGTCTCACTCTGTGCTCTCTCGTTTTCGTGGTGGGGAAATATCAGGTCAGAGCCTCCTCCGTGGATGTCCAGGCTCTCGCCGGTGTATCTCGTACTCATCACGCTGCACTCTATGTGCCATCCAGGCCTGCCGGGGCCCCAGGGGCTGTTCCAGTAGGGCTCGCCAGGCTTCCTAGACTTCCATAGTGCGAAGTCGTAGGGGCTCTTCTTTTCTGAGATGAATTCTTCTTCTTGGCCCCATAGCTCCTTGCTTATCCTCCCACTAAGGGCTCCATAATCGTCGTACGTGTCTACGCTGAAATACACACTTCCGCTGGGCGCTACGTAGGCATGCCCCTTGTCAATGAGCCCTTGTATGAACTCTATTATCTCGTTGATATGGTGGGTAACGCGTGGATGCAGGTCCACGTGTATGCCTAACTTTTCGATTTGTTCCATGTAGTCCCTAGTATATTCCTCGACTATGTCATGCCAGTCTCTGGACTCTGCCTTGGCCCTGTCTATTATCTTGTCGTCTATGTCCGTTATGTTTTGTATGTGGAAGACGTCGAAGCCTTTCAGGGACAAATACCTCTTTATCGCATCGAAAACCACGTAAGTCCTGGCGTGGCCTATGTGCGTGTAATCGTACACGGTAGGCCCACAGACATACATAGAAACCTGGGGCGGGTTCTCAGGCCTGAAAGTTTCTAGTCGCCTCCCTAGAGTGTTTTTGACCTTAATCTCGGGCACAATAGGTTTTTCCCTCCGTCATGCGCTTTAAATATCGTTGCAGGCGGGTTAAATCTATTTAGGCCTTTGAAGAGTTTAGCCCTCCACAGTTCTCTTCGAGCACTTCGCTGAGAAGGAACATAAGTCCTCTAGAAAGATGGGCGGCACGCTCTACGTAAGACCTGCCAGCTACGATTGCTGGAATCCGATCCACGGCTTCTACTAGTTCGTTGAACAGCTTTTCGGCCGTCCTCGAAGCGAAGAATAGCTTGTCGCACATGCTTAGGCGTATTCTCTCCAAGTGTAGCCGCACCTTGTACATCTATAGAACCTAGTGGGCGGTTCGTCTGCAGATCGCGTCTGCATCATCCAGTTAAGTAATTCGTCGTGGCCGCACTTGGGGCACCTAGTGTGCCCCTTTACTATGGACGCTGTAGGCGGCGGCTGGTTCGCCGAAATCACTATGGTCTTCTCTCTGGGCGAGTGCTCTATCTTCTTGACGACCCTATAAGCCTCGCGTACAGGGCTATCAACGGGTTCGCTGTAGCCGCACCTTGTGCAGTAGAGCTCGCTTCTTCCAGCTTGAACCCTAGGATACATGACACCGCCACACTTTGGACAGAACCTGAGCCTCCCACCCATGACTATCATGCCCTGTCAAGATCGCTATTCAAGGGCTTTATAGTTTTAAACGAAGCAAGGAAGCGTGCTAGGACAGGCGAGACTAGGTTTGCGTAGCCATATTAACTGGGATTTAGCGATTTAACCTTGGGAAGCAATGTAAGGCTTGTTACGCGGGATAAATGATGAGTGGTGACGGCACTGAGCGTATGGTGCAATGAAGTCATGTCACCCTCGCTGACGCCTGGTGCACCCGTGGCGGAGCTTTTCAATTGATTGGTGCTAATAAAACATCTACGAGAGTCTTTGTGTAGCTCAAAACGCCTAGAACATAAACATTTATACGTTTTAGAGCTTGCCCTTTTCCAGGAGGCACTCCCAGGGCCGCGGGTCTATGTCAGCGATGGCTCTAGCCTTCGCATGTTAGGGGTGTGAGAGTGGCTCCAGGGGATGGGATGAAGGCGTGGACGAAGGTGGCTCACGCAATTAGAAGGCATAGTCGATTATTACGTATGGTAAGCCCTAGGTATATACTTGCAGGCTGTGGCTTAAAGCTTAGCCAATAAAAATGTTTAAACGGGAAGAGAGTAGAGGGTGGTGGTGGTGCGTTTCCCGAAGAGGATGCGAACCTATTGCCCGCGGTGCAATACCCACACGGAGCATAGCGTCTCAGTCTATAAGCATGGAAAGAGGCGCTCTATGGCTGAGGGTCAAAGGAGATACGAGAGGAAACAGGAGGGCTACGGTAGCAAGAGAAGGCCTGAGCAGAAGAGGTTCGCTAAAACCACCAAGAAGGTAGTGCTTAAGATAGCTTGCCAGTCGTGCGGGTACAAGAGACACATACTAGGCATTAGGTTGAAGAAAATTGAGCTAATAGAGGTAGTGAGGTGAGGACTCCCGTGAGTTTCCAGGAGATGGGTCCTAGGAGGAAAATACTGGTACCCCAGCCCAGGAGCAGGTTCCTGCTAGTAGTCTGTCCCAACTGCGGCCACAGGCAGTCGGTTTTTAGCCACGCCACTTTCCCAGTAGTATGCCTCTCGTGCGGCCATAAGCTAGTGGATACTACTGGTGGGAAGGCTAGGATTACTGGGAAGATAGAGACTGTTCTAGACTAGTCCCAGTGTTAACAAGAGTTAGAGGTGGTGTCAGTGCTTAAGCCTAGGAAAGAATTGCCAGATATTGGGGAGCTAGTAGTGGGTACAGTCAAGGAAGTCCACGATTTTGGCGCTTACCTAGTTATAGATGATTATGAGGGGATCAGGGCTTTCCTCCCCTGGAGCGAGGTAGCCAGCCGAATGGTTAGGGATATAAGGCAGGTATTGAAGCCAGGCCAAAAGCATGTCTTGAAAGTGATAAGGGTTTACAAAGCTAGGAAGCAGGTCGATGTGAGCCTGAAAAGAGTAATGGATGGAGAAAGAAGGAGGAAGATGGCATGGTTCAAGAGAACGCTAAAGGCTGCAACACTTATTGAAATGGTCGGCGAGAAGCTCGGCAAGACAAGAGACGAGGTTTATAGAGAGGTTATCTGGAAGCTAGAGGACGCCTATGGAGAACCCATGGTAGGCCTTGAGCAAGCCCTGATACATGGTAGAAAAGCTCTGGAAGAAGCGGGTATTCCGGACGAATGGATAGAGCCCTTGATCGAGGTGGCTAGATCCCACGTAAAATTGAAGCAAGTAAAGATTTCTGGCATCCTCGTGCTCAGATCCACGAAGCCCGACGGCATTCACAGGATCAGGAAGGTTTTAAAGGCGCTTAAGGAGGCCATCGACTCCACAGATTCAAAGATAAACTCTAGAGTGTACTCAACCGGGGCCCCGAGGTACAGGGTAGATTTGTACTCTCACGACTATAAGGTTCTAGAAAGCGCCCTGCAGAGGGCCTTAGAGAGAGCTTCAAGCGTGGCAAAAGAGGTTGGCGTAGAACTCTCCTTTGAGAGGCTAAAAGAATGATAAACCACTAATATTTTAGTTCATAATTTTAGGCGATCCTTGGGGGCGTGCTAGCACTTGAAGTGGCTTTTAAGAAAGTGTATCAATTGCGGCATGTACACGTTACATAGAGATAGATGTCCTTATTGCGGTGGCTATTTGAGGGTCCCTCATCCTCCCAGGTTCTCGCCGGAGGATAAGTACTTGAGGTACAGGTATATGATGAAAAAGCTTTCAAAAACCCTTGAAAGCTAAAGGGTAGTATCCATGCCAAGGTAGTATAGGGCTTTGGCCACGACCTCTTTATTAACTCTTTTCAAAAGAACCATGTTGGCTGTTCTAAGGTTTTCTAGGATCCCTCTTGGGTCTCCTTTGTACGATGCCGTAATGCTCTGTGGCCCATTTGGTTCGTGGTCTTTTAAAACCTCGAGCTCCAATACATGGGCTCTATCCATAGCTTTAGCGACTGCTATTGCCACGTAGCTACCTTCCCCGGGATGCCCCTTAATCCTTATGATGCCTTCCTCATTTTCTATCTGGGATCTAGCTGAAGCGGCTGTTGGCAACGTTAGTGCCTTGAGAACCATCTTATCCTTGTCTATGTCAATAAGCCTCACGGGTATGCTTGGGCTCCCTGTTAGCGTGTAGGAGATCATTTGTGGTAGCAAGGTTTCCTGAAAACTTGTGCAAGCACTCGGGACTCCTTCGTCTTGTAGAAGGTTCAATGCCATTAGTGCTCCTATGCCAGCTTTTGAAGATAGATCCTCACAGTCTACCAAAACGGCGTTGGCACCCTCAGAGTCGAGAACCGACTTTACGGCTAGATAAAGACCGAGTTCTCTCGAGAGAACCTCTTCACTGATCCCTGACAAGTCGAAGTATGCTGCTAGATAGGTATCTACGTACAGGCTTCCATACTCGCTTCCTTCTCTGAAAAGTTCCAAGGCTTCTCTCCCAGGCACCAAGTATAAATCTAGGCCTGCCCTCCTAGCCCAGTCCTCTATCATGATGGGCGGGGGTTCGACGCCAAATAGAAGGATCTTCATGTCGAGAGCCGAGGAGGAGGCTCTGAGAGCTTTTACCTCTAATGATAGCCTCTCAGCCACACTCTCTTTTCCGGGATCTGGGAAGTGGATTAGTTCCACTTTTTTGCCAGCCCTCAGTGCTTTATCCTTAACCTCGACTGCCTCCCCTAACCCCTCTAGGCCCGCTATTGATACTAGGAGAGCACCTCTGGTATGGGGCCTAAGCAGTAGCTCTACCGCCTTCTCGTAGCCTCCCCTAGCCACTACAATTATTGAGTAAGGTTCCTCGCTTCCCGCCTCGTCTTTGCCTAGGTAGAGGGTTTTCACGCCTAAAGACCTCAGAGTCTCTGTGAGAGGCTTGATGCGTGGCTCTGCATCTATCTCCTTTCCCCCAGCTATGAAGCACTTCAGCGCAGCTATTCTCATGCACCTATTGGACAAGAAATAATAGTGGAGGACACTTATTAGCTTGGAGATGGAGTATCCGGTGAAGAGAAGAACCCGGCCTGGCTGAGTCTATGCAATGAAGAATCCTAGTCCACCTGATTACTATTTTAACTTAGAAGGATTCGCTAAATGAAGTAGAGACTGGCTCTGGGCGAACTTAGTAGAAGGTGTTAAGGAATGGGAAGGAGGCGCAGAAAAAAGGTAAAGAAAGTGCGTAGAGTTGCCAAAACAACGAGATACTTCCAGTGCCCGCGCTGCGGGTCTTTCACCCTGACAGTCGACCTCAAAAAGTCTGAAAACAGGGGTATGAGAATGGCTTTAGTTAGGTGTGGTACATGCGGGTTATACTGTACATTTGAGGTACCTGAAGTCCTAGAAAGGATAGACGTCTATAACAAGATCTCCGACGCCGCCTATGATGGAAGCCTAGGTGAAATATGCGGGGAGGTTGAGGCTGTTGGGGAGGGTCCTGAGCCTGCTGTTCAAGAGGAGGGTTAGTTCTAGGCTACACTTCACTCTAATAGACCCTCATAAGACAGGGCCCGAGGATGCGGCGAAAGTTGCAAGTATAGCGGAGGACTCAGGTAGCGACGCAATACTGGTTGGCGGCTCTATAGGAGTCTATGAGCCAAGGCTGTCAAACGTGGTGGCAGCCATCAAGGCTTCCTCTGGGCTCCCCGTGATACTGTTTCCGGGAAGCATTGCGGGCCTCACACCCAAGGCTGACGCCGTACTCTTCATGTACTTGATGAACAGCGACGAGACCTACTACATAACTGGTGCCCAGGCCCAGGCGTCACTTGTAGTTTTAGAAATGGGGCTCGAACCCATACCTACAGCATACATTATAGTGGGGTATGGGGGGGACGCTGGCTATATAGGTAAGGCAAGGGTGATACCCTACGAGAAGAAAGAGATAGTCGCGGCGTACGCGTTAGCCGGGGCTATGATGGGAGCCAGGCTTGTATACCTAGAAGCTGGTAGCGGAGCCCCGCGCCCAGTCCCCGAAGAAGCTGTAGGGCTGGCTAAGAGCTTGCTAGCCAAAGCTAGGCTGGAAACCCTTCTGGTTGTGGGCGGGGGAGTTAGAACACCCGATGTAGCTGAGAAGCTGGCTCGCGCAGGGGCGGACGTGCTTGTTACTGGCAATATAACAGAGGAGGATCCGGGAAGGCTGGCTTCCATTGTAGACTCGTTTAAGTCGGTGTGAGCAGATGATCGGTGACTCCATTACCGAGCCAGCGTAGGCGATGAGGATCTCCACCCCTTAGTGAGTGCGGGCATGCTAAATCTTTTCCTATCCTTGTCATATTAAAAGACTGTTCGGCTCAAAATTATTTGGAAGCTCCAGGTAACCAGATTAGATGGCGTTCTTGGGAGGGGGCCTGTTTGCAGGACAATGATAATGATATGAGTGGACAGACTAGAATAGAGCTACTTAGGAGAGCCCACGAGGCTAGGAAAACCCTCGGATCTATGGCAGAGGAAGACTATATAGAGGTCATCTACGAGCTGGAACGGGTTAGAGGCTATGCGAGGCCGGTAGACATAGCATCGATTCTAGGGGTTAAGGCGGCGTCCGTGACCAGCATGATTAAGAGGCTTGAAAAGAAGAACTACATAGTTTACGAGAGATACAGGAGTGTGAGGCTTACGGAGAAAGGGCGCGAATTAGCCCAGAAGATAGCGAGAAACCACAGCTTTCTCCTAGAATTCCTTGAATCCCTGGGAGTTAGCCGGGAAAAGGCTAATATAGAGGCTGAGCTTTTAGAGCACTTTCTCAGCGAAGAAACAATATCAAGGCTCAGGCAATTCTATATGGAGTGCGCCAATAGGAGGGCCCGGTCTTCAGAGAGCTAGTTACACTAGCTGGCGGGTTACTTCTGAACGTTAAGATACTCGTCTATCTTCTTCCCTCTATAAAGCTTTCTCGACTTTACAGACTCGTAGATGCGCCTGAGATCTATTCTCCTGTACTCTATACCAGTTTTGGCCATCAAAGCTATAGCCCCCTGCGTTGCCTCGGGAGCTACAAGGATCCCCCTGACCCTCACATTACGCGCCTTAAAATGCTCAAGGTATCTTTCAAGCTGCTTTACGGCTTCAATGCCCGCTTTTACCCTCTTAATCTCGACCACTACTAGGTTACCCCTGGAATCCTCTGCATATAGGTCAATAAAGCCCGGGTCTACAGGCTTCTCCACCCTAACTATTCTCAAACCGTCTTCTATGACTTCCGGGTTAGAAGCTAGGTAATCCCTTATCTCTGCCTCGTTAACATAGAACCAGAACTCGCTCTCGACTGGTTCCCTCATTACTGCTATGAAGTATACTTGATCACACGAGAGTAAAAGTACCTCTCTAGGCTCTCTTCTTACGACCCTTAGGACTAGAGAGTCATTGTTCTTCGAGACACTTACTAAGGACCCGCTGGGCTGCCAGTTCAATGGCTTAAAGCCGCGTGGCCCGTGTACTATAAAGCTGCCATCTGCCTTGATCATTGCTATGACGTCTCCTTTAGTGAAGGAGCTGGCACTCCTGCCTTCATAACTAGCCTGGCAACTGGCCCCGAAGGAGACCCATGACTTAAGCGAGGTGGCGCTTGAGAGTATCAGGGCAGCTTTCTCGAGCGATGGCCTATCAAATAGCTCGACATTCAACCAGCAGCACCAGTGGAATACCCGTTACGCTTAAGTAGGGCCCCAGGCCTGCAAAAATCTTTATATATCACGGATCCATGGCTATTGCCCGCTTTTAATAAGCCGGCCTACCTAGCTTGCCCTTCTAGTGCAACACCCATGAAGGCTGAGTTGGGTGAATGGTAATTAGGGCAATAATTCATGGACAGGAAAGAGTGTCAGGCTATTAGTAGTAATGGTGATATGCATGTTTAAGTGCCTGGTCAAAGGCCTGTTTTCCAGTTGACTCTTTTCACGTATTTGTCGAGTCCTATGGAGTAAACCGCAGTCTCCACTATTTTTGCGTATCTTAGGTCGCCAAAGGATCTTCTCAGCTTCCCCTTCCTATATACTGCTTTAAAAACAGGCACCCCTTTCCAGTCGTATACAATTATGTAGCCTTGGACGTTATTCCATAGACCCCTGACCAGCCTTATCTGGACAGCGTATTCCCCCTCGCTGAGTTCTTCTTCTACGTACCTCGCCTCTCCAATCTTGTACATGGTCGGGGCTTTCCCAGGGGATTTCGAAGGTTTCCGCGTGGTTCCATCACGGTTAACTATTAGGGCTATCTTGCGCTCTATGTGTAAGCCCCTCTTGCTCCTGGAGGATTCCTCGATAAGCCTTATCTTTGCCATTGCATGACGCCTCTCTTCTGAACCCTGTTTTATTAGCTTCGATCAGCGTTATTAACCAGGAGCTGGCGTGGTCTCGATGATTGCGGGAAAGCCTAATGTTTTAGTTGCAGGGGCGGGGGTTGCTGGTTCACTGCTTGCACGCGAGCTGGCCCGTGAGGGGTTCAGCGTTGCCCTTATAGATGTGGCTACTAGTTACAGGAAGGCTTGCGGCGACGCAGTCGCTCTAAGGGAAGGGTTGTTGGGGCTTCTTGAAAGGCTAGGGGTCGTTGTAACGCTTGTCAATAGTTTTGAGATAAGGATACATGGCGACGTCGTTTATGAGGAAAGCTTCAGCAAGCCTAAATGGGCTATAGTAGATAAGCCCGGGCTGGTAGCCAGTCTTAGGGAAGAAGCGGAGGCCGAGGAGGCCTTGTTTCTCCGCGGCATGTGGAAAAGTCAGAGAGGGACTGTGACGGTCGACGCCCGCGGGCCCTACGCTAATAAACCCGAGAGTAGGGTGTTTGTTTACCGCGTCATATCTAAAGCTAGATGGGATCCCGGGAAAGCGCTTCTAGATTTCGACTTAAAGTCGAGAGGTTTCTACTGGATATTCCCGGCAGATGACGACGGCAAGACAGTTAATATCGGCGCGGGCTTCGAGACCGTTGACGCGGCAACCTACTTGAGGGAGATGGTAAAAAATTACTCATACAAGCTATTAGGAACCTTCGAGCCTTTAGACGAGAGAGGCGCGCCAGTAACGGTTAAGGGGCCTATAGTGACCCGCGAGGGCGACATACTTAAAGTTGGGGAGGCAGCTGGGCTTGTTGTATCGACGGCTGGAGAGGGTAACAGGCCTGCTATTCTTTCTGCTATGAGCCTCGCGAAGGCAATAAATTCCTCGTATCCTAACTTGAGAGAGATCGAGGAGAGATACAGGTCTGGCATCTCTCGTGTCATTAGCGAGGTCTTGGTGTCTAGAAAACTTTTAGAGGTGATAGAAAAGGCGGGGCCTGCGAGGGGGAAGACGCTAATGAAAAGCCTGCCAGAGAGCTTCTGGAGACTTTACCTGGGCTCAGCAGTCACCACGCGCCACGTCGTGTTAACCATGCTTAGGAGGCCTATTACTGGCTTGAGGTTGATCAGATCTCTCTTATCTTCTCTAGCCTAGCCATGAAGGCTTCTATGGTCTTAGCTTTTCCTTCCCTGCATATAGTGTAGACTATGTTGTCATCCTTAACAGTCAGCTCTACCTTAACGTATGGCTCCTCTACTATGGCCACGCCCTCTTTTAGTGACACCTGGTACCCACTGTATTTCAGGGCCCTCACGACATAGTCCAAGCTTAATCGTCTAGGAGTTTGGGACTCCTTATCCTTAATGAGGCTAACCAGTTCCAGGGCCTTTTTAGCCACAGGCTCGCAGGACGAAGAGTACTTGTCTGCCAGCTCCTTTAGCACCTGTTCTAAGAGCCATGTCAGGTTGGTGTTCTTAACCATGTCTACGAGGTCCCACCATTCCTCGCTCTTGAAATAGTCTAGTAGCCTCATAGGATCGCCACTTATTAGGGAGAACTTGTACTTATCCTCAGCTCTCCCTATGCTAGTCCTAACATCGTCTGCCAGGCCCCTAGGTATCTTGTTTATGTTAAGGGCCAAGACTCTGTTAACTATGTGCCTTAGAAAGTCTCGGTCTGGCTTGCACTCTTTAGCTTCAATAGCCTGCAACCGAGCCACCCTTATCAATTCGGCGCGTCTCAGATCTTAAAACAGTTCCCCAGCTCTAGTATGTGATTTAAGGGCGTACAACAGGTAGTTCGTGTGGGTTGGTGTAGGCGTTGAAGAGGATAGCGCCTTACCTAGCCCTAGCACTTGTTACCGCCGGTCTACCTTTAACTGCGGGCGGACTATACGGGATCTTCCTGTACTATGCCAGAGGCGACTATAGGGAATACGTGGTCGGCTACGAGATGGCTCTCGCAGGGGGCCTGCTAGTAGCCCTAGGATACCTAGCGTCGCGGGTGCGCGCTGGACCCATAAGAGCTGGCGAGGGAGTGCTGGCTACTACTCTAGTGTGGCTCATAGTCCCTATAATAACGGGAATACCACTTGCTATGACGCTAGAGATACCGCTAATCGACGCTATATTCGAGAGTGCCAGTGGATGGACGACAACAGGGCTCTCCATATTCACCGGGGAACCGAGCAGCTGGGGCTCTGTTTATGTTCCTAGCGTAGACGAGCTTCCGGGATCCATAAAGCTTTGGCGTGGCCTGATACAGTGGTTGGGCGGGCTTGGCATTATAGTCTTTACAATTGCGTTCTTGGCAAGGCCAGGCATTTCGGCGGCGCTTCTCTACCTTGCAGAGGGCAGGTTCGAGAGGTTAGAGGCGAGCCTGAAGAGGAGCGCTACCAAGATGGGCATAATATATGCCACATTAACTATTATATGCATAGCTCTCTTCAAAATGACCGGGATCGGCTGGGAGGACTCTGTGATCCACGGCCTAACAGGAATAGCTACTGGAGGCTTTTCCACGAAATCGGAGAGCATGGCTTCCTACATTTATAACGACTATGTTTTAGCAGTAGCTCTTTTTGCAGCCTTTCTGGGGGCATCTAATTTCGCAGACCACTACAATATATTGACGCTGAGGCCGGGGAGGCTTAGGGAAAGCGTTGAGCTTAAAGCTCAACTGTTCCTATTGGCAGTATTTGTCGCGGCAGCGTATGCCATATATTATAGGGACTCGCTGCTAAGAGAGGCGTACACGCTTAAACAGTCCGTGTTCGACACTATTTCAGCTCTCTTGAACGTGGGCTTTCAAACAGGGGATCTAGGGGAAGCCCCTGGAGCTTTCAAGTTCCTGATATTGCTAGCTACCATAATAGGTGGAAGCGCTTTTTCAACGGCTGGAGGGATAAAAATTCTTAGAGTCGTGATAGCGGCGAAGATCATCAAGATCCAAGCCCTAGAGTCTATAAAACCCCCAGGCTATGCTCCCAACAAGAGGCTTGGAAAATACATAGTGGACGAGCACCTAGAGAAAGCCACCATAAGCGTTGTATCCTCCTTCTTCATCCTTTATGGTTTCCTAGTAGTGGCTCTCTTGATAATGTATCCCGGCAAGTACCCTCTAGATAATTTGCTCCTTGAAACTGCTTCTGCAGTATTTAATATGGGTGAGAGTACAGGCATAACTGGTGCGGGGGCTCCTATCGGCTTGAAAGTCCTCTTCATAGGGGCAATGCTTTTAGGACGCGTCGAGATTCTCCCTTTTATAATAGCGCTATTCTATCTGGCTGATAGGGCTAAGAGGATAATGTAGGTTTTCCATCTTTAGGTTTAAGGGGAAAAACTACTCTTCAGGGCTTATCATAAAAACTATCTTGTTCACGTTTAGTTCTACTACCTTCTTTATACCTCTTTGTCCAGGCATGTATCTAGCCTTAACTATATCTACGTTTTCAAGCTTTCTTATCTGGCTGCTAATGTTGGCTTTGCTCTGGCCTATTTTCTCGGCTATCACGTCTAAGTCTATAGGGCCTTTCAGTAGGTACTCTAGTATGCGAGTCCTAGTTTCGCTAGCAAGCGCTCCAGCTACTTTAGCTATGTATTTGGAACCTATAACGTATAGTACTCCCTCCTTCTCGTAGATTCCCTCCTTTTTTGTTATCTCCTTTTCCCCCATAATACATACACCTACCATTTATAATGTGTCCTACAATAATTTATAATGTTCCATTCGAGTTTAAATTTTTTAGGCTAACCTTTAAGGTTAAAACACGTCTAGGAGGCCATGTTAGGGCTCCAATAAGTTTAGCAAACATTCATACACAGTCTTGAATGCTTAGAAACTTTACAAGACTTCCCAAGATTAGTCTCATTGAGTCCTTTAAATCCCTCAATAGAACTACTATAATAGTTCTACTGTAGAACATTATTTTATTACTAAGATAGATAATTGGGGGTTAGGGGGTTTGACGGCGCTACTAGCCGAGATCCTAGATAGAGTAGAGAAAAACGATGTAATCGTGCTGTACTCCATAGAGAGGAATCTTACGCGCTATAAATACGTGCCCCTGGAAGTCATTGAGAGGGTGTCTCGCCTGCCACCCTCTTCTATCCAGAAGAGCATAAAGAGGCTCACAGAGCTCAAGCTAGTTAGGAGAAGGCTTGGCAACTTCAGCGGCTACACGCTAACCTATAGAGGCCTGGATGTTCTGGCCCTTAACAGTCTCCTACGGAGGGGCTATATCACGAGGTTGGGCGACAAGATAGGTGTTGGCAAGGAGAGCGATATATACATTGCAGAGTCTCCCAGAGGCCTTGTTGTAGTGAAGTTGCATAGAGAGGGTAGAACCTCCTTTTCTAAGGTTAGAAGGGTTAGAAGTTATGCCCAGGAAATAGAGGGCGAGGACTGGATACGTGTCGTGAAAACTATAGGGGAGAGAGAGTTTAAGGCACTGGTAGAGCTAAGATCCAACAAGGCTCTAGTTCCCGAGCCTGTGACATATAACAGGCATGCCGTGGTGCAGGAGTACATTAGAGGAGTTGACCTGTACAAAGTGGAAGACCTGGACGAGGAGACTGCTAGAGCGACTCTGGCAGATGTTATAGAAACTCTTAGGATAGCGTATACTAAGGTAGGAATAGTGCATGGCGATCTTAGCCAGTACAACGTGTTAATATCGGAGGATGGCAGGGGCTATGTAATAGACTGGCCACAGTATGTCTATAAGGGGGAAGAGTCTAGCGGTGAACTCCTGTTTAGGGACGTGAAATATATTACTTCCTACTATGAAAGGAAATTCGGAGTAAGCGTAGATGCTGGGAGGGTTCTAAAGTACGTTAAGGGGGAAATTAATGAAAAACCCCTCT
Source organism: Desulfurococcales archaeon (assembly GCA_015521705.1). Taxonomy (GTDB): domain Archaea; phylum Thermoproteota; class Thermoprotei_A; order Sulfolobales; family Acidilobaceae; genus S141-84. The sequence goes on from WANR01000018.1 coordinate 40,626, forward strand.
AGCAGGGTTTACATGGGTGTAGATCTACAGGAGGGGAGCCCGGGATCCTCTAGTAGGCAAGCTAGATACTATATCGTCATCATAGACGAGGAAGGCAGGCTCATAGGAAAATACCCTAACAGTACCCTATCCAGGCTAGTGAGATTAGCTGTGGAGTATAGGCCCGTTTCCATAGGGCTCGACAATATCTACGAGTTAGGCGCCAGCGAGAGAGATATAGTAAGGCTCCTCTCGTTTCTGCCAGACGAGACGCAGGTAGTCCAGGTTAACGTTCTCGACGATGTTGTGACTCTCAAGGAAGCAGCCAGAAAGGCGGGCATCGGGATAGACTCGGGGAAGCTGTCACCTGGTAAGACAGCTTACCTAGCAGCGCTACTGGCTTCTAAGGGTGTGGGTCTACCCGTGAAGAGCATGGAGGAGAAGACCATCATAGTGGTCTCCAAGAGTAAGAGCAGCTCGAAGGGGGGATGGAGCCAGCAGAGGTTTCAGAGGGCCCTGAGGGCCATAATACACTACACTGCGATGGATATAAAAGAGGCCCTGGATAGGGCTGGGCTCGAATATGATTATAGGTACAGGAAGAGCGTTGGGGGCTTCGAGTCGGCGATTTTCATCGTGTATGCTCGGAGGGACCGTGTTAGGTCAATAATAAGGGAGGGCGAGAGCTACGGGTGCAGAATAAGGATTAAGCCCGTGTATAGAGTGAGGCTGGATCTGCCTCAAAAATCCTCCAAAAAACCTAGCAGGAGCGTCATAGTAGGGGTGGATCCAGGCTCTACAACAGGCTTGGCTATCTTAGACACTATGGGTAATCTTCTCTACCTCGAGAGTATGAAAAGCGTGGATCCAGGAGAGATCCTGGAAGTTGTGAGGAAATATGGGAAACCACTAATAGTTGCTGTGGACGTTAAAGACCCTCCAGAGAGTATTAGGAGAATAGCTGCTAAAACAGGAGCAGAAATATACACTCCATCGAGCGATATGGAGGTTCAGGAAAAACGAGAGATAGCCTATAGTTTCCTTGAAAGCAAAGGTATAAGCCTCGACCTGGACTCCCACAAAAGAGACGCACTGGCAGCCGCATACAAGGCTTATACCATGCTTAGGGCAAAGCTGAGCCAGATAGAGGCTCATGTCAGAAAGCTGGGGCTGCCTCTTAACACCGAGAAGATCAAGGCTGAAGTGTTGAGGGGCAAGACTATAGCTGAGTCGATAGAAAAGGAGATAGAAAGGGTCTTGTTCAAAAAGGGAAGTGGCAGGGAGGGGCCTGCGGCAGAGTACTATGCAGCGGCCCCTACTACAGAGCCTCGGGGCGGTGTCCTTAAGAGGCCCGAGCCCGAAGAGCAGTTAATGGGGACCATTGAAAGCTTGGAAGCCGAAAAAAGGCTTTTGGAAAATAGGATTAAGGAGTTAGAGAGGAGACTTGAAGAGGCCGAGATTAAAGTGAGAGAGCACTTCAGACAAGTCAAGGCGGAAGCTGTTAAAGATGAGATGGTGGTTAGACTTAGGCAGAGGATAAGCCTCCTTGAGGGAGAAATAAAAAATCTTAAGGAGTCCCTTGAGGCTAGAGAGGCCATGGTTAAGAGCCTCGTAGGCATAATAGCTTGTATTGGTAGAGGGGAATGCGTGCCAGTCAGGTCGGTCAAGGTACTCACAAGCTCTTCTTTCAAAAGGACTGAAAGACTCCTCGGCCCTCTTAGAAAAGGAGAGATAGTCCACGTGGAAGATGTTAACGTGTTCGAGAAGGCTGTTCTAGAAGAGCTCCATGATAGAGGTGTTCGTGCCATACTTATTGAGGGGGAAACCTCCCCTTTTCAGGGCCCTGCAGAATCTAGGATGATTCCAGTTGTATCTTGTAGTGGCTTGGTGGTTGATAGAGTAGGAGATATAGTTGTAGTGAGGGCCGAGGTTTTGGGCAAGATAGAGGACGCGAGGAGAGAGCTAGAAAGGAGAAAAGCGTTAAGCCTGAACCTTGAAAAGCTTATAAATAGTTACAGGGAGTCTAGAAAGAGTGCTAGATAGTGGTGATGTATTCTAATTATTATCATTTTTATTATCTTTAAAATATTTGGAGTAAAGCTTTAGCTTTGCTTATTATCGGGTATGGCTAGTACTGCGCCTGATGCCTATAGTTGCATTAACTTATCTTAGGCACCTTACTTCGCCCCCCATTAAGGCACAGTAGCCATCAAGGGGTGGAGGGCCTTATGCTTAAGTTCCTCGCGGACAGCTCTTGTAGTAGCGGTCTATACGGCCTCTCTGAGAAATTCTAGCGGCTTGGGGAAGGCCTGGGCTGCTCATAGTTGCCTAAGTAGTCAAAGATGTAGATAAGAAGCAGCCACTAGAGCGCCCTTTATAACTTCTAGCATGTTTGTAGTTTAATTCACTGGTGGCTCTGTTGAAGTACGTGTTTATAACTGGGGGTGTTCTCTCCAGCGTAGGCAAGGGTATAGTGGCTGCTAGTACGGGGCTTTTACTCAAGGCTAGGGGGTATAGTGTGGGCATAGTCAAGATTGATCCTTACATAAACGTTGACGCGGGAACTATGAATCCCTTTGCCCATGGGGAGGTTTTTGTCACTGAAGACGGTGGTGAGACTGACCTTGATATAGGCCACTATGAGAGGTTTTTAATGCAGGACTTGAGCAAGAAACATAACATAACAACAGGGCAAATATACCTTAGCGTGATCGAGAAGGAAAGAAGGGGCGACTACCTGGGCCAGACCGTTCAAGTAATACCGCACATTACCGACGAAATAAAGTCAAGGATAAGGGGGCTTGCCAGAGAGACCCATGTCGACGTGCTCATAATTGAGATCGGGGGAACTGTGGGCGACATAGAGGGTTTGCCTTTCCTTGAAGCTGCCAGGCAGATGCAGCTAGAGGAAGGGCCCCGCGATATCGTGTTCGTGCACGTGGCTTTGTCGCCCACATTAAGCACAACGGGCGAGCAGAAAACAAAGCCGGTTCAGCACAGTGTCCAGGAGCTAAGGAGGATAGGTATACAGCCAGACATAGTTGTGGTTAGAAGTGAGTCTCCCTTGTCACCCGAGGCCAGGAAGAAGATAGCGCTACATGCGACCTTGCCGGAGAGCCATGTAATAAGTGACTATGACACGCCGACGATCTACAGGGTCCCCCTGATCCTGGAGGAGCAAGGGTATACGAGCCTTATACTGGCGAAATTAGGGCTTGAAGATAGGAGGCCTGACCTTGATGCATGGAGAGAGTTTGTCTCCAGCCTCGAGAAAGCTGTCGATAGCGTTAAGATAGCAATGATAGGCAAGTACACGAGGCTCAGGGATAGCTACATAAGCATTGTAGAGGCTTTGAAGCATGCGGGCGCCGCCTATAGGGTTAAGCCTGAACTCTTCTGGGTGGAATCCACTAATATAGAGCAGGGCCTGGTCGACGTGGAAAAAGTCGTGGTAGAGAGTCATGCGGGCATCATACTCCCAGGATTCGGCAGGAGAGGTACTGAGGGCAAAATAGAAGCCATACGAGTTTTCAGGGAGGCGAAGAAGCCTTTGCTCGGCATTTGCTTTGGCCTGCAATTAATGGTCGTGGAGTATGCAAGAAACGTTATAGGGCTACATGGAGCTAACTCGACGGAAATCGATCCAAGGACTCGGCACCCTGTAATAGATCTCCTCCCAGAGCAGAAGAACATCGACAGGCTTGGAGGCACTATGAGGCTTGGAGCAGAGCCTGTCAGGATAGTGAAGAACACGGTAGCTTGGCGGCTTTATGAGAGAGATGTGGTCTGGGAGAGGCACAGGCATAGATACGAGGTCAACCCGTCCTATATAGAGAAACTAGTTAATGCTGGGCTAACAATCAGCGGATGGAGTAGAAGGGGCCTGGTAGAAATAGTTGAATTGCCTACAAGAGAGCACCCATTTTATCTGGCAAGCCAGTTCCATGCAGAATATAAGAGTAGGCCCCTAAGCCCCGCGCCTCTCTTTTTAGGACTAGTTAAAGCCGCTTACGACGCGAAAAGATAGAACAATTCTAGTCCTTCGTCTAAACCTTTAATTCGCCAATGGTTCCCGGTATATCTTGGGCAAATAAGGGTTACAAGGCTAAGGAGGTTTAGGATTGAAAGATGAGAAGACCATGGAGACGTGCGGCCGATCCTTTGAAGCTGAGGTATTTAGTGGTAGGGGTGAGGGCAGTTTTTATGTCAGTATTTATGCTAGGAAGTTTAGAGAGAAGCTAGGCTTCACGCCCTATCCAGGCACTCTGAATACTAGATTGCTAGATGGCGAATCTACACGGTTATTCAATAGATGTCTCGGTGGGGCTAGGAGCTACTATGTAGAGCCGCCGGCAATACCGGGGGCAAGGCTAGGCGCGGTGCTAGCCTATAAAGCGCGCATAAACGGTCTGCAGGCTTGGATAGTGCGCCCCTTAATAACGTTTTACAAGGATGACGTCGTAGAATTTCTCTCGGAAATCTACTTGAGAAAAGCACTAAACCTCAAAGACGGTGACAGGGTTCAAATAAAATTAGAGCTATAAAACCCAATTAGCCGATCCCCCTAGTTAATGTAGAGTAATGTGACAGATACCTTCGATGCTTTGCGTAGGCTTTAGCTGTTTCTCGAGCGTTTCGTATTTAAAACCCTGCCAGTGACAGCATTGGTACGGGTTGCGTCGGGTGAGCGCCGGGCTATTGCTTAGAGGACTCTACATACTAGTGCTCTTATTAGTACCAGCAATCTATATGCCATTAAGTGGGGCTTTCAGTACTGTCTGGGCTCAGGGTGCCCAGATAGAGTCTAGCTTCGAGAATGGCACGCTAGTTGTGGCTACGGAGTTCTATTCTGTCAGGTTTAATGGTTCTGTAAGGGGTGTCATGGAAGATATAACGGTGAACTCGCTTGATGGAAGGATTGATGTCTTCGATCAGGGTTTGCCTTCGATCTTCGACGTAACTATATGGGTTTCAAAGGGCGCCGGCGAACCCCTAGAGGTCGACTTATCCGCCGTCGAGTGGAACATAACTGTTCTTGAAAACACTTCTAGCCTCCTCGTTGCAGCCTTTAATCCGTCACTCGAAGGGTACAATGCTTCCATAGATGTTAGGGTTATAGTGTCTTTTAGGGCCTCAGTCCCCTACTTCACGTATCTCCTAGCTATAAGGAATAGTGGTGAGGAAGATATTAGTCTCTCGAGCCCTAGGGGCGGTATCGCTGTCAGGGCAGGTTTCAACCATGCAGGTTATAACGTTACGTTCGCTGCCTACACTATTGCTGGCGGGTATAGGCCTGTAGTGTTCACCAATGAGACGAGGCTAACATGGGTCTTTGGCCAAACAGGTTCGACGATTATAGCTCTCGCGTCACGCGAAGAACCAGAATTCGCGGTTATAGCGAGGCCCCTGTCTCCTGTGCCTGAAAGGGCAGTTGCAAGAACAGAAGCCAATAGCTCCCTAGTTACGGTCATCTATCCCAATATCACGCTTAAACCCCTTGAGACAACGCTATTATCAATAGACGTGGGATACGTGCCTGCAGACCCTATACCCCTTGCGTTGGCCGGCATAGCTGACGCTCTAGAAAGGCTTGGCCCAGAAGCTTCCTCACTGATAAATGACTTGCTCGAGCTGCCCAGCCAGCTAGAGGTCATGAATAGAACGATCCAGGATCTCGAGGAAAGGGTTGAATCTCTCCAGGATAGAGTGGAGAACCTTACAGAGACCCTGGAGAACTATCAGGGCATAGAAGACTTCTATAAGTCAGATATTAAGAGACTCCAGGACCAGGTAAAAAGGCTAAGAGACGAGTTGAGGGGTAGTAATGAGAGAATGATAGCTGGCATTGCTGCCGGCATTATTCTGGGCTTTATAGGGGGTTTGATTGCTAGGAGAAGGTATTGAGGCTCAAGCGTGCCTCTGGGCCTAATAGAATTTTAACTAGAATATATAAACGAATCAAGCCGGGAACGCCTACACTTGGGTGATATGTGTGGGAGATGTTGGAAGGAAGGTGCCAGAAAGGTTCGATGTAATAGTAGTAGGAGCAGGCCCGGCCGGGTGTGCGGCATCCTACATGCTAGCCAAGTCTGGATTTAAAGTATTACTCCTGGAGAGAGGCCGGGGGCCTGGATCCAAGGAGCTTTATGGGGGAAGGATCTATGCTCAACCCCTTAGGGATGTGTGGCCTGATCTCGACAAAAAAGCCCCCATACATAGATGGGTGACCAAGGAGAGGTTCAGCTTTACTTGGGGTAGCCGCGTAGTAACGCTGGAGTACAGGGTAGGTCGGAGCGTTAGCTTCACAACCTATCTTCCCGAAATGGCTAAGTGGATGGCAGATAGGGCTACAGAGGCAGGTGCTCTTCTCGTAGACGAGGTTGTAGTAGATGACATAGTGGTTAGAGATGGGCGCGTGGTTGGCGTTAGGAGCGGGACTGACTTCTTACGCGCAGACGTGGTCATAGACGCTGAGGGGGTTAACAGGATCCTCCTAGAGAAGCTTGGGCTTGCAGAGAGGCTGGATCCTGGCAAAGTTGCCATAGGAGCTAAGGAGGTTCTAAGGGTTGGTGAAGGAGCTATCAATGACAGGCTAGGCTTATCTAAAAAGGAGGGTTTAGCATGGCTTGTGGCTGGCGACGTAACGGAGGGCGTTCCTGGCGGGGGCTTCATTTACACCATGAAAGACACGATTAGTGTGGGCATAGTGCTCCATGTGGGCAGGGCAGTTGAAGCCGCGGAGAAGGGGTTTCTCAGAACCAGTATTCATGGGATGGTGGAGAAACTAAGGCTGCATAACTATTTCAAGCAGATCTGGGGCGATGCCGACGTAGTAGAGTATGGGGGCCACCTAACAATAGAGGGCGGTCTGGGCCTAGTACCCAAGAAACTATACATGGACGGCTTCCTGGTTGTAGGGGACGCCGCGGGACTCCTATTAAACACTGGTTACACTATAAGGGGGGTCGACTTTGCAGTAACTAGTGGTAAGCTAGCGGCCGAAACTGTGGTAGAAGCATTCAACGTGGGAGGCCCCACAGAGGAGAACTTGAGCGTCTACGAGTCTAAGCTAAAATCGAGTTTCGTGTGGAGGGAGCTAGTGAAGCATAGAGGCATATCCGAGATCATGAGCGACCCCTACTACTTCACGGTTCTACCAGCACTATTAACGTCGCTACTAAAGAAATTATTCGAGGCAGACTATGAGGAGCCTACAATCATGGATGCAGTCTTCGAAGCGGCTTCTGAGGAGGATATTAGCATCGCGAAGCTACTACTAAAATTGGCATCGGTGGTGGGGAGGGTTTGAGCACTCTCGAGAAACCCTTCAAAATAGAAGATCTGCTTCAGAGAAACATCTGGGATGTGGACGAGGAGCCGCATATCGAGATACCTCTCGATGACCAGGAGGGCCTCAAGAAGAAGGCGCTGGCATTGCTCTGCCCCGCCGGGTGTTATACTCTGATAGGTGACAGGCTCATTTTTAGCTATGAAGGATGCGTTGAGTGCGGCCTGTGCAGGATAATTACTCCCTCAGACAAGATCAGGTGGACATACCCGCGTAGCGGTAAGGGCGTTACCTATAGGTATACGTGAAGGTGAAGGGGGTTGGCCGGGTATAGGGTGGTTGTAGGTATTAAGTGGGTTCCGAATACTCAGGCTGTGAGATTCGATCCAAAGACAGGGACTCTTATCAGGCAGGGCGTGCCGGCCATTATTAATCCTCAGGATCTACACGCCATAGAGATGGCTTTGCGGCTTAGAGACGCTTATGGGGGAGAGGTTATTGTTATCACGATGGCTCCTCCGCCAGCCGTTCAGGGGCTAGAGCATGCGATAGGAATGGGGGCTGACAGAGCTATACTAGTCACGGACAGATCGTTCGCTGGAGCTGACACTCTGGCTACGAGCTATGTCCTTGCAAGGGCCATTAACAAGGTGGAAAGGGAGATTGGCAGGGTAGACCTGGCCGTTTTTGGGCAAGAGACTATAGATTCCAGCACGGCCCATATAGGCGCCCAGGTGGCTAGCTGGCTGGGCTGGCCCTACATATACTACGTGAAGCAAGCTTCCCTATCTAATGGCAGTCTAAGGGTTGTCAGGCAGCTGGAAGACGTTATAGAAGAGTATGAGGCAAAACTGCCAGCGGTTATAAGCGTACTCGCCAAGGCTCTAAGGCCCAGGCACGTGAGTTTGCTAAATAAGCTCCGCGCGAGGACTGAAAGACCCATAATAACTTGGACCAATAAAGACCTAGGCTTAGACACTCGGTGTGTAGGGCTCAAAGGATCTCCAACCATAGTAGCCAAGGTAACGTACCTCCCAGAGGTTCCCCGGCTTAAGAAGGTGCATAAGGCAGAGAACCCGCGGGAGGCTGCTAGGTGGCTCCTAAAGAACCTGCTAAGCGATGAAAAAACTAGAGACCTTATAGCCAGGGCTCTTTGGGGTGAGGGCAGTGCCTAGGGTTAAGTGTGAGGATCTCTGTCCCGAGTGGCCTTGTGAACAGCCAGAGGAGTTTAAGAACGTGTGGGTGTACGGAGAAATAGAGCCAGGTAGGGGGATAAGAGAGCCCAGCCTTCAAATGCTCACCCCAGCCAGGAAAATAGCGGAAAAGCTTGAGGGCAAAGTAGTTGGGCTACTTATAGGGCACCAGGTGACGGCTTACGCTGACGACTTTATAAAGTATGGGGCTGACGAGGTCTTAGTGGTTGATGATGAAAGACTCAAAGAGTACTACCCAGACGTCTATGGGCATGTCATAGTCCAGTTATCACTAAAGTACAAGCCTGAAGTTATACTGCTAGCGGCAACCATGAGGGGCAGAGAGCTAGGCCCCTACGTGGCTAACACACTAAGAGCTGGAATAACCGCTGACTGTACAGACTTTGATGTTGACGAGAAGACGAGAGACGTTCTCCTGATAAGGCCGCCCTTCGCGGCAATAATGCTTGCATACATAAGGACGCCGTTCAGAAGACCCCAAATAGGCACTGCGAGGCCTAATGTTTTCCCATTACCTCCACGCGACGAGTCGAGGAGGGGCGAGGTTATACTAGAGAAGGTGGATATACCCAAGCCGAGGACGCGACTCTTAAAGAGGATAAGAATTGAAAAGAGAGAAGTGCCCATAGAGAAGGCAGAGGTTATAGTGTCAGGCGGTAAAGGCCTGGGAAGCCCTGAAGGATTCAAGCTACTCCAGAGGCTGGCAGACATGCTGGGCGGGGTTATAGCTGGCTCGAGAAAGGCTGTCGACGCAGGATGGATACCGCCTGAAAGGCAGGTGGGCCAGACAGGTAGATCGGTTAAACCGATCCTCTACATAGCTGTAGGTATAAGCGGCGCCGCGCAGCACATGATAGGCGTGAGAGAGGCTGGAAGGATAGTAGCTATAAACACGGATCCCGACGCCCCCATAGTTAGGCAAGCCGACTATTCGATAATAGGGGACTATAGGGAAATAGTGCCGGCCATAATAGAGGAGCTAGAGGAGCTCAAGAGAAAGGGGCCAAAGGCTATAGAGGAGCTTCTCAAATGAGCACAGGCAAACTTGGGAAGAAGACTACGAGCCCCAGCACGTCCCAGTTCTTAGTTACAAGGCTAACAGTAGCCCTAGGATCCCTGAAACGAACACGCCGTCAAACACTCCAGCACCGCCTATACTGACCAGGGGGGAGTTTATCTTCCTATAGTCCCTAGCGAGCCTCAGCACGTCAGCCCCGATAAGACTTCCCAAGGATCCCCCTACGTAAGCTGCTAGTCCAGATAAAGGGCCAGGCCCTACTAGGGCTAGTACCGTGAGGGATGAAGTTATTGGGGGGATCAATGCTGGTACTACGATACCCACTCCCGGTATAGTGCGTGAAAAGGCGTATGTCACGAGTGATGTGGTGAGCACGGAGTAGAGCGCAGGTGTCACACCTTGAAAGCTGTTCGCTGTATAGAGCGCGTATAGGAATATGGCTGATACGGTCAATGGTATAACTCCTCCTCCAAGGTTTATGCATAGAGTCATTACCCGGCGCGATACGAGCACTACAGGCACGGGGACTGGTATGCCGTAGACCATCCTGAACTCTACTCCCATCACAACCTCTCCGGTACTTGTAGTTACTATTCTCTTCAACACTAGATTAAACAGGCTCAATACGGGGCTCAGAAGTATAAGTAGAGAAGCTATTATACCGAGTAGTAGACCCTGGCCAGGATCTATAGCCAGGGAGAGGGATGCTGGTATAATGGAGACTACTATTGAGAGTATGACGGCTATGAGCAGATAACCAACTAGCATGAAGGGGTGGGTCGGCGGGTAAACCAGTATCCTGCCGCGCTCACGCCACATCATGTTTATCAACGCTTCAAACCAAGTGGCACGCTTTCCCGGTTTCTCCCTGTAGAGTCAAGGTTAAAATCCTATAGGTACGAATTATTCGCCGAGTAGAAGGAGGCGATGGATAATGGCTGTAGAGAGAACCCTGATCGTCATAAAACCAGATGGGGTCAAAAGAGGCCTTGTTGGCGAAGTGATCTCCAGGTTCGAGAGGAAAGGCTTCAGAATAGTTGCTTTGAAGATGCTCAGAATGGATAAGAGGACTGCAGAGGAGTTTTACAGTGTCCATAGGGGTAAGCACTTCTTCAGTGACCTGGTAGAATTTGTGACTAGCGGGCCTGTGGTAGCAATGGTCATTGAGGGGGATTCGGCCATAGAAGTTGCCAGGCTCATGATAGGGGCTACCGACGGGAGAAAAGCAGCCCCAGGAACTATAAGGGGTGATTACTCCCTTAGTGTCCAGGAAAACGTGGTCCACGCTAGCGACTCCAAGGAGAGCTATGAAAGAGAGGCTAGAATACTATTCGGCGAGGAGGACCTGGCCTAGGGTTGGGCTTTTACGTGCTTCTTTAAAAGTGCAAGAACTGGTAGATAGCCTCTATCACCTGCTTTCCTCTTTATCTCAGCTATTTCTTTCAATACTTCGAGCTCGTCTTTTGAGACGAGATCACGGAATTCTCTCATAATTCTCTGTGCATGGCTTGCCGGCACGCTCGTGTAGACTACATCTCCTTCATCCACGTGTCTTCCCACAAGGATCCTGCCCTGGATCGAGACGGCCACTGCAGCGCCTAGCCTAGCTTCCTGGAGGCTTCTGTCCCTGTCCCTTATGGCCATTATGCGGCCTAGCTCTCTACCATTGGAGTCCATCACTGGGTACCCAGGCTTTATTATGCCTCCCAGTACTTCGACGCCGACTATCGCTGGCTCGCTCCTCCTAAAAATGTATCCTGGGAGGATCCTGAATTTTCCAGGCCTGACCAGCTCGTTTAGGGCACGGAGCCTCTCTGCCTCCCTCTCTTTCTCGACCCACTCCTCGTATGCTTCTATGAGCCTGTATATCACGTTTTCCTCAAATATAGGCACGCCAGACGATTTCGCCTGGAGCCTTGCTTCTGGTAGAACCTTGACGTTAAAGGCTAATATGACGCCTAGATACTTGTCATGGTGCCTTGTCACCTCTGCGTCCATCACGTCGTTCCTGGTCACGTTACCTATATCGGCTACTCTCACAGGGAACCCCCGTCTCCTCAGCGCACTGACTATAGCTTCTAGAGTCCCTAGAGTGTCCGCTTTCACTATGAGCCCTATGTTCTCTGTTCTAAACCTGATCTCGCTTATCTCCCTCTCCACGTTCTCTGAGGCTTTCGCGGCCTCCTCTTCGCTGGTGACTACGTAGAGGGGAGAACCAGGTATTGCCTCGTCAAGCCTGGGCGCAACTATTCTCACTCCAGCAGCCGCGTAGACCTCTTCGATGTTGGCGAAGCGGGCGTCCCTGGATCTTATGTCCTGGAGGGGTCTGGGCATTAAGAGGGCTCTCACGGTTGTCTTTATGGGTCCTTCCCTTCCACCGGCAACTATCATGTCTCCGACCCTGATGACCCCTTCGTATATTATGGAGTCTGCAACGACTCCTAGTCCCTGGATCTCCTTGAGTTCTAGGATGACCCCCTTTCCTGGGCCCTCTGCATAGCGTAGCCTCTCCTTTAGATACTGCTGGGTTAGTCCTGCCAGGATCGCTAGAAGCTCTGGTATACCCTCGCCAGTTTTAGCTGATACAGGAACTATAGCTATGGCCTTCCTGAAATCCTTTATCCGGGTGAATAGTTCGGCAGGCAAGCCTTGCTCGTACAGCTTGCCTACTATCTCGTAAACCTTCGCCTCTAGTATCTCTCTGACTGGGGGGTCTTGCCTTTTAATGGAGAATATGAAGGGCTCGACGCCTCCCGGCTTCCACCCAGGTATCCTGTCTATCTTATTGGCGGCCACCACGAATGGGACGCGCCTAGCCTTTAGGAGCTCCACTGCCTCATAGGTCTGAGGCTTGAAACCCTCCATTATGTCAATCACTACTATAGCGAAGTCAGCCACGCTGCCGCCACGCCTTCTAAGATTGGAAAAGAGCTCGTGGCCCGGTGTATCAATAAAGAGGAGCCCCGGGATCTCGAGTTTTACTGGGATCACTTTCCTTAAAGGCTCGGCGATCTTCTCTATAACAGTAGAGGGAACCAGGCTGGCCCCTATATGCTGCGTTATACCTCCTGCTTCCTTCTCTGCCACGGCGGTTTGCCTTATCTTGTCTAAAAGGGTTGTTTTCCCGTGATCCACGTGTCCAAGCACTGTGACTATGGGTTGCCTCAGCCTCTTGGCCATGCTTCACCCGCCCCATCTCTGCTCCAGCAATATACTATAGGCTCAGAGTTTAATTTCCGTACCATGTTAATCGGTCTAACCACTAGAAGCTCTAGCTCGGTAAACGTTAATAGGATCCAGGGCAGAATGGGCAAGAGGTTGGAGGCAGAGGTGGGGAAGCCTAGTGAGCGAGGAGAGGCCCCCTTTAAGGATAGTAATATCGGACCCCAGAGCTGGAGGCAAGGTTATAAGAGTTAGGGTCAAGGGAGTAGAGGATATAGAGTACACGGATGAAATGAGGAAGACGCGGGAACAGGAAAGGAGAGTCTTACCCATAGCCAGGATCAGTAAAACCCTAGCCGAGAAGCTCAGCCTTGGCCCAGCCAGTGTCATTACTCTTCGTTTTAGGACTAGCGAGGGGAAGACTGTTAAGATACCTTTCAAGGCAGTAGTGGCGGATAACATCGAAGAGGGCGAGGTGCAAGTGAACCTTGAATTGCTCGGAGAAGCCGTGGGCGAAATAGAAGCGGAGGCCGAGGCTTTTAGAGCCAAATCTTGGCAGGTAGCTGTTAGCGACGATGTAGCTATTAGGCTTGCAGGCCTGGAAATAGGCGATGAATTCGACGGGTCAATGGTAGGTCTTGAGGGGGTCAGGCTTAAGGTACGCGGGGGGTCTGACGCTACAGGGTTCCCGATGCATCCTGGTGTTCCTGGATCTGGTAAGTACAGGGCGCTATTGTCAGGGCCGCCAGGTTTTAGGCCTAGAGAAAAGGGTGAGAGAAGGAGGAAAACTGTCAGGGGTAGAATGATCCCTGATCCACGGGGCGAGAGAAGAAAGACAGCGCTAGCTCAGCTAAACGTTGTCATCTCGTACCCCGAGTCATAAGCCCTAGAATTCTTTATGAGTATTAATGTTATTTAACGCGACCCTGCACACTAAAGACTATTGGCGGTGGAGTGATTAATGACTGCAGGCGAGAGGAGGCAGCCAGAAGCTAATATAGGAGTAGTGGGCCATGTAGACCACGGGAAAACGACTCTTGTACAAGCTCTTACTGGAATATGGACCATGAAGCATAGTGAGGAGATAAAGCGCGGCATGACGATAAAACTGGGATACGCCGATGGCGACGTGTGGGAGTGCCATGGCTGTGAGGGTATAAGCAGGTACTCTCCTGAGCCTGTGTGTGAGTGCGACCCGCAGGCTACGCCCAGGCTCAGGAGGAGCCTTTCATACGTTGATGCCCCGGGCCACGAAATACTAATGGCCACAATGCTCAGCGGAGCCGCCTTGATGGACGGGGCGATCCTGGTAATAGCTGCCAACGAACCCTGCCCCCAGCCTCAGACTCGCGAGCACCTGGTCGCCTTAGAAATAGTGGGCATAAAGAACATTATAATAGTGCAGAACAAGGTTGACGTGGTATCGCCTGAGAGGGCTAGGGAAAGCTTTAGAGAGATTAAGAAATTCGTTGAGGGCACAATAGCCGAGGAAGCCCCTATAATACCTGTAAGTGCCCTTAAGAGGGCTAATATTGATGCGGTTCTAGCTGCTATAGAAGAATACATACCTACTCCGGAAAAAGACACCTCGAGTGATCCCTTAATGTTCGTCGCGAGGAGTTTCGACGTTAACAAGCCTGGAACTCCCCCAGAGAGGCTAGTAGGGGGAGTTATAGGGGGGTCTCTAATACAGGGCTCGCTGAGGGTCGGCGATGAAATAGAGATTTCGCCTGGGATCCAAGTTAAGGGGCCGGGGGGTGCTATAAGATATGAGCCGTTGCAAACCACAGTTGAAAGCCTTAGATTCGGCAATCTAGAGGTTGACGAGGCTAAACCTGGAGGTTTAGTAGCTATAGGCACTTCCCTGGATCCTAGCCTCACGAAGTCAGATAATTTAGTGGGTAACGTTGTAGGGAGGCCTGGCAAGCTGCCCCCGTATACTAGTTCTATAACTGTGGAGTATAGCCTCCTTGAGAGGGTTGTAGGGCTTAGGGAGGGAGTCAAAGTAGAGCCGCTGCGTAGAGGCGAGCTATTAATGCTAACTATAGGGACGGCTACCACACTGGGCATTACAACCAGTATTAAGGGCGATCTGGTAGATCTCACGCTTAGGAGGCCTGTGGTCGTATGGGAGGGGGCTAGAATAGCTTTTAGCAGGCGTATACACGGTAGGTGGCGCCTAATAGGATGGGGTAAAATTGCGTAGCATTTGCTGCCTGTTTCCAGCTATTTCCCCGGGATGCGCGAGGATAAGATAGGGTGCAACCTATTGGCTTACCGCTACCCTACCAGATCCCGTGAGGAGCGTAGAGAGGCTTTCAAGGTGGTAATAGATACCAACTTCATAGTACAGCTGGGTGAAGGAAGTATAACCCTAGGCATGCTGGAAGACGCTCTGGTCTCTAGGTATGAACTAATAGTACCTGCGAGCGTGTTAGACGAGGCTAGGAGGCTTTTTGGAATGACGGGCAAGACTATTTCCAGAAAGGTAGTCAAAGGGCTGGAGATAATTGAGAGGAAAGGGTTTAGTATAGCAGAACATTCTAGAAGCCTATCAGCCGATAAGGCAGTCATAGAAGTTGCCTATAGGCTTAAAAAAGATGGAAAGAGGGTGGTGGTGGCTACTAGCGATAGGGAAGTTAGGAGGGTTTTAAGAAAAATCGGTGTCCCCACAGTTTATCTTAGGGAGAGCAAAGGTCTCCTAGAAGTAGACTGGCTACCCCCCTAGTCTCGATAAGCCATGTGGCATAATCCTTAAAAACCTGCATAATTCCAATTCATGCAGGTCTAACAGGGTTGTTTAAGACGCCGGCATCTATGCAGAGGAGGTGCATTTAGTTGTACCTGTTGTACCATATCGAAGAGTGGGTGGGAGTAGATCCTTCACAGGTCTATGAGGGGAAGATTAATGAGGCTGTGAAAAGAGCTTTAAGGGAGACCCTAGAAGGCCAGGTTGACGAGGAACTTGGCATAATAGTAGCTGTTATAGACGCTGAAGCTATAGGGGAGGGACTCATATTGCCAGCTTCAGGGGATCCCAATATTTATCTCAGAGTAAGATACACGATACTAGTCTACCAGCCAGTGCTCCTGGAGGTCGTGAAAGGGGTTGTTAGAGAAGCGAGGGAGCACGGAATCTTCGTAGGCCTAGGGCCCATAGACGGGTTTGTGTTTAAGAACCAGATAATGGATGAACCCGTAGAATATATTCCTGACAGGAAAGGGTTCAGAGGGCTAGACTCGGGGAGAATAGTGGAACTAGATGACATAGTTAGGGCTAGGATCGTCCAAATAAGTAAGTTACCGAGGAGAACCGTAGGTCTAAGGATAGGTATGACAATGAGGCAGCCATATCTCGGCAAAGAGGAGTGGATAATTGAGCAGGTAAAGAGCCAAGCCACCTAGTGTTTTAAACAATATTAAAACAGTCACCCTGTATACACTACTTTATACTCCTTGAGCCATTCCCCGCCCCTAGGTGTTGTTGGTCTCTCCTGAGAGGGGTTGCGCCTTTGACTAGTGCTTCCCTGCTGCTACCAGCAGTTCCACGCGGGGGCCCAACAGCACAACCCCCACACCCAAGCCTCCCCAGGAAGTTCTCGGGGGCAGGGGCTAGTCACTGCAAGCCATTACCACCAGGAGTGGGAGAACACAGTAAAAACCCGCTAAAACTATCGTTCCAGAGACTGTCGACTACTATAATAGGTTTTTGGAGCAAAACGTTAATAGTCGGTGAAACAGTGCTGATAGGAACCTGCACGCAGTATCATGGTAAAGAGAGCGGTGCGGACCCCCTGACAAGCGCTGGTAGCCTAGCTGGCCCACAGGCAGGCTCCCCCTGTGCCCCTGCGAACGCGGAGCGTCCGGGGATAGGTTGCTCCCTTCCGGGCCTGGCCAGGTTTCCCCGGCTAAGCGGGTTGGCTCCCGCTCTCCAGCGGGGCCACCCACTCCGCCCGCCCCGCAGGGCAGGGCTCATGGCCTGGCACCCCCTGTGGGCCAGCTAGGCCCCATAAACGCCTGCCAGGGGTTACTGGCCCCTGCGTGACGCCTTCAGGCGCCCCTATACGGGGCGGGGGGACGGCGAGACCCCCGGCCCTCCCCGCACCATTGATAATACTTAAGCCCTTCTGAAAGTATTATCTGTAATGGGGATAGTGTGATGGTGGACGGGTCACAACTAACAATAGTAGGAATAGCTCTTATCGTTGTAGGAGTTCTCCTGGTCTTTATAGGAGTCTTATCCTCCGCACTTGGTGCAGCTAAGAGTAAGGGGGCTGTAGAGGCTGGAGGGGCTGTGATAATAGGCCCCTTCCCTCTTATCTTTGGTACTAGTTCAAGAGCGGCCCTAGCCGCTTCCATAATAGCTTTAATAATACTGGTGATCTCGCTGGTATTCATTTTATTATCGAGGAAATTAGCTGCGTGAATAAATACATACTCTCCACAAATCCAGGCGCCAGAGTTTCAGAATGCCTACCCTATCTACACTCTATCTAGCAATAGCTATGAATGATCCCTTAAATAGTTGTAAATTATTAGTTGCTATTATTTGTTGGAATCTGTATCTCTTAAAAGGTCTGCAAACTCTTCTACAGCCTTTTCATATCTCGACTTTATTATAGCCTTGTACTTCTCTTTTAGCCTATAAAGCTCAGCTTCTCTTTCCTTTAACTTGTTTTCCCCAGCTTTTCTCAGCCTTTCTATGAGAGTCTCCTGTAGCGTCTCCATGGCATCCATGGCCGCCTACCCTAGTCCTTTACAGGCGTTGGCTTTTTAATTAAAAGTTTGTGTTTTGCCTATTAAAAGATCCTAGAAGTATTCTTCCTCAAGGATTTTTTCAGCTATTCTGCCTCTAACGCTGTATAAGATTGCCCCTATAATGACTAGGCCTGCGGCTCCCACTATTAGTGGGAGGTACCTCTTTATGATGGTCATTAGCGTGGGATCCAATGCTATAGTAGTGACGCCTGATTCGGGGAGCGTTATAGCTATCGATGTCTCTTCGAACCCCTGTTTTTTAACGGTCACTGTATAGGTTCCGTACTTAGCCTTATACTTGAAAACTCCCTGCGAGTCGGTATATCCAGCAGCTATGGGGAAACCTCTAGGGCCTATTATCTGGACCAGGGCGTTTGCCGCTGGCTCTCCTCTATCATCGACGACTATAACTGACGCGTCGAATATTCTAGGCTCGAGATTGAGGGTTACGTTCAATGGACCTTTGACAGAGAACACGGCCTTTCTAGGGATCTTATAGATCTCGCTTCCCTCGACGAGAGTTAGGGAGGCTTCATAGGTTCCGGGAGGCAGTAGTATTTCTGTCTCGCCTTCTACCAGTACAGAGCGAGGGAAGCCTAGCTCAGCCGATCCTGGCTCTCTTCGAGCAAATTCTATCCTATATAACCCCTTAGCCTTTTCCTTTGTATCAGATTCTAGCAGTATAATGGACACGTTGTACTCTTTGAAAGGCAGTGTTATAGTTGTCTGGTTGAATCCTTTCTCTGTGACTTCCAGGACTGTGAAAGCCTGTGCATAGACGCTATCCGCAGGCGGGGTTACTTCAACATAGTAAACGCCCAATCTGAGCCTGTCAGCCTCTACTATTCCCTCTTTTGAGGTAAACTCTAGGGTAAGGGGTAGCTCTCTGTGGGCCAGTTTAACCTTTATCCCGCTCAGGGAGACAATGCTTCCATCAATATCAACGAAGTTAATGGCTGCGCCCACCATTACCGGAGGTTGTAGTATCGATATAGTCGTGGATCCTGTCAGGTTGAATCGTGTAACCGCCTCCTCGTACCCGTTGGCACTAGTTATTACTGTATAGATCCCTGGGGGGAGCTCTAGCCTGGCTCTTCCGTCAATAGCGGTCTCCCTGGCCGTCAGCAAGCCTAGAGGACCATTATACGAGATTAGTACAAGTGCCTGGTCTATTGGGGTCTTAAACTCTGAGTCCAGGATCTCTAGTTCCAGAACTTTGGGATCAACGGTTACTTCAACCATGTAAAGCGTCTCGCCTGGTGATACTCTCAGAAGCGTTGCCTGCGACGTTATGTTTAGGCTCTCCTCTATATAGGTTATCGTGTAAGTGCCTGGCCTAAGGCTCGCGGAGGCGCGTCCTTCAACTATTTCAACCCTGATAACGGGCTCCTTTAGTGGCAGGTCTAGGTATCTGAGCACGAGCTCGCCCCACAACACGCTACCAGTAGAACCTGAAACCAGTGCATTAACCTGGATTGACACGTTAAGCCTTATGGGTTCAAGCTCCACTTCTATATCAAGCGGGCCAAACACCGTGGTGTTGATCCTTGCCTCTCTGTAACCCTCCCTAGAAGCCAGCACTACGTAGCTACCAGTTGGTAGTAGTATCTGGCTACCCGGGGTGTATTCCAGCACTATCCCAGTCTTGGCCCCGTTAAACCTCACTATAGACAGCGTAGCCTTATCGAGCACCTGGCTTCCCGCCTCCAGCTCTTTGTCTAGAACCATGAAGGTTACAGGGTTGGTTAGGGGTCTAGCTGCCAGGAGAATTGTAGCTGAGGGCCCTGTTACCCCAGCCACTACCTCGCTTGGTTCAAAGCCCGGGAAGTCTACCCTAACCGTGTACGTGCCGGACCTTATCGACCCTATGGATGCCACACCGTTCTCGTCGGTGAACGAAACTATTGCAGGAGCCCCCGCGGCTATGAGTACGGGGTCTGAGGGTTCCAGGACTATTTTAGCCCTTCGTAGAGGAGTCTCGGGGAGAGCTATTTGCTCTCCTTCATAGTTTATGAACGCCTCTCTGATACTAGCTATTACATTGACGAATGTTCTCTGGGGTTCGAGCCCTGCAACAATCCTTGTTTCCGTGCTAGGAGGCATGTCGGCTTCCAGGGTCAAGGGCTTGTACCTTTCGGGGATAACTATTGTTAACCTATAAACGCCGGCTGGTAGTAGCATCGTCTTAGTAGAGGAGTTTCCTAGGCTGGTCGAGAGCGTTTTCTGGGTTCCAGGATATACCCTCTCGACGAATACCGTGGCCCCTGGTATAGGGTTTCTAGTCTCCGCGTCTAGGACTAGGAAAGACGCGTTAATATAGAAGGGTTCTAGCCTGATGTCTATGCTTCTAGTGACCTCGGTAACGCTAGCGACGAGCAGTTTGGGTTTCAGGTAGCCGTGTTCTATCGTGATATTATAGGATCCAAGCCTCATTACTGTGGTCGCTTCCCCGTTACTGCCAGTTATGAGGACGATCTCCTCCAAAGGTATCTCAGGCTCTATTATTACAGCCCTAATGATGGCTCCTTCAACGGGGCCTGAAGCTATGCCTGTTACCGGATCGTTTATCTCGACCTTGAACGTGACACTCACTTTCACAGGGTCTATGGTTTCGCTGATCGTTTCCTGGCCGGAGTCTATGCTAGCGTATATTGTCTCGGGATAGTAGCGTGGGGCCGTGACGTCTATTCTATAGTCGCCGAAGGGCAGTAGTATGCCATTAATAGCCTCCTCCAGGGTCTTTGTAGTTGATGATGACCAGGGGCCCCCTAGATACGTGAGTGAAAGGACGGCCCCAGACGGTAGGAGCCCTTTGATCTCCGAATCTTCTATGATAAATGAGACATTAGAGTATCTGGGCCTGAAGGCTAGCAGGTAGTCGCCGTCACGGTCAACTATGAAGGGTTTTGAAGCGTTCCCTGTGACCCAGTGGTCTAGGTATAACGCGTAGATACCGTACCTGAGGAGCAGAGTTACCTCGCCGTTCTCATCCAATGTTAGAGTGGTGTTCCAGCCTATGGGCGGGTCTGCTAGTGCGAGTTTCACGATGGCGTTTGAGAGGGGGCCGTTTGCGAGGCCGGCTATTGGATCGTTTAGGTTGACTTTCAGGATTACTGCATACCTCTTGGGTGGCGCCTCAATAGTTATATCGACTTGCCTGTCTATGAACACGGTCAGCGAGGAATCCTCGTAGTTCTCGGAGGAGACACGCAGCAGGAAGAGGCCCCAGGGTAGCTTGAGCGTTATAAGGCCTTCAGGGAGGGTGACATTGACGCTTCTCCCATTATCAAGGAGCGTTATGGTTAGTATAGAGCCTTTAACGTAGTAGACTATCCCCGCGGCGGCAGCCTCCGAGTCTACGACGCTTATGGTTGTAGTATATACTACGGGTTGGAGTTCAACCTCAACCCTGGCTGAGTCAAAGTAGTCTATGGATGCTTCTCCTTTCTTGAAGTGTAGAAGCCTAACACTCACATCGTATGCTACACCGTCCCAAGCTACAAACCTGGCGGTCCCATTATCGCCTGTAATAGATGATATGGGGAGAGGGCGGGCACTATAAGGTAACGCCTGCGACTGGCCAGCCGGCGTCAGAGACACGTTAGCCCCCGGCCGGGGCCCTGCTAGTAGCATGTTGGCGTATTTACCTGACTCTACATCGCTCTCTAAGGGCGTGAAGGCATATACCTCCAGTTCTCTAAGCATAATGGAGGCTGTGTACGTTGTTGAGGGGAAGGAGACTGTGACACTAGGGTATTCCGCGGAGCCTAGACCAGGCAATTCTACCAGCAGCCTGTGAGCCCCCTCTGGGACAAAGAGAACTTCCTGGCCTATGATAGCCTGTGCCCTAGCGTCTCCCTCGGGGCCTATTATTAGCGCCTTAGAGCCCTCAGGCGTTTCTATCTTATACGTGTCCCCTTCCAGGCTCTTAACTATAGGCTCAACATTGACTTCTAGTGGAACGTATGTTCTTAAGTTATGGTAGAAGACTATCATGAAGCCTTCGCCGGAGAAGTATATAGCCTTAGACGAATCTGCAAAGGCTATTTCCAGGCTGGCTAGGTTGAGCTGTATAGATGGGAAGTCCTTTATGCCCCGCCAGAGGGGCCTCCACGAGTCCAAGTCGACTAGTTGTATGGAACCGTCGGCAGCTGTAGCTAATAGCAGGCTACCTCCAGGTAGTAAGCTCAGGGAAGAAACGTCGGCCGTCGACACTTGTAGGGATCGTGAAGCTATATACCTCGCCGTTCCAGATCCTCTGTCATAGACCCACGTAAGCTCTACAAGCCTGCCATTAGAGGTTCCAACATATACTCTTGAAGCGTCAGGGGCTACTGCCACGCTTGTCGGGTTTGACTCCAGTATAATAGCCTCTAAAACACCGTACTCCGTCTTCTCTGGAAAGTCGAGGATGTTGAATGAAGAGTCTAGCAGGTAGACTAAGAGGGCTCTCCCCACGCCTATTACTAACATGTAGGTAGCATCTCTAGGCCAGCCAGTAGGCGTAGACGACGGTTTCAAGAGCAGGGCCAATGGGGGGTCGTCTATGCCTGCTACTCCTATATCTGGCTCTACAGGGAAGGGTACTTGCACAAGCACCACGCTAGAGCCTAGGTCTAGGCTCTCGGGCACGCCTGAGGTGTCCACCAGGAATAGCGTGTCCAGAGATGCCCTATTTATGGTTCTTGGGTCTATCCCTGTTATAGAATAGCATTCTTCTAGGTTGCCTGCTAATGGTTGGAGAACCAGTAGAGCCTCGGACTCGCTGCCAGGGCTTAGTGATAGCGTCTTATTGGCGTAGTAACACGCTTCGTCGACTATGTTGCCTGTGAACCTGTCTATGACCTTGACCTCGAAAAATGCGTGCACTACGTAGCTTGAGGCGTGTATCCCTGCTAAGAAGAAACTACTAGTATTAGCTTCCTCTACAGTATCTAGGAAATAAGCTGCATTGGCCCTAGGGAGCACCAGGGCATAGACCAGAGTTTTCACAGTCCTGTAAATGTCGTCTTCCTCTGTGCCAGGCACGGCTGGCTGTAAGAAGCCGCTCCTGTTATAGTAGAATGAAAGTGTTAGGTTGGCGAAAATACCCTCAGGGTACTCGGTGGGATTAACTAGTAGCTTCGAAGAATTCACTATGTATGATGACCATCCAGCCAGCTCAACCACAGGCCTAAACCAAGAGATGCGTGCACCACTTATACCGCTCAGCGCTTCGTCGCCGACGTTGGGTCCTATCACTGCCCAATACTTCTGGGGAACCCTGAACAGGTACAGGTTGCCCTCAGAGTCGAGAGCTGCTGCTACCAGGCTATTACCGCTCTGGCCGAGGGCTACGTCTGTAACCTCTAGGCCGCTCGAGGTGAAATACTCTATGATATTCGTGGATGCGCGGGGATCCACTATAATTACCTCGCCGCTAGTGGATCCTACGACGATCTTCTGGGGCGAGGGAAATGAGTCACCGCTCATTACTATGCCATCGCCTATGAGGGATCGTGTCCAAAGGGCTTGCATAGATGCCAGATCCAGGGCAACAACGTATCCGGGCCCTGAAAGGAGAGCTGCGCCCAGGTCTTCTATATAGGTGACTGAGGAGACTTGGAGGTTCTCAAAGCCCACCTTATAGGCTCCATAAATGTTAGTAGGCTCCACCACTATGGGGGGGAACGCTTCTTCCTGGGCAACAGCCTGCAGGGCTGATGCTGTTGTTAGGGCTACAAAAAGTATAACTGGAAACAGGTATCTCGGATAGAGAAGCAAATATGCTAGTCCTGCCAGGAGACCGCTCCTGAAATCTGTGGAACCACTAGCCACATCCCAACCCCGTCTTTCCTCATAGCAGCTTTTAGAGGTCTTCTTCAGGCATAATATTATCGTTCCTTGGGCATTAATGTAGTATTTGGTCTAGCCTCTTTATTAGTACTTTTAAACAGCGGCATCTATACATGCGGCGAATATTAGTAGTTCCCAGCAACAGGTTCGGGGCAGCTGACGGCTTCATACGGCTCATTGTATATTAAGTTTTAGTGCTTAAACATATTAACAATGTAGTCGGAAGTAGGTAGGATCAAGGTAGTAGGGCTTGTAAAACGCGGTGTTGAGGCTTGTTAAAGAAGTTGGGGGGCCTGCTGCGGCGGGGCAAAAAGGAGGATACAGAAAAGCCTGGCACTAGCGATGCTGATACCGTTAGTGCTACAGAAGCGGGGGTAGCCGAGGCTCTGCTAGCATTCGAAGACGAGCTTAAGATAAACTATAGGATCATTAAATCCTACCCCGTCAATGACCCTTGGTCTAGGATCATGATTCTCGAGGAAAGAGACACTGGGAGAACGCTTTATTACGTCGATGAGATTAAGATGACAGAGGAGGAGAGGAAAGCTTACGAGGCCATACAGAACATACTCATGTGGGAAATGGAGCCGCCACCGGAAGGCGTTGATATAGTCAAGTACTTCGAGAGGCAGGCTAAGAAGGCCATCTCCAAGTATAGGGTTAGGTTCGGCGATACTGTGCACCCTGGCATAAGCTGGGGCAAGATAGAGTATTACATCCTACGCGATAACCTCGGCTATGGGCCCCTGGATCCCATAATGCGTGATCCCCTAGTTGAGGACATAAGCTGTGATGGGATAGGAAAGCCTATATACGTGTGGCACCAGGAGTACGAGAGCATGCCTACTAATATCAGGTTTACTAGTGAAAAGGAGCTCGACTCTATGATACTGAAACTTGCTCATAAGGCCGGGAAGCATGTAAGCATAGCGTTCCCCATAGTCGACGCTATACTGCCTGAGGGCCATAGGCTGGCAGCTACCTATAGGAGAGAAGTCACGACCTCTGGATCCACTTTTACAATTAGAAAGTTTAGGGACAAGCCGTTAAGCGTCATAGACCTTGTACGCTCGGGAACCATAAACTCGAAACTTGCTTCTTACTTCTGGATCCTCATGGAGCATAATAAGACAGGGATGATAATGGGTGTGACTGGCTCTGGCAAGACCACTATGCTGAACGCGTTAGCGACACTTCTCAGGCCTACGCTTAAGGTGGTGACGATAGAGGACACACCAGAGCTGAAGCTCACGCTGGAAAACTGGGTCCAACTGGTCTCTAGGCCAAGCTACGGCTTCGAAACGGGTGTCAGCGAGGTTACTCTCTACGACCTTGTCAGGGTTAGCCTGAGGTACAGGCCTGACATCTTGATAGTGGGCGAAGTTAGAGGCGAAGAGGCAAAGGTTCTCTTCCAAGCCATAGCCACGGGTCATGGAGGGCTCTCCACGATACACGCTGAAGACGTGGATTCTATGGTTAAGAGGCTTACAAGCCCCCCCATGGATATACCTAGGGGCTATATTCCCCTCCTAAACTTCGCCCTGGCCGTTAAAAGGGTTAGGCAAACCAACCCAGACGGCTCTTTCACCGTGGTTAGGCGCGTAACCAATGTGTGGGAGATCGAGGACTACGGGAGCTACAGAACCCTCTCATACTGGAACCCTTCGAGGAACAAACATGAAGTGGACCTGGAGAAGAGCATGCTACTAGCAAGGATAGCTGAGGAAGAAGGCAAGACGCTAGAAGAGCTTTTAGAAGAGGCCAAGAGAAGAGAAACCATTATAAAATGGATGGGGCTCGTGGGGAAAACCGATTATAGGGAGGTCTCCAAGGTCATCCACGAGTACTATGTGAAGCCGTCGAAGGTTTACAACGAGGCTAGAAGAGTTCTAAGCAAGTACGAGGCATTCACTTGAAGCCTAGTAGTGAGGGGCCATGACGACTGCTAGAGAGAAAGAACTCCCCCGGGGTAGGATCTATAGAAAGCCCAGAAGAAGGATCACGGTTTCCGAGATAATAGATTATATAGCTGTCAATTATTTCTCTGGAATAGCCTCTAAGCTTGTTAAGTCCTTCGAGCTGGAGAAGGCCATCGAAGAAGCGGGCATCCAGATATACCCCCTGCTCTATGCGGCCAGAGTTGTGGCTTCCACTATAATTACTGCTATGCTAAGTGCCTACTTCATCTTAATTATAGCTTTCCTTGAGATCAGCTTAGTGGTTAAAGCTATAGCATCGCTCCTTTTAGGGTTAGCCCCAATAGCTGTTTTTTCTTTCGGCCTAACATACCCGGCAACCAAGAAGGCTGCCAGGAAGAATAACGTGGAGACAGAGCTCCCCTTCTTTGCAGCCTACCTAGCAGCCATGGCTAGGGGAGGGGTTCCTGTTTCAAAGGTTATCGAGAAAGTGGCCTCGCTCAAAGTGTTCAGAGCCATGAGGAGGGAGGCGATGCTAATTTCGAGGGACGTGAAGATCCTGGGCAAGGACCCACTGGAGGCTATAGAGAGGAATGCCATGATGCATCCCAGCGCTAGGTACAGGGACTTTATGCTAGGCTACACGACGACGGTTAGGACGGGAGGTGATGTGGTGCACTACCTTGAGATAAGAGCACAGGACATTTTCAATTCTAGAATGGCAGAGCTGAGGATTATAGCAGAGAGAATGAGCTTCTACACAGAGCTGTATATAACTGTGGCTGTCATACTGGCCCTAGCCTTCTACATATTCTTCACCATCGCCACAATATTTCCTGCAGCATCCGCTTTCGGAGGCACCGTACAGCTCCTCCTATTCACCTTCGTGGCTCTCCCAAGCCTGACAGGCCTCATAATATACATGATACACGCCGCGCAGCCCAAGAACCCTATATACATCAAGAGCCCCTACAGGGGCTTCCTCTTCATCGGCCTCCCTATGGGCTTCATACTACTACCCTTCTCCATAGTAACACTTAACTCGATACTAGAAGGGGTAGAGCTATCGTATCTCGGAATAGTGGGCTACTCCCTAGGCCTAGCCCTGACCCTGCTAGCTATGAGCATTCCACCAGCTATAATGTATACTGCTGAGAAGAGAAAAGTCAAGGGCATGGCCGAGGCCACGTCTTCCTTCCTGAGAGACCTGGCCGAGATTAGAAAGACGGGGCTAAGCCCCGAAAGAAGCATAATAGCCATAGCCTCAAGGGACTACGGGCCTCTTAACAGGGTTGTCAAGAAACTAGCCACAGCCCTAAGTCTGGGGCTTAGCGTGGAGGAAGCGCTCAGAAGCGCCCTCAGGGGGCTAAGAGACTGGCTACTTGTTGCAAACATGAGGTTCCTCTCTGACTCGATAGAGTACGGGGGAGGCGGCCCGGAAGTCCTAGAAACCCTGGCAAGGTATGCTCACAACCTAGTAGAGCTGGACAGGGAGCTAAAGAGAAGGCTTAGAACCTACATGGTAATGCCATACATGGGAGCAATACTGGTATCAGCAGCCAGCATAATGGTCCTAGGCTTCGCCGCCAGGACAATAGAGACTGTGGGAGGCCCGACCCCAGGAGCTGGCTCTCTCTCAGCAGAGGAGCTAGCAAGAGTAGCGCTATACCTCTCAGTGGGCGCTATATTCAACTCATGGTTAATGGGAATGGTCGTTGGCAAGATAAAGGATCAGAGTCTTGCAGCAGGCTTCACGCACTCAATCATTCTAACTCTAGTATCACTCATGACAATAATAGTAGCTCTAAGACAAATACCCCTCGCAGGCATGACGCAATAATACTA
>WANR01000019.1 GCA_015521705.1 Desulfurococcales archaeon
CTCGGGAACCCCGAGGTCACCAAATAGGCTTAATAGCCTTCAGGGGGTTATATGGTTTAGACAGACATACAGCATCGGCGCACCTCACAGCCCTAAGAGGCATAGAAAGACACTATTTGACACAGAAAGCTACAATCCAATGTTTCTGCCCAGAGCTTGAACTTAGCTGGCGTGATCCCATGCTCCTTGTAGAGGTCTAGGTTCTCCAGCCATTGTGAGGGATCATCGTAGCCTTGGAGTACGGGGACCACTCTATCCTCAATGCCCAGCTTCTCAGCCGTAGCAACAACCTCCGCGCCCAGCTCGGCTGTCAGCTGGATCCCACGCTCCACGGAGAGTCCTCTCGGAGTCAAAATGTCTAAGGGAAGATCTAGGGTAGCAACTAGGTTAGCTCCTATTCTTAATGCTAGGTCCAAGTACTGACTAACTGTATAGGGGTACACGAGCCCGTGGAACTTGGAGTAGAACTGCTGGGCCCCGCTATCGATAAACAGGATTCCCCCCAGTCTTCTAACTAGTGCTACGTCATTCTCAAATCCTCTGAATACTCCTCCGCCCCAGTACCTACCCGCCGATAATAGCCAGTTCAAAGGTCTGACACCGGATTCCACGGCAACCTTGAGGGCGGTATCGCCACCTGCAAGGAAAAGTATGGGACAAGGTGGGTCCGGATCCAATAGTTTCAAGGCAATCGGGCTTACACAGAATACATTATCCCTCCTCTCTATTAGACCAACACTCTCTAGGTGCTTAAGAACCCTGGAGAGGTGGCCCTTAGAACCCCTCTTGTAGTATTCCAGGATTTCCTTGTAACTGAGACAAACACCGTGCTTATATATAGCTTTAGAGAACGCCTTAAACACACATAGCCTAGCGATGAAAGGTACCCCTCGTATATCCGCCTTATCGCACTCTACGCCTATCGACCTATCCGATGTTGAAGAAGCTTCCCTGAGAACCCTAGTGGTAGCAAATATCCTAGGCGAGATAGTAAGGGCTAGAAAGAGGAATCTTATACCCTCTACAGCGATAGTGCTAGAGGAGGCCCATAATTATGTAAGTAGCGAAGAAACCCCCTCCTCAGTCCTAGTAAGAGACCTTATAAGGGGAGCTAGGCACATAGGGGTAGGAGTTATATTGGTCTCTCAGAGGCCTGCGGGTATACATAGGGACGCTATAAATGTGGCTAACACGCATATAATCTTTCGCTTAAAGGGCACAGACCTCGAATACGTTAAACAATTCGCTCCACTCACTAAGGAGGAGCTAGAGGAAATACCGCTATTACCAGATGGAGTAGCATACGTGACAGGGCCTATAGTTAGGGGAGGCCACGCAATCAAGGTAAGGATAAGAGAAAGAAGAACACTGCACGGGGGACACAGCATAAGTTTTATATAAGGTATTGGGTGGAGGCAGAGATGAAGAGATAGTCCACTAGCTTGAGATTGAGCGTAGTGTTGAGTGGTGCCAAGGAGTATGGCTGAGCATTGTATTCGTGGCGGCTTTAAACGGTTTATAGGTGCTAGAGTGGAGTATCCCCAGGTTACGGTTAGGCTCTATCTTAACGACGAGTTTATAGGCACTATTGATTTCCTCGTGGATACAGGGGCCAGCACTACTTTCATAGCCTATAAGGATTTGCTGGTTTTAAGGATCATTAATAAGCTTAGGGGCAAGCGCAAGGTAGACGTTATAGGGCTTGGCGGCGTTGAGAAGGCCGTAGTACTGAGGGGGCCTATACGTCTCGAACTATTAGATACTCCTCGGGTTCCGGGCGAGGCTAGGCGGCCTATCACGATAGAACTCGATAGTATTAGGTGCGAAGATCCTGACTCTGCTAGGAAGATTATGAGACTCCATGGCCATAAAGCGCTCATGGCTAGGCCTAGCGTTCTCGGCTGGGATGTGCTCAATTCTCTGAAACTAATAATAAACTATAAAGAAAGGATTATAGAATTGTGTAAGGACGAGCCGTAGAGAGGCGTTAGACTATTAGTATTATTTCCTCCTCTGGTACATAGTCTATCACGACTTCTCTCGGGTCTAAGCCCTTACCCTTAACTTTCCCGATAACTTCTTCTATAGTGTCACCCCACGCTATGATCTTCTCCCTTATGCGGGCCACAAACTTACCCGCGTATTTCTCGGGAAACTCCACTATAAGGGACAAACCGTTCAACCCCCAATTATGCATGGCACGCTGGAGCACTTTTCCAGAAACCTTGTATTATGTAGGGCTACTATTAAATGTTTTTCAAGACATCTACCCAAACCATATCTCGGGCTTTGTTTCAGGGATCCACTTATAAGGGGGACCTACTATATAGGTGGGGGTGAGTGTGTTGGAGGAGGATCATAGCGGCCCTGGTGGAGGTGTCCCAGGAGAGGAACCAGTCAATACTATCGGAGAACCCCGAGGTGCCGGCCAACATATACGAGCAAGTATTACTGATTATAGGGGCTATGGGTGGAAGCGAGGGCTACAACATAGGCGACCTGAGGAAAGTGGTGGAGGAGTACAACGGAGAGCTCGACCCGATCGCCTACATTCTACTGTCAGGGCTGAGGCTACGCGGCGAGAAAGTCGAGGGTAGGCGAGCCTGAGAAGGTGGAAGCCTAGCTCATCTTGAGTAGCTTCTCCTGTATCTTCTTGACGACCTTCAAGTATTCTCTGAACCCTGGCCCCCCATCCTTGTCCCTGTGAAACTCCACGAAAGAGGCATCCTCAGCGGTCCTAGCGGCCACACCCAAGTCCCCGCCAAACCTGAATGACTTCTTTGCACTTTATTGCTATTCTGTCCTGGTTATTGGTTTCAGGTCTATTTTTAGCTTGTGGGCTGTGGTGTATGCTTCTGGGTCTATGAAGCCGCCTATCATTAGGAGCCTCGGCTTGACTCCATACTTCTTCTCGTAGACCTGGCCTATCCTGTATAGTTCTGCTAGGTCGCCTCGCGAGACCCTAGACTTGACCTCTACCAGTATGTGCTCTCTGTCCCTGACAACCACGTCTATCTCCACATTGGTTGAGTGGCCGTAGACGATGCCTTCATCGTCCCTAAACACCTTCCTCTCGACAGTAGCGGCTCCCAGTACTTCCTGGACTACATACTTCAGAGCCTCCCTCAGCCCAGCCTCCGATAACACTCCGAACCTGTGAGCTATGACGGTTACAACCCTCCTAGTCTCAATCATCTCACTCTCCAGCCTAGCCATGCGCTCATCAAGCTTCTGCTGTCTCTCAGCGAGCTCCGCGAATCTTTCCTCTAGCTTTGCTACTCTCTCCTCTAGCTTCAGGAACCGATCCTCTAGGTCTGCAAAGCGCTCCTCTAGCTTCATCATTCGCTCTTCCAGCCTTGCCGTCCTTTCCAAGACCTCCCTGTAGCCCAGCAAGCCCATCAGAGCGTAGCGGAACTCCCTGTCCTCCTCCAGGGCCTTTAACAGCCTCTCCTTCTCCATGGGTGATAGCCCCACAGCAGGCACCTCCAGTTCTCATTCCTCTCTAAACTCCTTCAATTCTATAGCTTATCCGGCCGGCCCACTCCCTGGGAGCGGTTCCGGGAAGCATGGAGTCTGGAGCCACCACTAGAGGTGATAAACACTAAAACTTATAAGCGCCACCTAGAAACACGGGAACCACCACTCATTAGGAGTGGAGTCTCCGGGGACTGTGATAGCGTAGCTTTATATGCGCCAGGCAGAAAATCCTGTGTCGCGAGGAGGAGAGTCGAGGACTTCATCGGGGAAATGTCTTCAACAAGCGGGGAGGTGGAGTGGTGTGAGGCTTGACCTAGGCTCCCTGGTGCCCGCCCTTAGCGGGTGGACGCTGTGCATAGACGAGCCCGGCTGTGACTGCACGGTATGCGTCGAGCTACCCGGGTGGGCTGGCGGGCTTAGTGAGAGTGAGAGGAGGTATCTTGCCCTCTTCCTGGCGGCTAGGAGCCTCCTAGACTATAGGCTGGCCGCCGCCATGCACGTATATATGGTGAAAAGCAAGGTAGCATTGGGGCCGGAGGCGCTGGCTAGGGCCCTAAGGGACGCTAGGGTAGACTCAGAGATCCCACGGGCCGTGGAGGAGGATAGTGCTTATGCCTGGGAGGCCGTGCTCTACAAGGGAATACTGTACGCGCAACAGGTGCTGAGCCTGGAGAGACCAGTCCTGGTCAGGGTGGTGCCTCCCAAGGATAGGGTTGGGCGGGAGAGGCTCAGAGCCTTGCTGGAGGGTAGGCGTGTCACGGTCAAGGGCAGGACGTACCGCGTGGGAGGGCTCCTGAAGAGGCTTGGGGGAGCCAGGGTGGCGCCCTGGGTCTACCTGGTGCCTAGGCGCGGGCTACCGGAGCTGGCTAGGCACGCGAAGGTGGAGAAACTACTGTAGGTTCACTAGATAGCTGACCTTTCCAGGTAGAACCATGCATCCCTCTCTCCGACCAGCTCTATGTGCACGTCCTCCTCTACCGGGATCCCAGCCTTCTCCAGTATCTCGGCCTTCATCCTGCCCCTCTCAAGCATCGAGGCCGGCAGTTCCCGGTAGACCACGAGTATGTCTATGTCGCTCGCCTGCACAGCCCTCCCCCCGGCGTGGCTACCGATCAGGTGTGCCCTACAACCCATAGCGTCGGCCACGGCCCTTACCCTACTGAGGGCTTCCGCGGCGCTAATCCTCCTTGCCAGTAGGTCTACGAGCTCTTCTAGACTCGACAAGCCCTATCACCTCCCTCGCCAAGCCCACCAGCTCCGAGGCGTCCTCCCTAGTGAACTCCTTGGGGAGGTATCTTGACGAGTAGTACGCGTCTTCTAGAGTGTGTAGCTTGAACCTGTTCCTCGCCACGAACTCCCGCACTTCGTCCGCGAACCCGAGGAGCCGTCCTACCACGTGGAGGAGCCTCCTTATGTTGTGGGTGTGAGGCGTGGCTCCCGTGTGTTCTAGTATCACGGATTCGAGGTACAGCTGGACTGCCTGCTCTGCGTCGAATACGGCTCCATCGTAGTCGCCGTGCTCCAGGCTCCTCTCGGCCCTGGCTAGAGCGTTCCTAGCCCTCCTCTCCAGCAACCGCACAACATACTCACGACTCTCCTCGTCGTCAGCAATGCTCCCCGCCTCGGTGCCCACGGGCACGCGTGACCCGCCTCCAAGCCATGATTACCAGGGGCACAAGCGCTAATTAACGGGGCTGACCAGTAGCTGAGTCGGAGGATCAGCCCGTGGCCATGCGCTTGCACGCGGCTCTGAGCACTTCTCTGTCGCCTAGTTCTGCCGGCTCCGCCTCGTGCCTCCTCCTCAGCCCCCTCTCTACTAGCTCCTGGAACCTCCACACGCACTCCCACGGGCTCAGTAGCGTGAGGCTCCCGAGTAGCCCGGCCCACTCGTCTAGGTTATATCCTTCCCCGAACGCTATCCTCCAGACCAGCGATGCTATCCTCTCAGCCTCCCCCCGGCCCACCAGCCGCTCCATGTCACGCATCACATCCTCCTCGCTCCTCTGGTCAACCATGTACATAGCCGCCGCGGCCAACCGCTTCTCCCGCCCCATCACGTCCTCCCACCTAGGCCAGCGCGGAGAGTAGCTCCCTCAGCCTCCCGCTAGCAGTCCTCTCCAGCACGCTACGAGCATTTAACCTCACAGTCTCGTGCATCCCGAGGCCCGCCAGTACCCCGTAGAGCCTGCCCTTGTCCAGTCCTCTATCAACAGCACGCTCCATCCTCCGAACGTTCCACGCATCCACACCGTTAGGGTCTGCTAGCTTGCTGGCCACCCACGACTCCAGGGACAGAACCCTCAGAGCCCTACCCGCGTGGCGGGTCTCCACGGTTTCGTAGAGCGATAGAGGTCTAACTGCTAGGAGGTTGAACACCTCCACCGCGACGACCAGGCCCGGAGCCACGGCCACGAACAACTGCGCCACCCAGTCCTCCGGGGCCCGGCCATGCTGTACCCGGGCACCAACAACCCTGTAGCCACTACCCTCCAAGTGCTTCCTCAAACCGTCCAGTAGCTCTACTAAGACCTGGACACCTAGAGGACTGGATAGCACGAGGTCTACATGCCTGGTCGTGTCGGGCTCCACGTGCAGGGAGTACGCTCCAGCCCCGGCCACGACCAGCTCCGCTCCGTACCGCTTGGCCAGCTCCTTGAGAGCCTCGTATGCGTCCACCATGAGGGGGAGCCAGTAGCGAGGCTCGGCCCTCATACCGGCCTCCTCCGCGGGCAGGCGGCTAGCATCCACTCCAGTAGCCATCAGTCGTATTCACCTCCGATCCAGTAGAGCGTCCCTGGCGGCTCCTATAACGTCCTCCAGTCTGTACTGCTTCCTCACCAGGGCGTAGTGGTAGCTCGCTTCCCAGAGCCTCCTCCCAGCTGGCCCGAGTAGCGCCCCTAGGTTGCGCTCCACGGCCCGTACACCTATAAACGAGACAGTCCGGTAGCACCTAATGAATAATGGGCAGTAAAAGCCCATAGTACAAGAGCACACAGCCGCTCACTCGGTAAACATAATTAAGCTCCCGGAACACGTACAGGATCCATGAGAAAACAGCCATCCCGATTAAATAGAACTGAAGGGTAATCGGCTGTGGTAGGGTCTGCTACAGTTTCTAGGGTAAAGGTTTTTATGGGTCTGTGAGGCCTCCTCTACCCCGGAGAAGGGCCTAGATGTGGGGCGCGTGCCGTTCGCCCCGAAGGGTGCCCATGACCCCCGCGTGGAGCGGCTTGTAGCCACATTGAAGCGCGGGAACGAGGCACAACCCGTCCCAGGCAAGACCCCGCAATGACCCAGGGACGGGGAACGGAAACTGGACACCTTGCTAGGTGAACCGTGTTGCCTGGCGAGGAGATGGTTAGGTTAGTGCCTGGGATCGCCGTGCCCGGGTACATGGGGTTCCTCCTGGAGCGATGCGAGCCCACGGGGTACACTAGGAGGGCCGTGGAGGCAGGGCACCTACTCAAGATAGACTACCACCCACCGTACATACAGCTGGAATGCAGGGACCTGGAAGCCGTAATAGCAGAGGCTAGGAGGAGGAAGCTCAGGGTCTACCGGGGCAAGCGGCACGTGACCATAACAGATGGAACCTACAGGGCTAGAATACAGCTCGGGCACGGCTAGGGCCTTGCTCCGACTCTCCGGAGTATCTTCTCCAGCTCCCTCGCAAGCCCGGCCTGCTCCACGCGCCGCCGCAGGTATGCCCTGTCAATGCGGTTCCATGCTTGTCGTATCACCTTCTTGAGATCCTCTATGTCCCTCCTCTCTCCGGACATCAGCTTGAGCACCAGAACGTCCTCTATAGAAGCTAGCAGTATGCTCCCGGACACCGCGACGCTCCTACGGATGAACTCCTCGTCCAGGATCAGCGGAGCATAGTTTATGTCGATGTGGGTGTCGTCCTCGACGAGGAGTCCCCACTTCCTCCATTGAACCTTGAAGCCATGGGAGCGTAGAGCCCTTGTTATCGCGTCCCGTAGCTCCGGCGTGAACGGCTTGTCTATCGTCAAGTCCCAGTCCCTAGTCTCCCTCCCAAGGTCGATCCCATGCATTATGATGTTGCGCGCTCCTATGACGAAGACCCTGAGGCCGAGCCCGGAGAGTATCTCCGAGACCAGGATTGTAGTAGGGTGAAGCTGGTGGTGGCTAGCGGCCCTGCCGCTGGCACGCTCCACGTCCACAGCGTGCACCTCGCTACTGGTAGGTGGTGCCGTGATACTTTAAATGCGGGTGCCCATGGAGTTTTCTTTACATGGTTGTGTAAAGGTTATTAGGGCTGGCGTGCCTGGTGGTTGGTGGGTGTGGCTGTGTTGGTGCTTGACGTGGCCGGGCTTGCCAGGTTGCTGGACGACCTGGTGGTAGCCAAGTCCGTGTACGACCTAGTCAAGCTGGGCCATAACCCGAGCACCCTCTACAGGCGCCTAGGCTGGCTCGTGGAGCACGGGTTCGTGAACGTCATCGACGACGGGGGCGTGAGGCGCTACCACCTGACGGGGCTGGGAGCCAGGCTATATGAGGTACTCATGGAGGCCCTACTCTACAGGGCTACGAGGCTACTGGAGGAGAGGGGCGTCAGGAATAGGGTGTGGTGGGGGGACGAGAGGGTAAGAGCGGTGAGGCCCGTGATCTACGTGGACAGGAAGGTGGAGATACCGCTAAACCTGGAGGGGCTCGTAGAGGTCAGGCTAGATGAGCGGGCCGCCAAACACTAGGAGGAAGCACAGGGCAGAGATAACGGAGCTACTGGAGAGCATTGGCCGGGCTCTTAGAAGACCCGTGAGAGTCTACATTCTCGGCGGGGCGGCTCTAACCCTGCGCGGCATAAAGGATTCAACCGTGGACGTGGACATAATAGTCGAGGACCAGGACTCCTACAATGCTCTGGCCGAGGCGCTCAGGTCCCTGGGCTTCTACCGGGAGAGCAGTCTCCGCTTCGCCAACCCAGTAACAATGGACTGCGTGGACGTGGACGTGGGCAAGTTCATAAAGCTACGTTTGTACGAGGAGCTCAGGGAGGGGTCTGAGCGGCTCGGGGTCTTCGGCAACCTCGACGCTTTACTCCTCCCGAACGAGTCAATCATACTCTACAAGGCGCTCACCGAGAGGGAGAGGGATCTCGACGACATAGCCGCCATAATAAGGGAGCGCCGCGTCAACTGGGACAGGCTGGTGCGTGTGGCTGTTGTAGTCACGGAGAGGGAGCTGGAGAGTAAGAGGGGGGAGGGAGTGGTGCTCGTGTACGAGCTCCTGGTAACGCTTGAGCGCATCAACGAGAAGCACCCAGGCCTCGTTCCCAGCAACATCCTCAGCAGGCTGGAGAAGATAGCGGATAGGTACGTCAAGCTATGGCTTAGATACGCACGCAGACACCAGGAAGAAAGCGAAAACGAGGATAGACACGTCCCGGCCTGAATCAAGCTCTAGCGGGGCCTCCCTAGCACCTTGCCTATGTTTGTAGCCAATATGCTGGAAGCGATAGCCTGGTGCCTGGTCTGTTTCCTCCCCCCGTAGTGTACGAGCTTGCTTTCACCCACGTTGCACGGATCATGCACAATGGTTACTGTATAGGCGCGTATCGATCTGTCTAGCGCTTCAAGCTCTTTTTCTATCGTAGAAAGTTATGCCCGGTCTAGTCCTGTAGCTGTTGTCGACAATGGTTTCTATGAATCTGCCCCGTCATTGAGGCTATGTTGGGTCTGAAAGCTTTAAGGTCGCTTTTCAGTTCTATCGTGTGCGGCGTCTAGGCTTATGTGTTCTATTTAGGCTTAAAAATAATTTAGGTGTAAAGACGAGTTGCTGTATTTCTATTACGCGTTGGCTGGTTAGCTTGTGCCCAGGATCTAGCCCCCCTTTCACGGGAACTTAGGAGGTATGCTTGATTCCTTTTTCCGTTGTTATCTCCTGCTTGCCTCTTAGGGGTGTGGTTCCTTAAATTTATGCCCTGCCGTGTATAGTTTGTGGCTTGGCTGGTGTTGGCGCGGGGCTGCTTGGTATGGGCTTTGCTAGGGGGGTTTATTACGAGTTTATAGCGTTTCCTTGTGGTGGTAGGCCCTACTCTATGCCTTTGGGTGTCTTGTTTGGGGAGAGGCCTAGTTTCAGGGTTTTCGAGGGTACAGGGCTTCATGGAATACTTG
Organism: Desulfurococcales archaeon; assembly: GCA_015521705.1. Lineage (GTDB taxonomy): Archaea > Thermoproteota > Thermoprotei_A > Sulfolobales > Acidilobaceae > S141-84. Next base: position 9,615 of record WANR01000019.1, read on the forward strand.
CTAGGAGGGGCGGCCTCATTTATCTCCTGTCGCCGCTGGATCCCTTGTTGTTCGTCGAGAGTGTTGGGCACTCCTTGGAGAGGCTTTTGGCCTGGGAGGGTTCTTGTCCCCGTGTAGAGCCCAGCCTTGGCTCGTGGTTTTCGTGCACGGCTGTGTATGAGAGGACTTCTGGCGGGGCCGACTTCTATTACTGTAGGGAGTTCAGGAACCTGTCTTCCAGCCTCCTCGTGTATTCTAGAACGTACGGGTGTCTTGTGGAGCTTTTAATCCTTAAGACCAAGGCCGAGGCAGGCGTGATCGGGAAGGAATCGCTGGAGTATGCCAGGTGGCTTTATTGGTGCGTGAAGAGGTCATCGCCTGGTGAAGAGAAGTATGCTAGGGTCGCACTATCCATCCTGCAGGGAATTGAGAAGGCTCTTGGACTGGGCTAGGGCTTCTATTCTCCTATACCACAGGCTGGTAGAGCCAGTAATGGGGCATCCTAGACACGCTGAGGCCCTCTCAGCCTCCAGAGTAGCCCTGGAGATAGACTGCTCTCGCGAGTGTACACATGTGGCTGATCTCAGGGAGAGGATTGAAGGAGCCGTGGTGTGCGTCATAGGGCCCAAGGCCCTCGTTTCAGACGACGTGGAGAGTCTGGTCGAGGAGTGCGATGAACTAGCTGCCCCCGAGGGAGGCCATATAGCATTGGTTGCAGGTGGGCTCAAAGCGCTCTATGTTACCAGCGACTTGGACTCGTCACTCCTCTCCATAGCCAGTATGGCTGGCTCCACGCGTTACCTCCTGGTCCACGTTCACGGGGATAACCACTACAGGATCCCGCTAGCCTCCATGGCCGGCGGGGGCTTGGTGCCTGTTCTGTATACTAGCCAGGTGGACTCCATAGGTTGCGTCCTTTCGCTGGGCGGCTACACAGATGGGGATAGGGCAGCCATTGTTTCGATGGGCCTGGGGGCTAGGGAGGTTAGAATGATAGGCTTTGGCTCCCTGGCCACGAGGGACCTGGAAAGGGCTAGAAGTGCCGCTATACCCTTTAAGGACTACGTGACTAGAAGCGTTTTCGAGACTTCAAAGCTCAAATACGAGCTTGGCATGAGGCTACTAGCCGAGCTGGCCCGGATCAAGGGATACGATGCAGTCTGGAGGGAAAGTTTGGCGTCGAGAAGTATTGGCTTCAAGGTTTTATCGCTTAAGAAGAAGGGATAGGTGTTGCTAGGCTTGGGGCGGCCTTGTAAGAAACCTAGTGTTTCGACCCGGTTATGACTGCTTGGAGTATTTCGTTCTTGGTTACTATACCCATTAGCACTCCTTTTTCGCTGGTTACTGGTAGTGCTCCTATGCCTTCCTTGACCATTAATCCTGCAGCTAGTGCAGCATCGTCGTCGGGCTTCACGGTTAGGGGATCCTCTGTCATTATGTCGTTTGCTAGGGGTATGGAGTATACCCTGTATGCTACGAGCCTGTCCCTGCCTGGGTCGACTATCTTCCTTTTTACATAGGCTTCTCTTCCCTTCCTGGCTGCTAGCTCGGGGGTCCACCTCAGAAATGCTAGGTCTCTCCTAGCAATTATGCCTATGGGTTTACCTTCTTCATCTACTATGACAACCTTGCCGGCAGGATCCAGTAGTGACAGGTTTAATATGTGCCTAATGCTGTGTCCCGGCTTTGCCGTGGTCGCTCCCTTCCTAGCTATGTCTGCAACCTTGTAGACCCCCTTGTACCTCTCGCTGAAGGCCCGTACTATGTCGGTCTTGGTTATGATTCCTATTAGAGAACCGCTCCTATCGATCACTGGGAGGCCGCTAATCTTGTGCTTTAGCATGACGTGTGCAGCCGTGTTCAGGCCTCTGGTACTCGTTATAGTTATCGGGTTCTCGGTCATTACTTCCTCAACGAGTATACTCTCTATTGGCCTCTCAGGGAAAACCTCCATCAGGGCCCTCGCTATGTCTGTGTAGGTTATTATGCCCACGGGCTCGTAGCCATCTCCAACAACTACAAGCCTACCTATACCCCTTTTCAGCATTAGGTTCCTGGCGTAGGCAAGGGAGTCCTCAGGGCGCACCACGTAGACAGGTGAAGACATGTAGGATGAGACACGGGGCACCATCCCAGACACACCCCTTTAGGCCAGCATGGCTATTAAGGCGTCTCTTTCCGTGAGGATCCCTACTACGTTATATTCGTCATCGACTACTAACAGGCTACTTGTCCCAGTCTTAACCATCACGTCTACGGCGTCACCCACATCCATACCGGTCTCCGCATACATGGCCTCCTCCAGGTCTAGTGTAGAGATTGGTTTGCCGAGAACCTTCTCCAGGCTGGTATCGCCTAATTCGCTGAAAACCTTATGGCTGCCATAGTACTCCAGGTAACTCCTAGCCGTCAGTATGCCCTCTACCTCTCCACTGCTGGAGACTACCGGGAGGCGCCGGATACCGTACCTTGTCAGAAGCTCTGCAGCCTTTTTCATGGTATCTCTCTCCTCTACATAGAACACGGGCGTCGTCATGGCTTGTTCCACGCTGATCCCAACCCTTTTCCCAGATAAATGCCTTATCAAATCCCTCTCCGTTAGCACTCCATAGGGCTTCCCATTGTTGACTACGATCAGGAACCCGGCTCTCGAGGCCAATATTAGCTCTACGGCTCTCGAGAGGGGTTCATTGGAGCCGATCACGGGAAACCTGGTGGAGGAGATGGTGGCTACTTTCTCCCTCGTGAGCGCCCTATATATGTTACCCCCGTGCCTTTCAAGGGCCACGTTGTAGTAGCTTCCTCCCCCAAGGTAGTTGACTAGGTCGTTTGCCGTTACAACGCCGTGGATCAGTGGACCGGAAGACACTATGAGGCCCCTGACCCTGTTCCTAGTGATGGCTTCTATAGCCTCCATTATGGGGGCAGTGGAGGACACCATTATGGGGGGTCTGGAAGCTATGAGGCCTGCCTCGCCGATCTTCTCCGGAAGACGCTGGGCCCAGTTAGGGGTTCCATCGGCCCTCAGCCTTCTATACCCTTCAATGCCCGCCATTGCATGCGTAAAAACGTTTTTGCGCGGAGTTATCTTGGCCGGGGGCTTCCTTGAGGCCCTCACCCGCGGCCACCCCGGAGAAGAGCACGCACGATGTCTTCCCTATCTATTATACCCACCAAGCTTCTCTCAGCATCTACTATCGGGACCCTCCCCACGTCTCTTTCAACGATGATCCTGGCTACTTCCAGGAGGCTCGACCAGGGATACGCGTATATGGGGGAGGAGTTCATAGCCTCGCTGACCCGGGGCCCCTTGCGCGGGCCCGAGGAGGACTCTAGCTCGATCCTGGTATAGCCCTTCTTAAGCAGGTCATACTGTGTTATTATGCCTATCAGCCTGCCCTTCTCGTTGACCACGGGAAGCCCTGCAAAGCTCTTCTCAACCATGTACCTCCAAATCTTCGAGACGTAGTCATCCTTACTAGCTGCCAAAGGATCGCGGGTCATCACGCTTCTAGCCTCAACCCTTTCCAGGGCCCCTGGATCGCTTTCAACGGCGAATCTTATAGCGTCTTCAAGACCCAGAGACCCGGCTAGGCGGTCCCCGTCTACCACTGGTGCATACCACGTATCGGCATCGATCATGACGTTAAGAGCCCTCTCAAGCGATTCCTCGGGGCTAAACACTATGAAGGGTTCCTCCATGACAGTGGCAACCGAGGCCATGGTCTTTCTACTCGAAACCATAAGCGCGTGCCTCCTATCAATGACTCCTAGAAGCCTGCCCTCGCGGCAAGCATAGGCTACACGCTTCCTTTCAGCGACAAAAAGCTTCCTAAGCCTGGTAAGGAGCGTCTGTGGATCAACGCAAAACGGGTTACTAGAGAAAACCCTGGAAACCCGGACGCCCACGAATAGAGGAGAACGAGGCCCATGCACGCAGGACACCTCACTGGGCAGTGCCAAGGATCAAAAGCCTCCACTTATTAGTAGTGCTCGAGCGAATTATTAAACCTAGCCGGGAATGGTTAGGTAAACTAGGGTTGACACTATGGAAACGCTTACTACACGGGCCTAGAATCTTTACAGCTACAGCGTCTTAGAGCCGAAACATGTACCAGTTTCCCCCCAGGACTACCTGAACCCGTCCCAAGGATCGCCGTAATAACGCAGGGTTAAGCGCTGAAGCTATTAAGGCCTGATACTAGGAGCTCAGCTATAAGCACGGCGTTTCCAGCGGCACCCCTTATAGTGTTACTACCCATAGCAACATACTTCACCCCACCCAGTGCCTTGTCTTTTCTAATCCTTCCAACAACAACAGTCATACCCTTCCCTTCCATCCTGTCGAGGCGGGGCTGCGGCCTGTCCTCTTCCCTCCTGACCTTTAACGGCCTGGAAGGCGCAGATGGCAGGCTCTTGCCTAGATACGAGGGTTTAAAGTCCTCCATGACCCTAGCGACTTCTATCGGGTCAGCCTCTTTCCTGGTTTCCACGAAGATGGCCAGCGTGTGGCCCTCCAGTACAGGCACCCTATGGGTGCTTGCAGTGACCCTAAAGCCGGGATCCCTGACACGGTTCCCTTCAATGGCGCCTAGTATCTTCAAGGTCTCGGTCTCGACCTTCTCCTCTTCCCCTTCAATGAAGGGTACGAGATTGTCCAGAATGCGCAGAGAGGGGACTCCCCTGAGGCCGGCGCCTGAGACTGCCTGCATGGATGAAACTACGACTCTCGAGAGCCCGAACTCGTCGAGCAGGGGCTTTAAAGTCATCGAGAGAATAATGGTCGTGCAGTTAGGCACCTTGTAGATCCTGCCCCGCCATCCTCTCTTCTCTTGGAGGCTAGCTAGGGACACGTGGTCAGGGTTAACTTCGGGAACCAGGAGAGGTATGTCGCTGTCCAGCCTGTAAGGGCTAGAGTTTGAAACTACTATTAGGCCTTTTCTAGCGAGCTCTGGTTCCATTGCTTGGGCTATTTCTGAGGGGAGAGCCGAAAAGACCAGGCTGTATTCTCTCGGTGAGAGTGCTTCAGGATCTACCCTGTACACCCTTGAATCAGCCATGCTCTCCGGGATCTCCTCTTCGAGGATCCACTCAACCACATCGCCGTACCTTCTCCCATGGTGGCGCTCTGAAGAGTAGAGGCCTCCGATCTCGAACCAGGGGTGCCTGTGGAGTAGGGATACGAGCCTCTGGCCCACGACGCCAGTGGCGCCTAGAATAGCTACTCTCAGTTTATCCATAGCGGTCACCCCCTTGACGAGCCCCGTAGAAGCACTTCCCGGTGGATCCTGCGAAGCAGCGGCTCCAGAGACTTACTATAGTGCCTAGCTGAGACGAGGATGCTTGTTAGGGGGCTGCCCGAGCTGTAAACTACTTGGTCGACAGAGAAGCCCTCGCTATCGGTAATTTCAAGGATCCTCTTAACATCAGAGGCTTTGGCCGTGCAGCCTATAACTCCTATGCGTGCTCCCTTGCGCGTGGATTTGTGCGCGAGTATCTTAAGCCCCTTGCCCTTGCCATGACCATGCAAACCGCTGATACGGGTTCCAAACTTGTTCCACGAGCCAACATTGACTATGATGCTTGTACCCTGTAGTGGTAGAAAGGTTTTCCTGTTGAAGCCTTTAACTCTGAAAGCTGAGGCTGCCATGGCCTCGCGGAGAGAGAGCCTGGGGACCAGCACGGCTTCTCTATCTATTGAAGGATCTATGGAGTACACCCCGTCTACGTCGGATACCAGGTATACTTCCTTGAGTCTTAGGAGCTTCGCAAGAACCGTGGCTGTATAGTCTGACCCGCCACGTCCAAGAGTCGTAGCAGCACCCTCAGGTGTGGAACCCACGAAGCCCTCAATAACGGGGACTAGCCCCTTGCTTGCCGCCTTCAATAGTACTTGGACCCTGTTTCTGGTGATCCCCTCTATTATCAGCGCGTCTCCATGCATCCTATTAGTCACTATTAGTGACCTTGCATCGAACCCTACGCCTCTCAACCCAGCATAGACTAGGTAATGCTCCATGGCAATCCTGCTAAGCCTCTCCCCCAGCGAAACAACTGCGTCTATTGTTTCAGGCTTAATGGGCGCTTTGCTAGCCTCAAGGAGTCTTCTGGCTGCTCTTAGCTCAGCCATAATAGTTCTCTCAAGGACTGTTGAACCCAGCTCTCTGGCCAGCCCCATATACGTGGACTCCACGTGATCCAAGGCGCTGTAGCTACCCCTGGCCGCTTCTAAGAGGAGGTCTGTGACACCCTTCATAGCGGAGACTACTATTATGGGTAGAACACCGTTCTCTACGAATTTCTCACTAAGGTTCAGGCTAGAATCTGCAAACCCCTGGGGCGACTCCAAGACTGATCCTCCCAGTTTAACAACAACTATAGAATCCATGCAGCTGTCACCCCCGACGCTGTAACTAGTGCTGGCAGACTCTCCTTGTCGTCTCCTGGGCAAGGAATATCCATAGACCTGCTGGAGGCTCGGATAACTGGTGCTATGTTGGCCCCTGGTGAGCCGCTAGAATGCCTAGTTAGGGAGATATAGGTAGGCGTTAAGGAAGGCCTAGGTACAAGGGATCCCTCAATACTTAGAATCTCGTTTGGCTCATACTCTCACCTACATGGTTTACACATAACCTATAATCCGGGATTTATAAAGTTTTCGACATTCTCGGGAGGATCACGCCATGGAATCATGCCAGTTCCAGGTTTCAGACGTGTTCTAGTTTAATCTGGTTAGCAACCGTTATCCACCCCCTTGGCGCGGCTTCTATTGAAACGATGTAGTCGGCTCTGTCTAGCCTGAGATGTTTAATCCTGCCCTCTAGCCTATCGTCTACGTGTGGTATTATGAATGGTGTGTCTACGATCTCCAGGAAGTCTTTATCGGCTTCGCTGTCTCCGATGCCGATGGTTCTCAACCCTCTCAGCAAGGGATTTGATAAAAGCCTTCTCACTGCAAACCCCTTGCCCTTATGGCCCCCGATGTGAAGGAACCTTCTACCTAGAAAAACGTACATCCCCTTCCTCAGGGCTAGTTCTTCCATTTTTTCTAGGCACGAGCGCTGGGGGCTCCAATATACCTCCATGTAGACCCTCTTAGCGGCTTCTCTAGAAGCTTCTAGGGGTAATCCGGTAAGCCTAGCTATGGTTGAGGGGCTGGCCCTAGAGAATTTGACTAGTTCGCTGTTACAAACGGATTCTATAGGTGACAGTTCCCGCTCCAGCGTGCTCAGGTCGGGTCCCAGCTCTTCATACTCTAGCTCGTAGCCATATACGCTTATAGAGCCCGTAGGTGTTTCTAGGAGGCCAGGCCCACCGTATATCGCTCCTCCAGACTCTGCTATCAAGAGGGAGTCGCCTAAGTTCAAGCAAAGCCTGGGAGCGAGCCGCGCAAGCTCGTAGACTGATTTAGCGGTAACCGGGACTATAGTGTAGCCAAGCCCCTGTAGGTCCTTGATAGACCCGCAGATCCCTTCCAAGTCCTCTCCCGGACCCATCATAGTGTCGTCAATATCAGTTATTACGATCCCTGCACGCATCTAGAATCTCCTGTGAAGCGCCTGCTATTTTGTGCGATTTAACGTTTATCTCGACTCGAAGTGTTTCGCAAGGTTACTGTATGCCATGAGCTTAGAGTATACTTTGGAGGTGTTTATACCGTAGGGGTCATACACCAGCGGGCTCTTGGGCTCCTCTGTGATGCCGTGTTCTTCGCCAACCTTCCTGATCATGGATTTAACGTCGTCCGTGGACAGTCGTGAGTGGTATACTGCTGCAAGGCTTTGCTCTATCATTTCCCTGATGTGTTCCTCGCCTCTCTCAGCGTGTATGTGGGGGTTCCTCGCCTCTATCTGGAGTATTTTGGCCCTGCCTGGGAGGATCCTACATTCGTTGTCCTTTAACCCGAGAAAGCATGCGCTGAAGAGGTAAGCTATCTGGTAGGCCTCTACGGCGAAGCCGCCTGCCCACTTGATCGAGAGTGCTAGCTTCGTCGTTAAGGCGTGTTCGCCGCTATTAGCAGTCTTAACTATGTCCGTCTCGACTCTCTTATGCAGGGAAAGGGCATAATTTATTATGGAATTCGTTATCATCGAGACTCTTCCCTTTCTCCTCAAGTACATGTCTGAAGAGGCTAGCTTCCCCTTGAAGGGCCACTTTATCCTAACCATGCTGTAGTCTGACTCGGCGAAGCTGAATCCTAGATAGTATATCCAGGAGTACTCGTGCACAGCCCCCGGGACATAGTTGTCGCTGTCTATAAACCCTATATAGTCGTAGCCCAGGGCTGCCGCTATTAGGACGCCGAGAAGCATGCCCTCCCCCTTTCCATCCCTTACCCCTTCCTCTGAGAGCATGACCTCGAGGTGCGTGTCTCCCAGAGCCTCTCTCCACGCTGGGTCCTTCTGGTGGATCACTATTATCTCACGCTTGGTACTAGAATTGACTATCTTGGCCAGGTCGGTCTCGTGCATGTACCTATCCACGGGGCTCCTTGCGGAGGCTGAGACTAGGATTACCAGTGACAGCTGGGGTATAGAGGAAAGAACGCCCTCTAGAGTAAAGAGTTCCTCGTTCTTAACAGGGACTACTATGGCGGTCTTGCTGGCTATCTCCTCTAAGTGTGAATAGTCTAGAGCATAGACGCCCTTAAACCCCTTGAAGCCGAGGGCATCTATCGAGAGTACCCTAACAAGGTCAAAAATCGTGATAGCACCGTACTCCTCAAACTTCTGCGGGTACTCAAGCAACACCCTCCATAACACCCACTAGCCGGGAATACAAGCCAGCCGAAACAAGCTTAAATAGGGGAAACCCAAGTTATTACAGTCTTTAGCCCTAAGGGCTTAAAACTCCATTATACCATGACACTAACAGCTTTATACTAAAACAAAAACAATAAAGTATAAGCTATAAACAATAAATAACCTAGAAATAACCTAAAACACGCGGCAACACGAGTTTAGTTCTTCGATGCTTACCCTACACTATCGGTTCCGGGGGGCCTTTCTCTAATTATGGTTAAAGTTCCTGGAGGCACTCTCCGAGGGGGAACCCGTTATTCGCATTGCCTTGGGAGTTACAACGCGGTTGGCCTGCATAGCTCGCTTGCCGTCTTGATTAAGTAATAAATAGCGGCTGGCCAATATTCTAAAAATATTAATGTAAAGGCTGCATGGAGGCGGATCCAGATTGGCTATAGGTATATTCACAGTGGCTTCCCCCCTGCAGAAGGATAGGGTCGAGTTCGTATTCTCTGTGGGTGAGAGGATCAAAAAGTTCGCCGAGAACTGGGGCGGCTTTGTGAAGCTCTCCCCCATAATAACTACTAATGCGGACGCTGCAAAGCAGGCCGAGGAGTTTGCTGGCAAGATTGATGGCGCTATTATCGTTGTTCTTAGCGGTGGCACGGATAGGATGATCTATTACATAGCTTCCAGGCTGGGCGTCCCGACACTAGTTTTCGCGCAGCAGTACCACAACTCCTTAGCCTCTGTTAGGGAGGCTATAGCGGCTCTCAGGTATGAGGGAAGAGACGTCATTGTAGAGTATGCCAGGCTCGAGGATTTAGAGGAGGTTTTGGCACCCTATATCGACGCTCACAAGGCCATTTCAGAGCTTAAGGGGTCAAGAATAGGGCTTGTCGGGAAGCCTGAGCCCTGGCTCCTCATAAGGCGCGAGCCCGAGCTTGTCAAGACAAGGTTTGGAGTCGAAGTCGTGGACATACCTTGGGAGGAAATGCTGGAAACAGCGAAGAAGGCTGACAGTAGCGATGTTGCAAGGGTTATGTCGAGGCTGAAATCAGAGTTTGGCAACATAGAGGTTAGCGATGAAAGGCTCGAGAACGCTGTAAGACTATACCTAGCCATGAAGTCTCTGGCAGAAAAGTACGGACTCAGCGCCATGGCCGTGGAGGCCAGAGACATGCTTGACGAGTCGCTGAGAGAGTGGGGACCCTACCTGGGCGTGGCTCTTCTAAGCGACGACGGCATACCAACAGACTACGAGGTAGACCATGACGGCATATTAACAAAGCTCATACTGCACAGATTGACAGGGGAGCAGGGATTCATGGCCAATCTCACCAGGATCATGGAGAATAGGGTCATATTCTCCCACTGCACAATACCAACGAAAATGATTGATGTCAGATCCTCGACCCTTATGACCTACTATGAGACTGAAAGAAGCGTTGCCATAAGAGGCGCACTGAAAGAAGGCGCTATAATGACATTCGCCAGATTCGGCGGGCCAAGACTCGACAAGGTAATGGTCGGCAAGGGCAGGGTAGTTAGGGGCCTAATAGGCGACCCGAACCTTTGCAGAACCCAGGTAGAACTGGAAGTCTACGGAAACCCCTACACGCTCGTCGAAAAGAGCCTCGGCAACCACACAATACTAGTCTACGGTGACCACGTGAAGAAGATAGAGTACTTCGCTAAACTAGGCGGTATAGAAGTGATCAAGGTCTAGAACCCATTAAACCCGCTTTGTAAAGACCTAGCCCTCACAGTTTTCCTTCTCCACATACACTCCTTTATCAAGCACCCGGCGCGGGACGCCTCTACACCATCAAATTGGTCGTCCCACGAGCCTTCCAAGCTCCTTGTTTAGATAGGGGTCTATAAAGCGGTTTAATGGTAGGTCGTTATATGGGAGGCATAGGGCTTCCAGGAGTACCGATTGCTTTTCACTTGAATCGTTAAGTGTGGAATGGAGGAAGGGTAACGCGGGTAGATGGTTAGGGAGAGGTTTCTAGCCGTATCTGGCATTGTTCCTTTGATTTATTTGAGGATCGTTATTATGGAGACCCATAGGTCTCCGTGCCTGACTTTCCTGGACTCTACTATCTTGAGGCCTGCTCTCCTGGACGCCTCTCTTACTGTGGCTTCCTCGGTTGTTATGAGGGCCACTTTTCCTCCTTTTTTGACTACTTTGTTGAGGGAGTTTATGAAGTCCTCGTAAAGGCTCTTGACTCTTGATGGGCTACCCATCCTGATGCCGTAGGGCGGGTTGGACACTACTGTGTCTATAGTCTCTGCTTCCAAATAGTCCTGGAGCCTTCTAGCATCGCCCACTATGAATTCTATCCTCTTTTTTACGCCTGCCACGGTGGCGTTGGCTATGGCTCCTTTGATGTGTCCCGGGTTCTTGTCGATGCATATTATGCGCGAGCTCTCGAAGAGGAGCGCGGCCTCCACTGCTATAGTGCCTCCCCCACACATCGGGTCTAGTATTGTCTCGCCGTCACGGGCCCCGACTATTCTGAGCATGGAGTAAGCTATTGAGGGCTTCAGGGCAGCTGGGTGATCGTATATCCTGTACCCCCTCCTATGCCTGGAGTGCTCCCCTGATAACAGGATCCCCAGCCTGAAGACGTCTTTGTCGACTTCTGCATAGACCACTATCTGGGGGCTGTTCAGCCTGACTCTCGGCCTCCATCCCTGCTTTCTCAGAGTAGTGTCTATCACCGAGTCACCGACTATTCTGGCGATGTCCAGGCTGGTATACTCATGGCCCTCCCCAAGCCTCTCGGCCTCTACTGCAAACGTAGCGCCGTAGAGTAGGTACCTGTGAACCTCTGAGGCTCCTACGACCTCCCTGATCCGATCTAGGGCTTCCCGCGAGGCGCCCACGCGCTCCTCGGCTAGAAGGAGCACAATATTGTGGATGCTCCGCATCCTAAGAAAGGGTTCAGTGCCTGTGCTAGAATCCCGGAGGCTTACAATTATTCTCCCCCTTCCCGGTAGCTCAACTACTTCGATTAAACGGTTCCCCAGTTCTTCCTTGGCTTCAAGCGCCATAATATCCTCGAGTCCCGGATTACCCGTCACCAGTAGCTTCAGGAGGTGCACTTCTCTAGCCTCCTACTTATACGTGAAAGGAGGAATGCCAGGCTTTTAACCTCTACCTGGCTGGCTATGGACTTCGAGGCTAGCCTCTTAATTGAAGCCGCTATCTCTTCTCTCTTACGGTCATCACCTATAGCCTCCCTCGCCAGCTTTTCAACATACCTCTCCACAATGCCCAGTACGGAGGGATCCACCCCGGCGGCTCGTGGGCCCTTCCTTGCCTTGTAGAACTCGTACAAGTAAATAGCCGTAGCATTGGCTAGGTTGAGCTCTGGATACGCGTCGCTAGACGGTATCCTAGAGGTAATATTGCAGAGGGCCAGCTCCCTCCTTGTCAGCCCCACGCTCTCCCTGCCCATGACAAGGGCTGAGACCCCCCTGACGCTCATAGCAGCCCTCACGGCGGTTTCAGGATCCACGGCACCTCTCAGGGGATCGTCTTCCCTCGAAATAGCCGAGGTGCAAATAGAGAAGCTCGTTTCAGCCAGCGCTTCTTCTAGCCTCGCCACTATCACGGCCTTCCGTAGGACCCTTGCGGCTCTAGCTGCGTACCTCTCTGCCTCATCTATAGAAGCTTTGGGTGACACTAGGTAGAACTCTTCTACCTCAAAGTTCTCTACCAGCCTCGCTATTAGGCCAAGATTGACGGATCCCTCAGTCTCTACCAGCACGAGTCTCAACTTCTCCATCGGTCATAACCCGGCAAGCCCCCTCGGGAGTGGACCAAATTTATCTAACTCCCAGGCTCTAATTATGGTGATTACCTGGCAGAGGCGTGACGATAGCTTTTTCCCCTCTTCCATCGACATAGTTACATGCGTGGGGAATTGTGGATAGGCCTCCCAGAGACGTGGAAGCAGACTTTTGGAGCCATGTGGAGGAGCTGGCGTATAGGCTTAGGCGCATAGCTATAGCCCTAGTTATTTCCTCGGTAGTTGTCTCGGGCCTGCCAGTAAGCATCGACCCTTACGTGCCTGCAGTGAAGGTGGTTCCCAATCTCATATTGGAGAACCTGGTGCCTGAGCAGATAACTTTCAGGGGGGAGACATACGAGATCCGCCTTGCAAGCTTTAGCCCCTTTGCAGGCTTCAATATTCTCTTCAAGTCAACCCTTCTCTTAGGTCTACTGGCTTCCAGCCCTTTTATTGCAAGAGAGATCTTTGCCTTCATAAGGCCAGCCCTCTACCCTCACGAGGAGGCTGTCCTAAAAAAGATGGCTGCAGCCTCTACTCTCCTCTTCATGCTGGGCATTCTAGTAGCCTATTTCGTTGTAATCCCCCTGGCCTTCAAAGCCCTCTTCCTAATGACGCTGATAGCCGCTGGAGAAGGGGAACTGGTGGCGATCTCCGACGTGGAAAGACTCTTCTCCATGGCTATAGGAATAATGGTGGCTTCGGGCATCATGTTCGAGATCCCCCTGGTAATCTACCTGCTTCTCTCGCGCGGCATACTAGAGCCCAGACATTTCTCTGGTGATAACATGAAGTACGCCCTGGTGGCCTCCCTAATTCTGGGCGCCATTATAAGCCCAGACCCCACAGGGATGGGGATGCTAATGCTGGGACTACCCTACTATGCTCTACTCCATGTGGCAGTATTGGTGGGGAAGAGGAGCTATAGGAAGAGATTCGGCGAGAATAAGAGGGTGGAAGCAGGAGAGCCGGCGTATCCCCAGACAGTAGCTCACAGGTAGGGATTCTCATGGATAAGCGGTCCTGTTTCGGCGAAGTTACGCTTCGTCATAGCGTAGGCTCAGATCCCGGATTCCACCACATCCCCTGGAGGATCTATGGCTGGGCGGTTATAATAGTTCAACCGTGAAACGGCCGGGTCCGGGGTAAATTGTCGGCCTTGCCGGCTTTCCGCGGGAGTGGAAACGATAAATTGCGGTTTTCAGGCTTTTAGATACCTGTGTGTGGTGACCCGGTTTGGTGACCTATATAGCCGATCTCCACGAGGACGTCTCTTATCATGTACTAGAACACGGCTACCAAGACTTCTCGACAGACATTAACGGGAGGCATGCTGATATTCCAAAGTATAAGAGGGGAGGCGTTAAGCTCGTCTTTGCAGCAGTCTTCTCTGCCATACCAACCTGGGATCCGAGGATCCAGGAGACACTGTCTAGGGGTTATGGGGGTTCGACGCCTATATCTAGGTCCTATATCTTTAGGGCTCCGCTTCAGATGGCCCTGGAACACTTCAAGGTATACTACAGGCTAGCTAGGGCTCTTGGCAAGGACCTATTCTTGGTCAAGACAAGGGGTGATTTGGAATATGCTGGGAGGGATGAAAGGATCGGGTTCCTAATCAGCATAGAGGGTGCCGAGGTCCTCGAGGATCCCGGAGACTTGGAGCTGTTCTTCAACTTAGGGGCCCGGTCATTAACTGTAACGTGGAACTATGATAACAGGTACGCGGCCTCCTGCATGTCCAAAAGGGACTATGGGCTGACTGGCGAGGGCGAGGAGCTGGTCTCTATAGCAAATGATCTGGGAGTGATCCTAGACGTTTCTCATGCAAGCAAGAAGACCGCTCTAGACGTGGCTAGCCTATCCAAAATGCCTGTAATAGCCAGCCATTCAAACTACAGCGGGGTCCACAGGCACCCAAGGAATGTGGATGACGACGTGATCGAGGCCATAAAAGCCACGGGAGGCGTTGTAGGGTTCACCTTAATAACTTCGACTATAGGGGAGAAGCCTAGCATTCAAAGCCTTGCAGATCACGTTATGAGCGTCTGGGAAAGGTTCGGGCCTGACGTGCTAGCTGTGGGGACAGACTTCTTCGGGATAGAAGAGACGCCGGAGGGGCTTTCGGATGTTTCCATGCTACCCAGACTCTTCTCAGAGCTTAGAAGCAGGGGTATGGGTGAGAGCGATATACGAAAGATGGCGTGGGATAACGTTGTTAGGGTTCTCGAGTCCCATGCGACCCGCTGGCCCGCCTAGCTCTCGCCTCTATAACTTGCTAAAAGTTTTTCAGCCAAGCCTGCCAAATCAGGGTGCACGTAGGCCCCGTTTTCAAGGATTATAGACTTGTCTCCGGCTACTGTGGGGAGAGTGCATATCCCGTCAGTGTGAGAGGCGGCTAGTCCTAGGGATCCCTTGAAGGCCTCAGCCTGGCTCCCGAAGCCGAAATCCACTACTCCCCATACTCGCTCGTCCTCGAGAATATTGCCCGAGAGCCGTGCACCAGGGTTGCAGCCGTAGGATATGTGGGCTAGATAGTACATTCTATCGTCACGGAAACTCTCGAGCCAGGATTTGAAGATCCCAGCCTCGACTCCTCCCTCTATGTCGACTATCCTGCCACGCTCTATATAGAGTTTAACAGGGCTTCTTAGCAGTCCCAGCTCCTCTGGCGGCCACAGGCTCCCGTCTATCACCACTACCCCGTCAATGCTATCCTCTATAGGGGCCCAGCTAACCTGCCCGAAGAGCATGTATTCTCCAGGCCCAGCTACTTCACCCTCAGCTATGACCGGCCTCTCAGGATCATTCTCAAATGAGAGGTCGGTGCCTGAGGGACTCATTATCCTCATCTTCCTCTGCTCCCCAGTAATCCTCGCCAGGGCCCTCTGGAACTCGTAGAGCGTCTTCACGTCCACGCGCCCGATCATTCTAACCATCATATCCGCGTCCATCCCTACCAGGCACATGTATTTCAGCCTAGACTCGCTTAGAACCTCGTCGTAGATGCTCGAGTAAAGCAGCCACGCCTTGTTAAGCTCGATCCACGCATCGGCGCTCTTCAGCGCTGATACGAGGCTCCTTGAGGGAACGGCCCTGTCCACAGCCTTGCCGACACCGCTAGGCGCAGGATACCATGTAACCAGAGGCTTTCCACCAACTAGCCTCACAGAGCTTGCTACCGCCTCGACGACTCTCCAGTCGCTCAGGGTATCAGCTGTTATAACAACCTCTTGGCCCCGCCCTATACCGAGCACGTCCCTTACTAGTTTAAGCGAAGCCTCCACGACCTCAATATCGAGGCCTCTAGGCAAGCCCCATCACCACGCCTAGGCGTGGAGGCCTAGCTTCTCCACGAGCTCTTCCACAGGCACGTAGTCATAGTTGAACCCGAAGCGTCTTGGCCCAAAAAGTTCGAGGCCTCTCTCGGTTCTCCAGATCCTAGGTGCGGGAGCTGCAATAACGTAGACCTCGTCCCCCTCTTTCATCTCTGAGTTGAGAACTGGCTCCCCGTCAGGCCTCACAAACGTGACAAGGTCTGGAGGCATCACGGCGGGCTCCCCGTCTATCCAGGACATTATGTGCTCATTCTTTATCCAGGTTCTGAGCCTCCTGCCCTCCCACTCATGGACACCTTTCACGGTAGACTCTCCTACAAGGAAGCCTCCTTCATCCCGCCACCTGTAAGACTCAACGACCCCCCTAAAGATTACCCATCCACCTAGGACCCTTGCTATCGTCTTCACTGGATCCTCCCCTCGCTCCCTAGCTTCTCTAACGGCCCTCCCCAGCCTGAGCGAAAGCGCTATAGTACCCCTCACTAGAACCCTCTCCAGGGCCGTTTTATCCAGGGGAGTATCCACCACTGCTGCATGCCTCCCCGCAAGGACAGAGACGAACCTGGCTAGAGACTCGTAGTCGTCTATGTCGCTATATTTCCTCACTATAACCACGTTACCGGTCTCGCTAACTATTACGGAGGGATACATGGGGTACCCATATATATGGACTGTGCACTGGTGGAGCTCAGGAGCGGCTCTCCCAAGCAAGTCCCCATCAACGACTGGTAGCCCTGTTTTTGCAGCTATCTCAAATACCACAGGCGTGTTACCGCCTCCAATCTCGGTAGCTACCAGGCCCCCGATTCTCCTGCCTAGAAGCTTCTCCATCTCACTGAAAGCCTCACCCACGGGATCCTCTATGACGACTCTCTTCCTAGCAGCAGCGGTAGGCGCTACAGTACCCACATAATAGGCTGAGACCACTACGACGTCACTTGGAAGCTCTCCAACATCTATCACTTTAACTCCTCCGGAAGCCCTCAGGGCGGCTTCCATCATACGCAACCCCTCCTTCGGATCCCCTCCCCCGCCAGCCCCCAGTATAGTGGCACCTAAGACCAGATCCTCAGCATCCTCTCTAGTAGTAATCCTAAGCACAGCATTCACCCCTCTGTAAACTATGATCCACGAAAGGGCACAGCCAATACAATAATAAAACAGGCTGGCCAAGTCATATTAAAACGCTTCTCCATGAAAAGTTTCAAGGGAGGAAAAGTATCTCCAGCTCTCCAACTACTGGCTAGGATTCCAGAACCTCCCATGCCCGACCTTCCCTGGAGAGGGCTTTCTAGCCTTTAGGCGGTTTGCCTGTTATCACGCTTGAGCTTCTCAATAGAGCCTGCCTCAAGAGTTGGCCTCTTCTGCCTATCTGGTCTGGATCCTTTTAAGAGCCCTACTCCACTCGTATAGCTTGTGTGGGGGAGGATTGTAGAGAAAGGCCTTGCTATGGGACAGGTTAAGGCCAGCTAGAGCCTCTGCCAGCTTGAAGGTGACTATTGTGGCGTCGATGGCCGGAACTCCTAGCTCTTCGCTCAGCCTCTCCGGCAGCCCTATAAACCCCCCGCATCCTAGCACTATAACCTCCGCCCCGTAGTCATCAACGGCCTTGCGGGCCTCAGATTTTACCAACTCCTCGATCTCGGCCTCCTTCTCCTTGAGATCTAGAACCCCCACATCAATCCCGGAGGCGTAGGCAAGCCTCTCAGCTATCCCCATCTCCATAGCCTTCCTATGGTAGAGTGAACGGGCACTTTTGCCTGTAGATATAACGGCTATTCTGTGGCCCAGTAGGAGACCTAGCATCATCGACGACTCTCCGATCCCCAGTACAAGCACGTCTACAACTTCCCTGGATGCGTGAAGGCCAGGGTCGTCGAAACAGTTGATCACCATGGCATCAAAGCCCTCTCTCTCAGCCCTAACGGCTTCCTCAACAACGTACCTAGCCGCTAGGATCGAGTCATACTCGGTTTCGATAGTTTTTGGCCCGTCGCGGAGACTTCTGACCTCGAATTCTGTCCTGGGGCTGGCTATTCTCTCCAAGTGTTTTCTAGTGATCTCGTCCCATTTGCTAGTAGAGACAGGGTTGAGGACTAGGATCTTAGCCAACCGCGCGCACCCCATGCTACTAGTCTTGCTACTTCTTAAACGCTCTTTTAAAAAGGAGCCCTAGTGGGTCTTCTGGGGGTAGCCATTCTTCTTTCAGGTCTCAGACACTGCCTGGGGGGCGGTTGTTACCGTATTTTATGTTTAAGCCATGTGGCGAATCGCTAGAAACCATTAAAAATCTCGACGCCTTAATGGTAATATCTATGTAAGTGTTGCTGGAGGCGAGTATGATTGGGAATACTGGCTAGAGGCGCTTCTAGGACAGTGTTTGTAGCTGCCGTTGCCCTGGTAATGGTGCTCATACTGGTTGCAGCCTACTTGGCCACTAGACCGTCGCCTGGCGAGGCCCCCGAGGAGTCTCCAGCGCCCACCACTCCAGCTGAAACAACTACCCCCGCTCAGACATCTCCGGCAGCTGAGGCTTCCCCGACACCGGCTAAGGAGGAGAAGACTATAGTTATCTACGCCTCACTCTCGGAAATGACCACGGCGGATCCAAGCACGGAGTTCTCAAACTCGATAATATGGATGCCATTAGTCTACGAGCCCCTCGTATGGTATGACCCCCTAGAGGATAGGCTTATACCAGGCCTCGCCGTTGAATGGGAGAGCAGTGATAATGGCACCGTGTGGACGTTTAGGTTGAGGGAGAATGCCAAGTTCCACGACGGGACGCCTGTCACAGCTGAGGCTGTAAAGATGAGCATAGAAAGAACGATAGCGCTTGGCCAGGGAGCAGCCTTTATATGGGATCCCGTGGATAGGATAGAGGTTCTAGACGACTACACCGTGAGGTTCTACCTGAAATACCCCGCCCCCCTGGCCCATATAGCTGCGGCCTCCTATGGGGCCTGGATATTTAGCCCTAACATAGTGAAGTATGCGGGAGCCTCCAACCTTACAGACCCGAAGGTCGCCGACTGGTTCAACCAGGGCAACGAGGCCGGCAGTGGCCCGTATAGGCTGGTGAAGTGGGACCCTGAGAACGAGGTGGTGCTTGAGAAGTGGGAAGAGTGGTGGGGCTGGAGAGAGCCAGGATATGAGATGGCTTCCCCTAACGCCCCAGACGTGTTCATAATCAAGATAGTGAAGGACGCTGTAACGCAGGAAAGACTGCTGCTGACAGGGGACATCGATATAGCGCAGTACGTGCCCCTAGAGAATGTCGACAGGTTCGAGAAGGATCCGGGGTTCGTCGTGGCTGTCAAGCCTAGCTTCCAGAACCTTCTAATGCTGATAAATACTAAGAAGCCGCCGCTAGACAACCCCCTGGTGAGGAAGGCCATCGCTCTAGCTATACCCTACGAGGACATAGTAGAAGTAGCCAGGGCCGGCGTGGCTAGAGTAGCTAGCGGGCCTATTCCACACGGCATGTGGGGCCACTTCGAGGACTTCACGTACGAGTACAACCTGGAAGAGGCTAGAAAACTGCTAGCCCAGGCTGGTTATCCAGACGGGATAGACAGAACTCTGCTCCTCGTGTACACGGCCGGCGACATATACGAGAAAAGGACAGCCGAGCTTATCAAGACAAGCCTAGCCAAGATAGGTATTCAGGTGGAGGTCAGGCCTATGAGCTGGGAAGAGCAGTGGTCGCTGGCGCTCAGCGGGTGGGATAACCCCGAGGCCGCTCAAGACCTCTTCATATTCTACTGGTGGCCCACATATATAACTCCGTTCGATTTCCTGTACAACATGTTCCACAGCGAGAACACCCTATTTAACCTGGCCTACTACCAGAACCCGGAGTTCGACAAGCTAATAGAAGAAGCCGTCCTATACGAGGGCTACGACAGGGAGAGGGCTCTAAGCCTGTACTATGAGGCCCAGAAGATCCTCTACGAGGATGTACCAGCAGTGCCCTTGTGGGACTCTGTCGATGTCAGAGTCGCAAACGCCAGAATAGGCAACCTGGAGAAAGCCATTAACCCCGCATATCCCACCACTATCTTCGCCCAAGTCCTTAGCGTTGAAGGGTAAGCGCTGGCAGGAAAGCCCGGGGGCAAGGCTCTGTATATCAATATTTTTAGGAATAGGGTTCCCACAGTTTTTACTATAGCTGTGGTATCCGTGGAGCAGCGTGTTATAAGAGGTTCAAGGATGCATGCCTGTGAGTAAGGCCTACGTTGCTAAGAGGCTTGCCATGCTCTTCATGGTGGTGCTGGGCGTCCTAGTCATAACATTCGTTATCACACGCGTGATCCCGGCGAGGCCTGAACTGCTATGGGCCGGGTCCCACCCTACAGAGGAGCAAATAGAGAGGGCTAGAAAGGAGCTTAGACTAGACGAGCCGATCTACGTCCAGCTCTATTACTACCTTAAAGACTTCTTTACAGGCGACTGGGGCGTTTCATGGAGGACAAGGCAGCCAGTACTCCAAGACATAATGGAATCTCTGCCGGCTACCCTGGAACTAGTCTTCGCGGCCTTTGCTATAGCAGTGATGGTGGGGATCCCTCTAGGCGTCCTGGCAGCTGTTAGGTATGGGAGGCTGGCCGACGGAGTTGTTAGAGTATTCTCTGTCCTAGGGGCTTCTGCCCCAGTCTTCTGGATAGCCCTCATAGCTCAGCTGGTCTTCAGCAGCTGGCTGGGAGTTTTGCCTGGAGCCAAGAGGGTTGATGAGTCTGTAGTTATAGAGACAGGGTTCAGGGAGATCACTGGGTTCATGATCCTTGACAGCATTTTACAGCTTAACGCGGCCGTTCTCTTGGACGCCCTCAAGCACCTAGTTTTGCCTGCCCTTGTGCTATCCCTGTACCCTCTGGGGCTTACTGCTAGAATGACTAGGGCCCTCATGATAGAGGCCCTTAACGAGTACCACTCTATATCCCTGCAGGTCTGGGGCCTGCCTAGGAGGCTGGTGGTTTACAAGTACGCGCTCAAGAACGTGATAGCTCCCGTCATTGCGTCTCTCGGCCTCTCCTTCGGGTACACCATTATTGGAGCCTTCATGGTTGAACTTGTATTCGTCTGGCCAGGCATAGGATTATACGCCGCGCTTGCCCTCCTCAGCTTCGACTATCCGGCCGTCATAGGGTGCGTTGTAGTAGTAGCCCTGGTTTACTCCCTTGTAAACATGGTTGTCGATATAGTGCATGCATCCCTGGATCCGAGGGTGAAACTGTAGTGGCCAGCGCCTCCAGCCAGGTACTCTGGCTTATAAGGAGGAGCAAACTCTCACTCGTAGGCCTCTTCATAGTGGCGGGCTTCGTGGTTACAGGCATACTAGCCCCCTTCATTGTGCCTTACCCTGAAGATGCCAGGGGCGAGACGTATAATATCGAGGAACGGTTCCAGCCGCCGTCCTGGGAGCACCCATTCGGCACTGACGAGTATGGGAGGGACGTGTTCAGCAGAGTACTGATGGGTGCCCGCTATTCCCTGATAATAGCTGTTGGCGTTGTGGGGCTAGCGCTCCTAATAGGGATCCCTGTAGGGCTGGTAGCTGGGTATGTTGGGGGCAGGGTGGGCTCCATGCTGATGAGGGTTACAGACATGTTTCTAGCCTTCCCTCCCCTACTGCTGGCCATAGCCCTCGCGGCCACGCTGGGCAGGGGGCTTTTCAACACGATAATAGCGCTCTCTATAAGCTGGTGGCCCTGGTATGCGAGGCTACTCTACGTTAGAGTCACTTCTGTTAAAAACATGCCGTTCGTGGACTCGGCTAGACTCCTAGGCCTCGGCAGGCTAGCCATAATGTTCAGGCACGTGTTGCCTAACTCTCTCACGCCGGTGACTGTGCAAGCGGCCCTAGACATGGGCTCCGCTATACTGGAGGCTGCCGGGCTCAGCTTCCTCGGAGTAGGCGTGGATCCCTCCACTCCGGAGTGGGGGCTGCTAGTCACGGAGGGGTGGGCGTCCATAAGTAGCGCGTGGTGGATAAGCCTGTTCCCAGGACTAGCAATACTAGTGACTGTTCTAGGGTTCAACCTTCTAGCCGACGCCCTGCGTGAGTCTCTCGACCCGCGGATCAGGAGAATAGCGCTTACGAGGAGAATACTGGGGTGAGGTGTCTGGCTTGCTTGAAGTCAGAGGCCTCCACGTCAGCTACTATACTCTGGGGGGAGTCATAAGAGCTGTCAGGGGTGTTTCCTTCAGGGTTAGTCCTGGCAAGGGCCTCTGCATAGTGGGAGAGTCTGGCAGCGGAAAGACCACTCTCGGCCTTGCGATAGCTGGGGCCCTGCCGCCCAATGCAAGGGCTTCCAGGGGGTCTGTGAGGATCGACGGTGCTAACATCCTAGAGCTAGGCCCAGAGGACCTAGAGAGGGTTCGGGGCAGCCTTGTATCCATGGTGTTCCAGGATCCCGCTGCCTCCTTCAACCCCCTATTCACTATAGGACAGACACTAGGCGACATAGCTAGGCATAAACTAGGGCTAGCCGAGAGGTCAGAGGCTAGGGAAGCGGCGCTAGCTGCTCTCAGAAGAGTCGGTATGCCTGACCCTGAGAGGGTTCTAGACGCTTATCCGCATGAGCTTAGCGGGGGCATGCTCCAGAGAGTAGCTATAGCTGCCGCCATCCTCCCCAGGCCCAAGGTCTTGGTGGCCGACGAGCCTACCACAATGCTCGACGTGACTCTCCAGTACCAGATACTGAAGCTCCTTAACAGGCTCAAGGAGACCCTGGGCCTGGCCCTAGTGTTTATAACGCACAACCTGGGGATAGCGGCGGAGGTCTGCGAAGACATACTAGTACTCTACGCGGGGCACATGGTGGAGCTAGGCCCCACTGACAAGGTGCTCGAGGAGCCGCTACACCCCTATACACAGGCCCTAATAGAGTGCATCCCGAGAATAGATAGGGGCCCTGGGAGGCTCAAGCCGATACCGGGCTCTATGCCAGACCCTCGAAGGCTTCCAGGAGGCTGCGTATTCCACCCCAGGTGTCCCCATGTAATGGATATTTGCCGGGAGAGGGATCCTAGACCTGTTGCCTTAGACAAGAGGGTCGTTTCCTGCCTTCTCTACAACGGGGAGAAGGGTGGCGCGCGTTGAGCCTTCTCGATGTCAGGGGGCTTGTGAAGTACTTCCCTGTGAGGAAGGGGGTATTCGGTAGAGTAGTAGGGTATGTAAAGGCTGTCGACGGGGTCTCCTTTAGTATTGGCGAGAACGAGGTCTTTGCACTAGTTGGCGAGAGCGGTTCTGGCAAGACTACGACGGCCCGCTGCATACTGCGCCTCATAGAGCCTACGAGGGGCGAGATCCTTTTCATGGGAAGGGACGTGACGAAGCTTAAGGGGAGAGAGCTTAAGTGGTATAGGAGGAATGTCCAGGCAGTGTTCCAGAACCCCTTCCTCTCGCTCAACCCAAGGATGAAGGTCAAGGACTTGGTAGCCGAGCCCCTGAAGGTTTACAGGGATCAGGCCCAGGACGTGGAGAGGGCTGTGGAGGAGCACCTGGAAATGGTCGGGCTACCCAGGGAGGTGGGGGAGCGCTATCCCCTAGAGCTTAGCGGTGGCCAGGCCCAGAGAGTGGCCATAGCGAAGGCCATAATATTGAGGCCCAGGCTAGTAGTGCTAGACGAGCCCACGTCAGCCCTCGACGTGTCCGTGCAAGCGCAGATCCTCAACCTGTTCCTGGACCTCAAGAAGGAGCTCAAGCTATCCTACCTCCTCATAACACACGACCTGTCAGTAGTCAAGTACGTCAGCGACTGGGTGGCCGTCATGTACCTAGGCAGGATCGTGGAGCTCGCCAGAACCGAGGAGCTATTCGAAAACCCCCTACACCCCTACACGCTAGCACTACTATCCTCAATACCCGGCACGAAAAAGGCCAAGTGGAAGAGAATAGAACTAGCGGGGGAGCCCCCCAGCGCCCTGAACCCGCCAAAAGGGTGCAGGCTCAGGCCGCGATGCCCACTAGCGTTCGAAAAGTGCCACGAAGAGCCCCAGCTAGTAGAGTATTCTAAGGAACACTGGGTCTCATGCTGGCTATACTAAAACACTTCCCCAGGAAACCTTTGGATCCCAGGTATAGAGCCTTTTTAAAGCAGGCTAAACCTGTTAACCTACCAAAGGCTACTTCAATAATAATTCTACAAGCTACAATATTGTAGGTGGGTTAAGGTGCTGTGGATTGCCTGCTCTAAGCCATGAAGAGAAGGAGCGCCTGCTCAAGGCTATAGAAGAGGATAGAGGATTCCGCTACGCCCTAATGGGACTCTTAGGGTTCAAAGAGCTCCTGGAAAGGTTTTCAAAGCTCGAGGAGAGGCAGCATAGCCTAGAAGAAAGGATGGCTAGATTAGAAGAGAGACACTTGAAGTTGGAGGAAAGGTATGAAGCATTAGCTAAGCTAGTTATCCAGCAAGGAGAGTTGCTGAAAACTTTAGCTAAGGAAGTTAGGGAGGTTAAGGCGGGTCTCGGGGCTTTGGGTAGGAGACTTGGAAGGGGTTTCGAAGCAATGGTCAGGGAAGCCTTTAGGGACCTACTAAAGGGGCTGGGGATTGAGGAGTATGAAGTTAAGAAGTTCAGGTATGTAGATGTGGATGGCAAGTATGTGGCCCCTGGCGCTGTGATAGAGGTTGACCTGGTCTTGAGGGATTCTATTTTGTGGCTTATAGAGGTTAAGAGCTTGGTGGAAGAGGATGATGTGACGTGGTTTCGCTCCAAGACTAGGGTCATAGAGAGTATTCTTGGGAGAAGGGCTGATAGGAGGCTTATACTGGGTGTTACAGTTGCTAAGGGGGCTCTCGAGTATGCTAGAAAACTTGGCGTTGAGGTAGTATACGTGTCTCTAGTAGATTAAGTTTTAAGTCTAGGGCTATAGGAGAGGCGTGGTAAACAATTAATCGTGAATATATTAATTTTATAAACCAAAAATGTTAATAAAACAGTCTATTATAAGCTTACTATGGTGGCCAGCAATGGAAATACGTTTAAGGGCGGTACTTATACCAGCCAAAGACCTGGAGAGAGAGTCGTCCTTCTGGGAGAAGCTGGGCTTAAAACTACTGTCGAGAGAGGACGGCTACGTAAGGTTCGAAGCGCCGCCCGGAGTAGTACTAGCCCTATGGAAGGCGGAGAACGGTGATGGAAGCGAAGTGGAGCTTAAGTTCCTGGTAGACGATATAGAGGAGGCTTACAAGGAGCTTTCTAGCAAGGGAGTAGAGTTCCTGGGGCCTATAAGGGTCGAAGAGGACGGCTTTAAATGGGCTGTATTCAAGGATCCCGGGGGACGCAGATACACCCTAATGGAGTTCCCCGAAACCGGTGAACCATAACTGCCTATGACTACCTGTGCACACTATTCACAAAATAGCAAGCTTTATTCCCCCGAGATACTAGCTAGCCTTAGCTATTAGAGCGTTCTCCCCCATATGGTTCTTCTCTTCTCGACGTATCTTCCCCGTAGCCTGATCTCTTCAGCCCGCTCCTCGACTTTCCCGGCCTCTTCCCCCATCACTCTCTTGTACCCTTCCATGAAATTGGTGAAAGCTTCCTGGGCTATTGTGGCATGGGTGCTCTCCAGGGCTCTCCTGAAAAGGTGTATGTCTACGGCCCTGTCCTCGATGCTTGTGGAGAAAGATGATAGCCCGTAGTCTATCAGGTAGAGCATGCCGGTTTCAGCCACTATGTAGTTGGATGTTGTGGGGTCCCCGTGGACGAGCCCGGCCCTGTGTAGCCTGGCCAGCATGCCTCCTGCCTCGTGTAGCAGGTGTCCGTGATCACCATGCACCTGTAGGCGCTCCTTGAGTAGGGGGCCTTTGATCCTCTCCATGACTATGAGGCCGGCGCTTGGGAAGACCGCATAGACTCTGGGCGCTCTTACTCCCCCGCTGATAGCAGCCGCCATGGCTTTGGCCTCTCTCCGCGTCCTGAAGCTCCTTAGCTCTAGGTCTAGCTCTGGATCCATGTAGGGCTTGGGAACCCTGAGCTTGAAAACGGCTTCGAGGCCCATGAAGGATCCTACCCTGATCTCTGACTCAGCCCCCCGCTTCACTAGTTCGAGGCTTCTAACCCACTCTATAAGTCTCTCAGCGTCAAAGGATACCAAGGAGCATCTACCTCGTCGGGCCTCCACCTCTGGCGTATAAGGGCCTTTCTGGGGGTATCCAGTGAGACTCCGTGAGCGTAAGCCAGTAAACCGGTTATAGCTATCATGACTCCGTTGTCTCCGCAGAACCTTGCCTCTATGGGCTCGAAACGGGCTCCTTGTTCTAGAGCCATTAGCCTGACCTTTTCGTTTAGGATCCTGTTAGCGGCGACTCCCCCAGTGAGTATTATGCTATCCTTGCCTGTGTGGGCTAACCCTCGCTCGGCCACCTCTACGACGCTGGAAAAAGCTATTTCGCGGAGAGTATAGCAGACGTCGCTGAGCCTGAAACCCTTTCTCAGGAGTTTCAGGGAGGTCGTTAGGAGCCCGGAAAACGAGACGTCTTGACCCTTAACCACGTAGGGCATCCCCTTGACATACTTGCCGCCGGCGGCGCATCTGTCAACAGCATGCTCTCCACCTACTATGTATGGAGGTGCTATACCCGCTTCCCTGGCGAACGTGTCTAGCAGGTTGCCCAGGGCTATGTCTAGGGTCTCCCCGAACACCCTGTACCTTCCAGCAACGTGGGACATGACGGTAGTGTTGCCCCCGGCAACGTAGAGGACAAGTGGATCCCTGAGCCCTGTGAGGAACCTGGCTATTTCTATGTGGGCCACGGCGTGGTTAACGGGGACTATCGGCAGCCCATACCTCGACGCCAGGGCTCTAGCAACGGTAGCCCCCACTCTCAGCGAGGGCCCCATTCCAGGCCCAAGGGATACGGCTATAGCGTCTAACTCCCCCGGCCCCACTCCTGCCTCTTCCAAGGCTCTAGACACGACCCCAGGAGCGTTCTCTGCCAGAAAAGCTGCTGCCTCACGCGGTAGAATGCCCCCCTTAGAGGGCTTATACTGGCTCCGCACATCCGACAACACGTAGGGTGGCCTGGAAGAGACTACAGAGGCCCCGAACGTGTGAGCCGTAGACTCTACCCCTAGTACTAGAAGCTCCCCACTCTCCCTATTTCTTGGAGGCGAACTCCGTGTAGCCGCATCTACCACAGTGCCACCTCTCGACAGGCTTCACGTGATGGGCCATGATGCTCCCGCATCTTGGGCACTTCTTGTTCTTGAGCCTGATCGTCCAGCTGTTAAAATCGACCTCATACCTCATCCTCACGTAGGCTTTAACCTGTTTACCCACTACTCTACACCTCCTCGAACGGGCTCACGCCACCATTCCTCTCAACAATGTGCTTAGGCTCGAATTCAAGGGCCCTATCGACGGACTCGTAGACGTGGATCCTTGCCCATGACCTGCCGATTCCGTACTCGGTCCTTATACTCCTGACATAAACTAGTTTGACGTCCACGCCCAGGGCCTCGGATACCTGCATTCGAAGCGTTATCCTCATGGGTGTGGGTTTCAGCTCGTGGCTTATTAGGAGTTCGAGCTCCCTCCTCTTAATTAAGGGGTTATACCTCTCCCTGACAACTTCCGCGTAGATCCCATCTTCTAGGCTTATCCTCTTGGCAAGACCCTGCGACAACCCTGTGCACCATCAACTAGGGACTTGGATCCCCAAGCTAATAACCATTTCCTGCTCCCTACGCTTTTCCCGGTGTATTTAGTAACTTTCCTATATAATCCCATATTAGAGCCATATAGTAGGGGTGCCTCTAAGGGTTGGAAGGGCCGCTAGGCAGAATGCTGCACCTGCTCAGCCTAACCAAGCCCAGGCAGCTCGCGCTGTTAATGCTCACGATGTACGGCTCCTACCTGGTAGCCGCTGATCATGTTGACCCTGGGACGCTAGCTTTGCTATTCCTTGTGGGGCTCGGCGGGGCTGGGGGCGTCACGGCCCTTAACATGTACCTGGACCGCGACATAGACGGCCTAATGAAGAGGACTATGTCTAGGCCCCTGCCCTCGGGCAAGATCGGCGAGGCTGAGGCCATGGCTTTCAGTACAGGCCTAATAGTCATGGGCCTCGTCGCCGCCTCTATGATTAACAGCTATGTGGCACTAGCCGTGCTTCTCGGCCTCTTCTTCGACATCATAGCGTACACAGAGCTGAGCAAAAGGTTCTCTTCCCTGAGCCTTGTGCTGGGCAGCATTGCTGGCTCTATGCCTGCTCTGGGGGGCTGGGCTGCCGGAGAGGGCCACATAAGCCTTCCAGGCTTGCTTCTCGCTGGCATGGTTTTCGCGTGGCAGCCCCTGCATGTATGGTTTATTGGTTTCTATTACCTGGAGGACTATAACAGGGCAGGAATCCCCATAGTCCCCCACGGAGTCTCACTGAGGGTCGTGGCCCTCGTGCTGGTAGCGTCTATAGCCTCCATCCCGGTTCTAGCCTGGGCGTTTTCCTACGTGGAGGGATATGGTTACATCACCTCACTACTAGTGACGCTTCTCTCGCTCTCCGCCATAAGGGGGGCTTTAGCGTTTTACAGGGATCCCTCGAGACGGAGAGCCTTTAGCATGCTTAAAATGGCTAGCCCCATAATAGCCGTGGCCTTTATAGGGTATCCTGTCGAGGCGCTCATATAGCCTGACTGGTGGAGAGGCATGGGGCTCTGCGAGTCCACCAAGCTGCTTGGCTGTATAGTCTTCTCATTGTCCGGGCTCTTGCTTCTCTCAACAATAGTCATGGATCCTGGAGGGCAGCAAGCATTCAGGCTTCTGGGCCTGATCTTAGCAGTTATGTCTTACTCAGTCACCATGCTGTTCTTTGACACAAGGAAGGGTGTAATAGCTACGGGCCTGTTTGCCGGCTCCCTGCTCGCTAGCATGGGGGGCTTTCTCTGGCTAGAGGAACTGCTGCTGGTATCAATCGCGCTGGCCGGAATCATGGCACTGCTGGCCTTCACGGGAAGCCTAGGGCTTACAGGCCTCTCGGCCTTAATGGTTTCAGGCTTTTTAGCGTACACTGGCCTCCTAGACGCTGCCATCACTAGGATCGCCCTGGCTGCCTCGTGCATAATTCTCGGGGCATCCTCTATCATTATTACCGGGAGGAGGCATTCATCACTGCTGGCTGTCTCTTCTCTGCCAATGTTGCTGGAGGCTAGTAACTGGGTTGTGTGGCTTTCCTCAGCCATAACTGGGGTTTCCCTTATGCTGTCACAGGCTGGCATCAATAGAGTGTCCAGGTGTCCCTTCAGGACTGACTCGGGGCTAGTTTTCTCTGGGATCCTTTTCAGTGTGCCAGCTATAGCGTATCTAACACTCCTGGGGTTCGCGGGCGTGGTCTACTCTATTTGGGTGTTCGGAGTTATTCTCTTAATGGCTGGTAGCTTAGTGCCTCAACGAGTTTAAGATACTCGGACTTCTTAGGAACATGCTTGATCCTGTAAGCCCCATTGCCTCCTGGAAACTTGGTAGACATTAGATCCCCGCCTCTCTTGTTCATCCTCTTAACCATGTAGTAGGGCTTTCTGAGGAAATTGACCTCTAGCAGCGCCTTGACAGCCTCCATAACGGCTTCCTCCTCGCTTCCCGCCGACCTGATCCTTGGAAGGAGATGTATCCTGTGCCCCTTCCAGTTTAGGCATGGCGTTAAGTGCCCAGTAGCGCTTAGCCTCACCCTGGAGCACCCAGCACAGAATATGGGGTTAGCGTGCGGCCTCACGACCTCTATCCTTACGCCGCCAGGTAGCACGTATACAGGCCTATTGTGTAGGCTTCTCCTCTCCACCCTAGCGCCCATCTCCATCATTTTTTTCTCGACAAGCGAGAGGGGGTAGAAGTACTTGGAGAAGAACTTAGCACCCAGGCCTACGGGGTGTAGTTCTATCAGCTGTAGCACGGCGCCATTAGCGTGGGCTAGCTCGGCGATCTTAAATATTTCGTCTTCATTGACCCCCTTCAACACAACCATGTTTACTTTCAGCTTGAACCCCTGGTCCCGTGCAGCCTCTAACCCTTTCAGGGCCATGTAGAGCCCTTTGACTCCAGTTATGAACCTATACCTCTCCTCGTCCAGGCTATGTATGGATATATTGACTCTCCTGAGCCCCGCCTCTGCGAGGCCTGGGGCTAGCTTTGATAGGAGATAGCCATTTGTCGTCATAGATATGTCGGATCCCGGGGCGTTCTCAGAGAGCGACCTTACTATTTCAACTATGTCTCTCCTTATAAGTGGCTCCCCTCCAGTTATTTTGAAGCTGTCAATACCCAGCAGCCTGGCGGCCCTAGCCACGATCCCGTATTCTCTGGGCAGCACTATTGGGGGGAGCCGTCCGGGCCTCGCAGGCTCCCCTAGTGGGTCCCCCTCGAGATGGCAGAACACGCACCTATAGTTGCACTCGTTAGTAACGGCGAGCCTGAGATTATTCAGTGGTCTCCCATAGGCGTCTCTGACGGGCGCTAGCTGCGGAGCCAAGGGCTTTACCTCCTATATGGCACGAGGGGGCCAGGCCTCCCATGTATTAACTTGAGGAAACTAGAATAATAAACATGAGTACTTAATAGTTATCCCCGCGTGTGGTCTGGGATACCGTAGCGGAGAGCCTGATTTCACCGCTAGGATACAGTTTTCGCTCTTCGACGTGACGCTGTCTAGGGGCTCTAAGTAGCTCGCCCCGGAGGGGGAGATCCTTTGATGGCTCTTTAGTGGCAAGTACTGAAAGAGTTGACGAAGCTGTTTGTGGGGCAAGCTGTTTGAAAGCTGTGTTATATAGAGATCGAGGGACCTCCCGGCCCTCTTTCCTCTCTACCCCTGCTAGAGGCTAGGTCTTTGAGCTGTGCTATTATAGGATTGATTGTTCCCTTCTTGAACGACTCTTCTATTAGAGACTTTACCTGGGATGTATGCCTTATGTCCAGTTTTAGTAGCTCCTCAAATATTTTGAGCGTTGTCGACCACACGTCTAGTAGGACGTTTTTGGGTATATTCGTGGCTATGAACGGGTCCTGGAGCCAGTCGTCGAACGCTTTGAGTGTTCTTATCATGTGGTTAAAGGCTATCCTGGTATGTATTATGATGTCGAGCCTGTCAGACTCTGAGACCTTAGACGCTGTCTCTTTAAAGTTCTCCAGTACCAGCTTTTGAAGGTTAACCCATCTCTCGAGACTAGCCAGGAACTCGGCCACGTTACCTTGAAATGACACCCCTATACGCACCCGCAAGCTATAGGGGTGTTCGAGAGCATTTATTTTTCTAGGGTATTAACACTCCCGCGCTTTTGGAGGCCCCTTTAAGTGGCAGGATCACAGGTCTAGGCTAGCCATGCTGGTACTGGATCCTTTACACAGCCAGGGCCGGGATGCAGTTGGGCACATTAAAAAGGGCTACCTATACATTCATATAGAAATATGGAGTAGGCTGGGGAAGAATAGAAACTATATAGTGTTAAAGTGATGCAGGTTTGAGGAATCTACGCGAGTGGCTTAGCCAGGTTCTTGGTAGAGAGTCCTTAGAGGAGAGGCTGAAAAGCAAGGCCATACTTCTTTCTCCCAGCGAACTGGAAGAAGAGATAGCGGCTGCCGTCGAGTCCATGGCTAGGAAAGGAGTGCTTAGGCCTGGCAGTATAGCGCCTTTCTATGGCAGTATTTGTGCCCTAGAAATGGTGGTCTCGGCCCTCGAGAGGATCTCTCAGGGAGATAAGCGTTTGAGGCTAAAACTTCTCAGGG
This sequence comes from Desulfurococcales archaeon, assembly GCA_015521705.1. GTDB lineage: Archaea > Thermoproteota > Thermoprotei_A > Sulfolobales > Acidilobaceae > S141-84. The sequence continues at coordinate 41,194 of WANR01000019.1, forward strand.
CTCCCTTCATACTGGATATTCTCTCGTCTCTCAAGCACAGACTATACGCTGGAAGCCACAGCGAATACATGGCAGCCCTGGACTCGCTCATAGAGCCTGGCTCCGTGGTGCTTGTTCATGGCTACGGGGATTTACTTGCCTCAGCGCTGGCTAGCATGAAGTATAAGCTGGAGAAAGTCTGGTCTCTGGAAATAGAGCCACTTGGTATAGGCAGGAAACTGGCCCACTACCTCAAGAGGGAAGGCGTGGAGGCAGGCTATGCGACAAGCCCCGCCAAGAATAGCCTTGTTAGGGCTTCCGATATAGTATTAGCTAGAGTGTACTCGTCTACACTGGACGGGCTACTGGTCTCGGATCCGGGTGTTTACGGGTTGAAGAGGCTGGCACAGATACACGAAAAGCCAGTCTACCTATTCTCCGAGGATCTGGGCCTGCTGGGATGCGCCAGTTCAAAGTCCATAGAGGAATTTAAGATAAAAGCCAGCAGTAAGCCGCCGGCCCTGATCCTGCCCGCCTTCGAGGCTGTTGAGTACCAGGGTTTTACAGGCCTGATATATGAGGGTGGTCTTGCCAGGTCAGGGATCCGCGAGCTGATGGTTATCTATAGAAAAAGGGTCCAGGCTCTCGTAGACGATGAGATACGCAAAAAACTGCCTAGATAACGTTTGCCGCGGTCCATGCTATCCACTAATACACCGTAGGGCGGCATTCTTGGCTTCTTGTAATGCAGTTTCAGCCCTTTCCCTGGTCTTGCCCTCAACCATTATCCTGAGTACTGGCTCGGTACCGCTGGGCCTGACCAGGATCCAGAAGTCTTCCCCCACAACTTTAACGCCGTCTATCTCAATTAGCCTGTATCCCCTGAAATGCCTCCTAACCTCTTCGACGGCGCATAGGGCTTCCTGTCTAGTAGCTCTTACCTTCGTCTTTATTGCATGGTACTTGGGTAGCTTCGAGTAGAGGCTGCTGGCGTTCTCTCTCCAAGAGGCTAGCATGTAGAGTGTCAGAGCTAGGGTCATGGCTCCATCCCTTACTATCTGGTGTGGCACGTGCATGTAGCCGCCGTTCTCCTCGAACCCCGATATGGCTCCTCCCCTCTCCTTGATCATCCTTGAAATGACGACGCTACCCACAGGTGTCCATTCAACCCTTATGCCCCGGGGTCCCAGGAATTCCTCCACAAGCATGCTGCTAGAGACTCCTGTATAGGTTACTCTAGGAAGGCTCTTATCAAGCTCGCCGGCGAAGGCTGTGAGTAGTGCTCCAGTCCTGTCCCCCCAATGTGCTTCTCCCCTCTCATCTATTATGATTGATCTATCGGCGTCCCCGTCATGGCCTACTCC
>WANR01000020.1 GCA_015521705.1 Desulfurococcales archaeon
CAGGTACAGCGCGGCAGCACCTATTATCAAGCCTAGTATGAACAGCCCAATTGATATGCCCCAGTTTGTCTCAGTAACAACCTCGGTTGTCGTCTCTAGTTGGGTCGTGGTCGAGACTTCTGTCTTCGTCTCAGTTACAGTCTCGGTTTGTACCATCGTGGACGTGGTGGTTCTCACGACGGTTGTGGTCTCTACAACTGTTTCTGTCACAGTTACTGTCTCTACAGTGACAGGGGCTAAAGCGATTTCACCCGTTACAATATTTATCATTAGCTTTATCACGTTAGGCACGAAGACGGGCCCGTCCAGGGGTACATCGTAGTAAGATGCTGCAGTCATTGGCTCGTATCCATCATACATCGACTCGCTGGATGCTATCACTATCCTGTTGTTATCAAATACTTCCGCCATCATGAGAGGGAAGGGGCCCGTGTTGACTTCGTCATTTAAAGGATCATAGAAGACGGCTGGATTCTGGCCCTGGGTAGGGTCTGTCTGGTGCTCAACCACGTAGGACTGGTCAGTGGTTCTGACTATGATGAAAACGTTTGGTGGCAGCAACTCTGGCTGCCTAGCTGGGTTGACGGGCTCTCCATCAACTAGTATGTATAGTGCTCCTGGGCCGTGGAAGAGCACTTTACCATATTCTAGTCCTTGGGTTAAATAGGGTGCTATGGGGCCCGTGGGGTCTATTATACCTGTCACCCTGTAGAGGGCCCCGGCATTGGCTTTAGAGTCTTCGACGCTGACGAAGTCTATTCTTATCACGCTTCCCACAGCTTCTAGGACTTGGTTAACTGCGAGCTGTGCGATCTCGTTGCCCCCAGCAGGATAGTCGCTGTCGCCGGCTATCCAGAGCGCTTTGTTACCCGTAGAGAACCATGATGCTATGGCGCTTATCTCCTCCTCAGTCAGAGGTGTCTGGGGCTGGCCTATCAATAAGACGTCGACGTCCTCTAGGTTAGCACTAGACAAGCCCCCTGTTCTGGCTTCGTTGAAAAGCGCTAGCACGCCCTCTTCTACAGCCTCTCTCTGGGCCTCGTCAAGGAGGATCAGGACCCAGTAGCAGTCAGGACACGAGCCCACTATAACGTCTAGACCCTCGGTGGGCTGCTGATGGCTGAGGTCGACAGCTATAACGACTTGAGAGTCCCTAAATGCTGTAGCAGGGCTTCCAGCTATGGAGAGCACTAGTAGGACCGATAATAGTATAGGAGCTAGGAGCACCCTTGCACCAGCCATACTAGGCACCTCAATATTTAGAAGCAGGATCCTGGGAAATTAAAAATGATTCACACATCCATCCTAGAGAAGGTTTAGCAGTAACACGCGGCTTTACGTAAAGCCGCCATAATACCGTTAGTCCTAACCACGTCTCCGCGATTAGCAGGCCAACTAGCCAGGTTAAATGGATCGTAATAAATGCCTGCTGGGCCAAGTGTGGAGAAGCTTAAAAAACCTTTGCTCTACGAATAGTCTAGACCTGGGGTTATATCTTGAGGGAGAAGCTCTATTCCCTACTACTCCTGGCCCTGCTCATAATATCTGTCTCTAACCCTCTAATAGCGGCTGAGGCACAAGAAGGGATAACCCTAAGAATAATATCGAGGCATCCTGGAGAAATACTAACCAAAACCGAGGAGGAATTCCTGAAAACCGACATAGCTAAGAGGTACAATATTGTGGATTTGAGGTTCTATCAGGTTCCACCGACACAGTGGAAAAGCGCCATCGAGAGGAGGGGGGATATAGATGTTGCCTGGGGAGGAGGGCCGACGCTTTTCGATTTCCTCTTCCAGGAGGGCCTACTAGCACCCCTCTCGTCTGACGTGGCTTTACAGGCCGCAGGCCAGATACCAGATACTTTCGCTGGCTCTCCTATGAAGAGGGTTAGCGACGGGAAAATATACTGGGTGGCAGCCAGTATCGCCAGTTTTGGGTTCACGGTCAATCATGATCTATTAAAGCGCTATGACCTACCAGTGCCCCGTAAATGGTCTGACCTTGCAAGCCCCGAGTTTGCCAGGCCTCTGATTGAGGAAAACATCCCCGTCGTCTCTATAGCAGACCCTACGAGGTCTACCTCAAACACGAGAATGTACGAAATAATCCTGCAGGCCTATGGGTGGGAGCTGGGCTGGGTCAACTTAACACTTATGGCTGCTAATAGCCTGATCGAAGACGCCAGTTCTGCGGTTAGAGACAATGTTATACAGGGAAGAGTGGCAGTCGGTATAACGATCGACTTCTACGGGTATACTGCAATGAGGGCTAATCCAAGCACGGAATACATACTGCCTGAAGGTGAGAGCATCGTTAACGGGGATCCTATAGCGCTCTTAGTCACGAGCAAGAACTCTGAAGCTGCGCAGGCGTTTATAGCCTGGGTTCTCACCGAGGGCCAGAAGATATGGTTCGACCCTAACATTAACAGGCTACCAGCCAATCCTAACGCTTTTAACCTGCCAGAGGGTCAGGAGAGGACAGACCTGAAGAACGTCTATGAGAGCTTAATAAAAGCCAGAGGCATAGAGTTCAACGACACCTTGGCACTGCTCTATGAGAGAGCCATGCAGCAATACTTCAAGACTGTTTTGGTGGATCTCAACTCCCTGCTAAAAGAGGCATGGGCCAAGCTCGCCTCACTATATCTAGATGGCTACATTTCCAGAGAAGAATTTATAGAATACGCTAGAAAGCTGGGATCCCCGTTAGAGTACATCGATCCCTACACCAATGAAAAAGTGGTCTTCACCATGGAAGAAGCAATTAAGGTCAACGAGAAGCTACGGGACGTCGCCAACTTCCCCGACGCTGTAGCCAGGTATACAACTGCATGGAACGAGGCTGCAGTTAACAGATACGAGTCATTGATAAAGGAACTAGACGAGTTAAGAAAGACAAGAACGCCAGGACAAAAACCCGAAGAAACCCCAACCCAGACGACGCCCGCCATGACAGCCACCGAGACAACTCCAGAAGAGACGCCGACGCCCACGGAAAAGCCCAGAGAGACGCCGACAACGCCGACTGCTACCCAAGAAGGAGGCATGAGTAGTGCCGCACTAATCGGCGTTGTCGCTGTAGTGGTTCTCATATTAATAGCTGCAGTATTATTAAGAAAAAGATAATTTTTATTATTTATTTTTAAACTTCAGAACTATTAGTTAAGTCTTAAATCTGTCCCCTAACATGAAATCACTAGGACTCAAAAACGAAGGGTAACGCAATGACTAACAAGGGTCACTCGCGATCTCAGCACAGGCTCTGGAGTAGGATCCTCGCACCATACGATAGACTAATCCTGGTTATGATCGCTTTTTCTCTTCTAGCTTTTATGCTCTTTCTAGTGGCCCCGCTAGTAGCGCTTCTTATAGCCCCCTCCAGGGCTATCGGCCTCTCATACTTATCGATATACCTCAACCCCCCATACATCAGGATTGATTCTTACGGTGAATGGGTGAAAGTTATAGAAAGAGAGGGTTCTGTCAGGATCATTTTTGATTGGGTAGATCACGGGGTTATATTGAACACGTTCATTGCTTCCTCTCTTGTAACCGTCTTCTCGACGATCATAGGAATAAGTATAGCATATATAATGTCAAGGCTAGACTTTCCCGGCAAGAACCTGCTACGCGTGATGGTCATTGTCCCCTTGCTGTATACACCTTTCGTAAACGCTTTCGTGGCTTTTAAAATATTTGGGCCCGGCGGGCTTTTCAGCGAGATCCCCAGAGAGCTGGGCCTGGGCTTCTCTATAGTTGTGCAAGGCCTCTCTGGCATGATACTAGCCCAAACCATGATGTTCTGGCCTATAGTTTACCTTAACGTTTACTCGAGCATGATCCAGATAGATCCTAGCCTTGAGGAGCAAGCCGAGAATCTCGGAGCGCGGGGTTTCAAGCTTTTCAGAACCGTAACGCTACCCCTAAGCCTGCCTGGGGTCGCCGCGGGTGCTGGCATTGTATTCCTCTTCTCGATGGAAGACCTAGCGGCTCCCATAGCGTTTAAGGTAAGTAATGTAATGTCCATGAAAATAGTCGACTCGATCAAGTCATCTATAACAATAGAACAACTACACCCCGACGCCGTAGTCCTGTCACTAATAATGGTCACAGTAGCTGTTGTCTGGTTTCTAGCATTAAAGAAGTATGTAGGCCTCCGGCAATATGCCATGATCGTGAGGGGGGGTAGATGGACGCCACGTACCAGGAAGCCCGGCTTCTTGGCCAAGCTAGTCATTTACCTAGTAGTGTTTCCGTGGGTTCTTTTTAGCATGACACCCCAGATGGGGGTACTTGTTTATGCTTTCACGGAAGAGTGGCGTGGGATACTGCCGTCAGGGTTCACGTTGGATCATTTCGCCTACATCTTTACGGACGACGAGCCTAGCAGGGCTCTAAGGAACAGTCTTATATACGCCTCGGCCGCAGTAGCCATAATAGTGATCCTAAGCTCTTCTAGCGCCTACGTAGTAAACAGGTTCAGGACCAGGCTAGCGCAGCCTATAGACACTTTAGCCACTATCCCCCTAGTAATTCCAGGCCTTGCACTGGCTACTGGCCTAATCATCCTCTTCGGGTTTGGCCCCTTCAAAGGAACCCCGCTGGACCCCTTCGCTTTCGGCCCCGCGCTTCTATTAATAGCCGCGTACACTATTAGGAAGAGCCCCTTCACTACGAGAGCTGTTTATGCGGGCCTACAGCAGGTTCACGAGTCTCTCGAGGAGGCGGCTCTTAACCTTGGCGCTTCTAGGAGCAAAACCTTGTTCTCGATAGTAATCCCGCTGATAGGTATAAACGTCTTTAGTGGGGCCCTTATAAGCTTCGTCTATGTGATGGCGGAGGTAAGCACCAGTATAACCATAGGCCTCATAGATGACAGGCAAGCACCTTTAACAGCCATTATGTTCGATTACCTCACAGGCGGCTATGGGGGTGGCAACTTCATCAACCTAGTAGCTGCAATGGCTTCCCTCATATTGGCTGTACAACTACTAGTCATAACCTTGACCAATATAGTTTTGAAGCAGAGATACGCGTTTATAGGTGTGTGACCCATGGTGGAAGTTAGGCTGGAAAACGTATCCAAGAGGTTCGGCAAAGTAGTGGCAGTGGACAATGTGTCACTGGATATTCTAAACGGGGAGATCTTCACTATACTTGGGCCAAGCGGCTGCGGCAAGACTACTACGCTCAGGATAATAGCTGGCTTCGAGTTCCCCAACTCGGGCAGAGTCTTTTTCGACGAGCGCGACGTCACCTTCGAGAAACCCTATAGGAGAGGAACTGCCATGGTTTTCCAGAACTATGCATTATGGCCCCACATGACGGTCTACGATAACATAGCCTATGGCCTTAAGCTAAGGAAGCTTCCCAAAGAAGAGATTAGGAGAAGGGTCAAATGGGTACTAGAACTTGTAGGACTAGTCGGCCTAGAGAAAAGGTTTCCCTTACAGCTTAGCGGAGGGCAGCAGCAAAGAGTGGCTCTTGCCAGGGCAATAGTGGTAGAGCCAAGCGTGCTCCTTCTAGATGAGCCTCTCAGCAACTTGGATGCAAAGCTTAGAATAAGGATGAGAGAGGAAATAGTCTCGTTACAGAGAAGACTGGGCATTACAACCATATACGTTACTCATGACCAAGAAGAGGCCATGAGTATTAGTGATAGGATAGCTATTATGAACCAAGGCAGAGTCTACCAGGTAGGGAGCCCCATAGAGGTTTATATGAACCCCAGGAACTTGTTCGTAGCCACCTTCATAGGGAGAAGCAATGTGCTTAAAGGCAGAATAGTGGGGGCTACCAACGGGTTATACGTGGCAAGTGTTGGGACTCAAAGAGTTTCAGGTATACTTATGGACGAATCACGGCTTTCCGTGGGAGACGAGGTATTCATTGTTATTAGGCCTGAGAGCTTTTTCCTTGTAGAAGACAATGAGGTAAGGAGCGTCAATGTATTCGAGGGAAAGGTGGGATTGTTCATGTTTATAGGTAGTTTCTTACAGGTTAAGCTAGAACTGCCTGACGGGCAAAAGGTGACAGTATATCTTTCACCAAAAACGAAGATCACTCAGGGAGAGACTTTAAAGGTTGGAGTCAGTCCCGAAGATGTGAAGATCTACAAGACTCTAGAATGGGAAGATGACTTAGAATAAAGTGAAAACGAGTAGTGAAACACGATTTACAGTTATTTAGTGTCCTCCTCACATAATTTCCACTTGCATTTTGATCCTTTCTAAGCCCATTCTCTTACAGTTTGGGCATATTTCATCGGGCGAGTAGCCTTTACAGACCCTACAGCGGTTCAGTCCTTTAAAATATGCTGTTTGGCCAAGAAAGCTAAGGGATCTAGTAGAACTGAATTCAAGTTCCGGCCTCTTCCATGCTATAGAGTAGTAGATCTTATCGACCAGTGATTTGCACCTATATGTGGGATCCTCCATGTAGCCTCTAAGAAAACCATAGGCTACTATTGACTCGGCCTCTACGTTGGCTAGCGGTGCTACTATGAGTGTTTCCTTGTGGATCCAGTGGTCTTCTAGGTCTCCAAGGATCCATGGTTCCCCCTTTAATAGTGATTCTATGGCAACCATGTTTGCCAGGCTTCTATTAAAGTTGACAAGAATGGTATCAGCCCCTACTTTCTCAGCTATCATAAGGGCTAAAACTCTTTCAAGCCTTATACAGTCGCCTATACTGGATGGAGGATGCGGTAAGTCAAAATTGACTAGTATCTTCTTTAGGGTTCTAGGCGTATTGCTAGCTATCGGCTTTCCTAGACTTAAGCCCCTACCAGGTTTCCGTAGGGTGGGTACGTATAATGTTGACGCGTAACGCTTTTCCACCATGTAAACAAGGTTCTCCAGAATCCTGCCTGAACCAGAATAGATGTCTGGCGCGATGACTATAGTAGAGTGGGGAGAGACTTTAGCTCTTCCCATTACTCTTTTAACACTACGCATTAATTGTTTCTCCAGACACTGGATACAAAGCTTGTCACCGCTGTGATTCCTATAGAATACAGCCCTTCTTCTGCCACAGACGCTGCATCGAACTATCTCCTTCTCTTCTTCTGCTAACTTTAGCCACCCAATATACTTACTTCAGGGTTTGCCAATGTTTTTAGACCTGTTGGAATAGACTGTTTATCTCTAGGGAGCGCCAACATTAGGGGGCCGGAGAGTTCTCCGGCTTGAGAGCCAGTTGCAGATTCTTAATTATTTTATTTTATTCGATTTTTATTTTTAATAATATATTTTTGAATGAATTTTTGTAGAAAAGTTTATATAGAAGTAGTTTTACGATAATTCCTTGGAATCTGGACTGGAAGAGTAATAGGTGATAGGCCATGGCAACCGGCGTACCTGTCTTGATCCTGAAAGAAGGGACCCAGAGAACCTATGGTAGGGAAGCTTTAAGATCCAATATTCTAGCAGCCAAGGTCATGGCAGAGCTATTGAAGACCAGTCTCGGCCCTCGCGGCCTAGACAAAATGCTTGTCGACGCCTTTGGCGATATAACGATAACCAACGACGGAGCTACCATAGTAAAGGAAATGGAGGTCCAGCACCCAGCCGCTAAACTCCTGGTTGAAGTTGCTAAAGCCCAAGACGCCGAGGTAGGTGACGGTACTACAAGCGTAGTCGTGTTGGCTGGCGTGCTTCTGGAGAAAGCCGAAAAACTCCTAGACGACAACATACACCCAAGCATTATAATAGAGGGCTACACCAAGGCTATGAACAAGGCTCTAGAAACTCTAGACCAGGTTGCTGTCAAAGTAGACGTGGAAGACGAGACTGTTCTACGGAGGATCGCTGAGACAACAATAGCCAGCAAGTATATGGGACACGGGCCCGAGAGAGACATACTATTGAATCTCGTTGTTGAAGCTATTAAAACCATTGCGGAGAAGAGGCCGGATGGAGGCTATAATGTTGACCTGGATTATGTGAAAATAGAGAAGAAGAAGGGAGGCAGCCTAAGAGACTCCCAACTCATAAGAGGTATAGTGCTTGACAAGGAGGTTGTCCACCCCGGCATGCCCAAGAGGGTAGAAAAGGCCAAGATCTTAGTGCTAGATGCTCCGCTAGAAATCCAGAAGCCAGATATTTCGACTAAAATAAGAGTGACTAACGTTGAAGAACTCGACAAGTTCCTAGAAGAGGAGACTAAGGTACTAAAAGAAATGGTGGAGAAGATTGCTAGTGTTGGTGCTAATGTTGTTATTACTCAGAAGGGTATTGACGATGTTGCCCAGCACTTCCTGGCGAAGAAGGGGATCCTGGCTGTTAGGAGGGTTAAGAGGAGCGACATAGAGAAGCTGGCCAGGGCCACAGGAG
>WANR01000021.1 GCA_015521705.1 Desulfurococcales archaeon
AACTGTAGATACCTTATGGTCCCGTCAACTGTCTTTATCGTCCTGAACGGCCACACGGTGCCCATGCCTGTTATCGAGCCGTGGATCATGAAGGTCACATGAGGCTGGTAGACTGGATAGAAGGTCTTCTCAGAGACTAGCCAGACTCTGATGCTCTCTGCAAGTCCATAATAGGTTGCTAGCCACATCTCGTCAAGTAGCTCCTGCTCCTGGCCTGGGAAGTAGCTGCCGAACCATAGTTTCTGGGTCAGGTTGTATAGTGTCTCGTTAAAGTAGTACCATGTCGTCCTGTCTCTGTGGTTGGGGTTATAGCCTAGCAGGGGTCCGTAGAAGAATGCTACTGTATACCTCTCCCAGTAGATCGGGTCCTCTGCCGTTGTTATCCATCCCTCAGTGTAGAAGTGCGCTGGCACGTCTCCTATATCGGCTATCCTGTTTACGAGGTCAGAGCCGTACCATATCCTTATGAGGATCCTGTCCCTGATTATCTCGTTGACGTCTATGTACATGTACTCCTCGATCCATCTGGCTACCTGCTGTCCTATGTAGAGCCTCTCGTCTTCCTGCCTTATGAGACCATTAATTACGACCTTCTCCTCGGTACCGTCGGGGTACCTGAAGTAGAGCCACTTACCAGCCGGCGCCGAGGGATCTGTCCTGAAGACTAGCGCATACCCGAACTTCTTATAGGTCTCGTTGAGCTCCCGGAGCACCCTATTGTACTCCTGGAAGAAGAAGCCTAGCTGCTGCGTCGGGGCTAGGTTGAATATGTCCACTATGTCGCTGACCAGGGGATAGGCGCCGCTGGCCGGCAGTATTGGGAGGAACATGGGCTCGGCGCTTCCCTCATAGATGTCCTGGACTATGAACTGCCTGTCTACTAGGTAGTTTAACAAGAACCTTATCTCCCTGACTCCGAACGGGTTGAACTGCAGGTTCCTATCGTCTGGAGCCACATCCGCTATGTTAACCCACTTGTCCTCTGTGGGCGGGTTGACGTAGAAGAGTCCTGGTATGGGGACTCCTTCGATCGTCCTGTCAACTAGCTTTATCTGCGCTGCGGGTGCGTATGTGAGCCCGACGCCTAGAACCATTAGGGCCACTAGGAACAATGAAGCTACCTTTCTCTTGTCCACCAGGTAGTCACCCTTTAACCAAACCCTGCTTTTGTCATATAATGAATAACAGACCGAGAATATTATAAAATTTTCGCTTAACTCGTAGCGCTTCCGAGCAGTAAAACGTTTTGAGAGCCCAGCTCCACGCTTGTTAAGACCCGCAGAAATTGAATAGCCACTATAGAAACACGGGGGCGCCCGTGAAGGGAGGCCACCGCGGGGGAAGGCTTCATCTCGAATATCAAACTGTTAAGTCTACCATGCATGGATCTCCACGATGTCACCATCGCTAACCCTGTGTTCTGCCCCTACCTTCATTCCAGGGTATTTAGCGCTGGGCCCCCATATCTTTGCATACCTGAATCTCTTGGGTAGGTCTCTCCTGATCCGGGCAGCTACGTCTATTACTGTGGCTCCTTTCTTTAGAACCAAGGGCTCAGGGTCTGGATCCTTGTGGGGATTCTTGGTATAGACCCTTATTATGCCTAAAGCCTCAAAGAGTAGCTCACCTACGCTTTCCAGGCCCGTGCCCCTAGCTGCTGAAACAGAAACAACTCCAACGCCTGGGGGCAGGCTTTCCTGAACCAGCTTCACGAGCCTACCAGCCTCTCTAGAAGGGAGGAGATCCGCTTTGTTAAGAACCACGAGGCACGGCTTGTAAATCTTAGGCCTGAGGATAGCCTCTTCTATATCGGAAAGCCTAACCCTACCTCGCAGCTTGACTACAGCATTGTACAGCCTGTACTTTGAAAGGACCCTCTCTAAATCCTTAACAGTGGCGTCGACAAGCACGCCGTCACCCTCAACTACAACGCCTCTAACAGCTCTACTCTTCTCTATTTGCACCTCGCCCCCTGCCTGTCCAACACCGATCCCCCTGGACTCTAGGAGCTTCAACAGAGCCTGAACCAGTGATACTGGATCCCCAACGTCGAGCCCTATAACTAGCATCAGGGCATCAGCGTTACGAGCTATCCCCGCTACAAGACTGTTTGACTGTGCATCAGGCGATTCGAGCAGCAGGGGCGGAGTGTCTATAAGCTGGAATTTAACGTCCTTGAACGAGAGCATGCCTGGGACGGGTTTTCTGGTGGTGAAAGGATAGGCGGATACCGCTACCCGGGCCCCTGTTAGCCTGGCAACTAGGAGACTCTTACCAGTATTGGGAGGCCCTATGACAGCCACTTGAGCGGCTCCCTCTTTTTCAATGAAAAAACCCTGACCCCCTCCCACACGTTTCCTGGCACGTTCCTCGGCTTCCCTTCTAAGTTCTGCAAGCCTCTTCCTGGCCCAGAGGAGGACGTTCTCGGTGCCCTTATGCTTGGGAACCACGGATATGAACTCTTCCAGGGCTCGTATCTTCTCTTCCACGCTCTTAGCATCGCTATACTTGGCTAGTTTAGCCTTAGCCTCCGGGGGCAAATTTGCTGGCATAGCTTCCAAGCCCCCAGTGTTATGAAATTTAATCCCAAGCCAAATTTATAAAGAGGAGCCTGACCAACGGGGGCCTGGAGGGTGGATAGACAGAAGATTCTGGAGCTCTCGGCCATAATCGTCTCTCTGACAGCCGCTATCCTAGGCTTCTATGTTTTTAGGAGCACAGGGTTACAGAGGTATGCATTCATATCAGTACTATGGCTTACATGGGCAGTCTATTTATCCTATAGCATGGCCAGGAGAACCAGCAAGGGGAATCGCAAAAGAGTTTAGGATATACCGTGAAGTGATGTAAATATCTCAATGCATACTTCCATGGTATAAACGGCAAGTGATTCAAAATTGAGGTAGACAATAACCCTTCTAAGCCATGCTAGAAGGGCATAGTGATTCACGGTGGCTGAGGGATGCTTAGAGGCGTTATCCTGGCCGGCGGGGCTTCCACAAGGTATGGCAAGTTAAAGATACTCCAGAGAGTCTCAGGTAAACCAGTGCTTCTCAGAGTTATAGAAGCTACTAGGGAGTATACGGGTGAAGTGCTTGTCATAGCCTCTCCCCACACGACTCGTGATGTTAAAAGACTTGTCGAGGGAAAGGCTGGAGGCTATAATGAAGTAAAGGTGTTAAGAGATGAAAATCCGCTGCCTTGCCAAGGACCTATAAGGGGCATTGTCACCTCGCTAATATACGTGACCCCGTGGAGTCGTGAGGATGAGATCCTGGTAGCCCCCGGCGATGCTCCATGGCTAACTAGCGGAAGCCTGGAATTAATCCACTCGTTTTCCAAGAGGCTGGCAGCCCAGGTAGCTGTTCCTGTAGATGCTCTAGGCAATATTTACCTCCCCTTCCTTTACGTAAACAACTCAGTCTTTAGAGAAGTATTAAGTGCCTGCTACTTGAGGGCCGGAAACTCGCGTGCAACAGACGTGCTGAGGGTAGCCAATAGACTAGCACTGCTAGGCTATGGCCTAGTAGCAGGGGAAAACTCTCTTTCAATGGTGACCTTTAACAGGCCCGAGGATCTAGAGAAGCCGCAAGAGCCCAAACAGTTAAACGCCTCCATCCTAGTAGTGGGGGGAGGCAACCTCTTCGGCGAGGCCTACAGGAGAGAGGCTATGGGCGATCGTGTAGGAGCCTTTAGCTTGTACCATGAAGAGTATGCCCTCTACAAGAGCCTAGGATTGAAGATCCTTGAAAAGCATGTGTGTAGGGACCTAGAGAGGATCCAGAACAGTACCTACGCATGCAGGGCTCTAATGGAGACAGAGCTTTGAGAACCCCGATACTTCTCCAGGTCCACTCACTGCTAGACCTGCCGATGCTAAATGACACTAGGCATTGACCTCTAAAAAACCAGGCAGAGCAGAGTATAGAGCCAGACTGGCTACCCTTTAGAGGTGCCATTAAAGTGTCAATAGATGAGATATTTGAGTCAGCTATGGTCTCGAAGATCTTCGCCAACAGGGAGGTCCTCATGCCAGACTATATTCCAAAGGAGCTGCCCCATAGAGAGTCCGAGATAAGACGTGTGGCTTCAGTACTGGCCCCTGCTCTGAGGGGTGAGCGCCCCAGCAACCTCTTCATATACGGTCTGACAGGGACGGGCAAGACGGCTGTCATAAAGCGTGTCATGATAAAGCTTGTGGAGGCTGTTTCGCGAAACTCTTCCAGGGTAAAACCCATTTATGTCAATGTTAAGCAGAGGGATACTCCTTACAGGGTTATGGTGGATCTAGCAGAATCTATAGGTTTGCGTGTCCCGTTTACCGGCCTCTCGACGGGTGAAGTCTATTCTAGGTTCACTAAAAAGCTCTCTAAAATGCAGGGAGTATACATTATCGTCTTGGACGAGATAGATTTCCTGGTCAAGAAGCATGGAGACGATCTCCTCTACAAACTGACTAGGATAAACGAGGTTATAGAGAATGCTAAAGTGTCTCTGGTAGGTATAACTAATAGTGTCAGCTTCGTGGAAGAGCTGGATCCCAGGGTTAAGAGTAGCCTTGGAGAGGAAGAAATAGTATTCCCGCCATACAACGCCGAGCAATTAAAAGACATTTTAGAAACCAGGGCCGCAAAAGCGTTCAAGCCAGGAGTCTTAGATGAGGACGTGATCCCATTATGCGCGGCACTAGCCGCCAGAGAACATGGAGACGCTAGAAGAGCCCTAGATCTTCTGAGAGTCTCCGGCGAAATGGCCGATAGGCTAGGCGATGATAGGGTTACACGGAGACACGTTCTCATGGCCAGGGAGGAAATAGAGAGAGATAGAGTTGGCGAGGTAGTCAGGACACTGCCACTACACAGCAAACTAGTCCTTGCATCTGTCACAGCGCTCACTATGGGTGGCAGAACTTATGCAACCACTGGCGAAGTGAATTCTTACTATAGGGAACTGGTTAAGAAGCTTGGTCTTGAGAGCATCACGTTAAGGAGGCTAAGCGGCATACTAGGCGAGCTAGACATGCTGGGGCTGATAAGTGCTAGGGTTATAAGCAAGGGCCGCTACGGTAAGACAAGGATCATAGAGCTATCCTCGGATCCTGAAGCAGTAATAAAGGCTCTCGGAGACGATATAGAACTGGCCCCCGTTATAGGTGAAATAGCGCGTAATGCCCTTGGAAAACGTGGTAGCATGCGATGACGGCTATGTGAAGAAGTTGGGGCAAGGCTACACTATAGTTTCCTGCATATACTGGAACCTGGACAAGGGCCCCCTTGCATCCTCCTCTAGGCCCGTCAGGATCGACGGCCTAGATGCCAGCTCTATAATAGCTGGTATAATCCAGAGATTAAGACTCTCAGGCCTGAAGCCTGAAGTACTGCTTCTAGACTCTGTGACTATAGCTGGTTTTAACGTAGTCTCACCCTCTACCATCGAGAGGGTAGCCGATGTCCCAACAGTAATCGTTTACAAGTATAAGCCCTCCCTGGAAAGGCTTCTGAAGCCTTTGAGGAAGAAGTTTGGCGACTGGAAGTTAAGGGCCAGAGTAGTGGCTATAGTGTCCGAGGCCCGTGAGGTGGAAACCCTTAGGGGTAAACTATACGTGATACTATGGGGTTTAAGTGCCAGCGAAGCCTTAGCACTGGTGGACAGGCTCCAACTATACTCGCGTATCCCAGAGCCTCTGCGAATGGCCCACTACTTGGCATCCAGCACTTCTAGGCTCTTTGATCTCGGGGCGCAGCATGGGTGCTAGAGAGCTTCAGGCGATCCAAGACCTCGCCTGTATAACTGCGGCAGCATTCAGTATTAGGTACTTTAAATTATCAGCGCTTACATGGTAGAAGACCACGGACTCCTCCCTTGAGGCCCCAAAGTAGGCCGAAGACACTTTAACCATGTAAAGCTCGTCAGGCAAGCGTTCCCTTACCCGGGCCCACTCTGTGGATACAAGGGCTGGAGTCACTATTAACTCTCTGACCCCCGAAGTCTTACCCGCTTTGAACGTTAACCTCAAAGGCTCCTGCATGTCGGTGGGCGAGAAGCTGTTGGAGAATTCTTCAGAGGTCGCTATCTCTGGTAGCTCTTCTGCAAGTGACCAGCGCCACTCCATTTCATCTACATCTATGAATCCTACAACCCTCAACTTTCCATGCTCTGGCTTTCTAAGCTCCTTCAGCTTGGCCAATATTGTCTTCTCAGGCATGTCTAGGATGTCTGAGAGCTCCGTCACCGTGAAAGCGGCTCCTTCCAAGGTTCTCGCTATTCTGTAACCCACATCGTCTATCCAAGGCCTGACCAGCGGCTGTCTTAGGACTTCTAGGCCTAGAGGGCTCGGCTTCCCACTCCTATTCTCAATGATTCTCACTTCACCATTCCTGATAGCCTCAAGGAGCGATATGGCCCCCTTAATGTCCATATAGTTCTCGGCAACCTGTCTTATAGCCTCTTCCCAAATGATCCTGTCATCCTCGGGATCAGGGTAGCCTATTTTACCGAAGGAAGCCTGGATCTCCCTAATCACTTGCCTTGCTTGGGGAGACCTCATTATAGCTTTCTCTAGCAGCTCGTAGAAGTCCGTCGGATCTAGCTCCTTCAGGGCCTTGAGAATGTCTATCTCTGGAGCGTATACGGAGAACCCGAAGAATGCAGGCCTGTAGTACACGTCTAGCCCCCTCTTCTTCATGGCGATATAGGTAAGAACCAGTCCAAGCGTTTCCGCGACGCCAGAGCCTAGCGGCCCGGTGAAGACGTGTTCTCCATTAACGTTCTCGTAAATTATAGTGGTCTCTGATGGTATTGGTAGCCTCATTCTCTCATAGCTCTTGGCTATTTTCCTGATCCTCTCAATCCCCTCCTCGCTGGCCTCTACCAGGATGCTTGAAGAGCCCTTTATTATGTTGTAGAACTCTATGGCCACCTCTCTGCTTCTTCTAGGGCCCTCACCTCTCCAGAACGGTATCTCGGCCTCGCTACTAGAGGGCTTTACTTCAACCTTCATCATCGACTCGTCTATACCTACGACCTCCCATGTAGCGCCTGCAAGCCTTATAGAATCACCGACTCTTACATGCCTATAGACGAACGTCGAGTCTAGTAGGCCCACAACCCTGTCGCCGTGCTTCACCATGTAGTAGTCTTTGTCAGGTATTAGTGTGAAGAACTCTGGGAACTCCTTAGCCCACCACGCTTTAGCCCTGTCAGCCCCACTCTTGGGAAACCTCCAGAGCTTGTAGAAAGTCTTTCCAAGCTTCAGTTTGCCTTCCTTGCTAACCACTAAAACGCCAGTCTTAGCAAGGTAGTCTACTAGCTCCTTGAAGTAGTCGTAGCTCAGATAGTCAGGTACGGCACGCGACAAGATCTCATAAGCCTCCTCAATGCTAACCTCTCCACGCTCCAAGAGGATGCCCTGAAGCTCCCTAGCTACAGCGTCCATGTGTATCCTGGGTATGATAGACTCCTCTATGTAGCCCTTTGCAGCCAAGTTAGCCTCGGCCAGGGCTTCAATAAAATCAGCCATTCCCACAGATATTATGGTTCCCCGGGGAACTCCTCCTAGCACGTGGCCGCTCCTGCCAATCCTCTGTATGAGGCTTGAGACCCTGCCCGGCGCCCTTATTTGGATAACTTTTCTTATGCGGCCAACATCTATCCCCACCTCCAGGGTTTTCGTGCAAACTATCGCAGAAAGCAGGCCCTCCTTTAGCCTCTTCTCGGCCTCCTCACGTATCTCGGCTGAAACGCTTGAGTGATGGACGAAAACCCTGGTATCCCTCTCCGTCTCTAGGGCTTCCTTCAGTTTTTCAGCGGTGTACCTACTGTTGACGAAGACCAGCGAAGGCTTCTCTATTTCCTCTAAAAGGATCCTGCCAACCTTGCTCCATGCATCGCGTGTCTCTTCGACATAAACTACCTTGATCAAAGCCCTCTTGTCTGAGCCTACCGAGACTATAGCCCTATCCCTCTTGCTTGAGCCAAAGAGGAGAACTGACGCCTTCTCTGGGTCTCCTAGGGTAGCTGATAAACCTATACGTTGCAGATCCCTGCCTGCCATGTGGGATAGTCTCTCTAGCAAGATGGCGAGCTGGGATCCTCTCTTGCTGGAGTAGATCTCGTGGACCTCGTCTACGATAACCCATTTCAGGTTCCTGTAGTATCCGCGGAATCTTGGAGCCCAGTCTAGGTCTATCTTCAAGCTCTCAGGAGTCGTCACTAATATGTGGGGGACTTTCCTGAGCCTCCTCGATCTTTCCCTGATAGAGACATCGCCGTGTTTTTTCGAAACGATGAAGCCCAGCCTGTCGGCCCACCACTTGATCCTCTCATAGATGTCGTTAATGAGAGCCTTCATCGGCGTTATGTAGAGTAGGGAAACTGGTTTAGGCCTTGAAGAGACCATTAGGGAGAGGACTGGCAGTAGAGCGGCTTCTGTCTTACCTTCCCCTGTTGGAGCCACTATCAGGACGTTACGTCCTGCAAGGATCAAAGGTATAGCCTTCCTCTGCACAGGGTTTAGGGATCCCCACCTCTCTATAGCCATCTCTCTCACAGCCGGGTGTAGCAGGCCTGCTATGTTACCGCTTTCTTCTCCCGTCCCCATTACTACTCCCACTCGCCATATTGACTATGGGGGGTCACACCCTCCTACATTTTTGACGTGTAAGGGTTGATAGTGAATTAAACCCCCCAGTCTCCGGTATCAATGACGGGGAGGCCCTTAATAATCCTATGCAGAGATTAAACGGTGGAGATAGAGTTGGAGGGGAGAGACAGGCTAATATGCGTGGTTTGCGGGCGGGTCTTCCCAAAGGGGCAAGGTATTGTGCTGGAAAAACATGGAAGAGTTCTCCGTTTCCATAGCAGGAGGTGCGCGTATAGGTTCTTTAAACTCCTATTAGACCTGGTTGATAGCGACTGCATCAAAGGGCCTATAGATGATGCGTTAAAGGAGTTTTCCAGGATCCTAGAAAAGAGGAGAGAGGCCGCAAAGAAGGTGATCTAGAATAACCAGCAGGGTTAGGGTAAGGCTGTACTCGATCCTGAGGGACTCCGTGGGTACGGATACTGTTGAAGTAGAGGTTCGCGAAGGCCAGACTTATAGGGATCTTCTCCTGTCAATAGCCTCCAAGAATAGCAAGGCTAGGAGAGCCCTGGATCTGCTGAACTGGAGAGTAGCCGTGATAGTTGACGGGAGAGTTGTAGACCTAGACGAAAAGGTTGAAGGAGAGTCTATCCACATACTGCCGCCGCCATCAGGGGGTTCCAAGCTTATAGTGGCAATACTCGGTAAAGACCAGGAGATAGACCTCAACGGCATTATAAGAGAGGTAGCCTCTTCACCCAATGTGGGGGGGATAGGAGTTTTCGTCGGAATAGTTAGGGGCGTCAACCAGGGGGAAGAAGTGGAAAAACTATCCTACGAGCACTCGAGAGAGCTCGCGGTCAAAACCCTGGAGAAGATAGCTAGAGAAGAGGCCGAGAAACACTCGCTCGACGGAGTATTCATAGGGCACTACGTGGGAGATTTACGCCCCGGAGACGAAACTCTCATAGTAGCTGTAGCTGGAGAATCAAGGAGAAACGTGTACCCAGCCCTAAGCTCTATAGTGGAGAGAGTTAAAAAGGAAGCCCCTATATGGAAGACAGAGTATAGAAGGGGGGGCAAGAAAGTCTACATACTAGGAGATAAGTACATAGAAGAGAGCATGCTCAAGATAAGCGAGTGAACACGGCCACGCTCCTATCATCATGCATGAAATCTTAGATACTCGACAAACCTTGCCTCACTCAATCGTACTTGGAGCTAAGATTAGCGGAGCTATAGCCCATAATGCTGACGATATGGCCAGCTCTGAGGATCTGCATGTATTGTGGTAGTATATGAGAGTCATTAGCTGCTCCATAACAGCCTCCATGGGTATTAGCAAGATTATAGGTCTCAATATCCCGGACAGGGTCGTTGCCAGCGTTGCCAGATAGCAAAATAGAAGGCATGGCGGGCCGAGAGGAACTATAAGAGATTAGTAATGGCTGATATATTGGTGGCCCTCTCAATCCTCACGGCTATGAAAAGCTCGAGAAGAGGCTAATGATACAGAGGGACCACCGAAGGCCGGAGCAGCCAGTATAAGCTTTGGAGCGCCAGATTCATGGGCTACTAGTATTTATTTCAAGGTTTATGATCGCTTCTGGCAGAGTTGATATGAAGGTTATGTGTTACCATGTATGTCTGGTTTGAGTACCTCTTGATAAGCCCCATTCTCTCCATTTTAGCCATTATTTTCCCAGCGGTTCTAGTTGAAACGCCTAATAGAGCGCTCAAGTCTTTTGCAGTGATATATTTAACCCCGGTCGAAGCTATGAGCAGGGCGAGGCTGTACAAGTCTATCGCTATCCTTATCTTGGCCAAGGCTTTTCCCCGTTATTAGATAATACTTTAAATACCTCCGGGGCGGTAGACTGAAAGTTATCATGGGTCAGCCGGAATTGGCGGGGAATAGAGTGTTCACGGTATACAAGAGGATACTAGCCAAGCTGGGGCTACAGCAGTTAGACGTGTATAGGGTTAGAGAGGGAGGAAAGCTCCGCGAGATAATAAGGGTGCGGGACCCCGCACTAGGGAAAACAGCAATGATCAGTCTTGATACCACGAGAGAAGCAATGAGTCCTAAAGAATTCGTGGAGAAAATAATAGAGGGGGCTTCAAGGGCTGGCATAAGCCTTAGCGAAAGAAAGGTCCATGAGGTATTAGAGAGATACCTCGAAGAGCAAAGACAAGCATAAATGCAAAGAGCTATGCAGTAAGGTTCTCCTCTAGGTGCCTGGTAGACCCGCGTGCAAAAGCAAGCCATTCCAAGCAACTGGCCTATGACCGTTTAAAGCACCTCAAACCAAATATTACCTCTCAAGAAGGCTTTTCCCTACAAACAAGGGCCCGATGCCATGGCCTGAACGCTACTGAACGTGATGACCGAACCCGAGGTGGCAGGGCCCTTTACAAGAGACATTAATTAAGGAAGGAGACAAGAATAATACAGTAAAAACAGGTGATCCCTCATAAGAAGCGAGACTCTCCTAAAAGTATTTGGTCCTATAATTGGGGATCCTAGAATTCGTGTCGTGGAGTTTTTTGCGAGAACCGTTATGGGAGAGGATCCTGCCCACGGGTGGCCACATATCGAGAGGGTTCTTGTGCTGGCCTCTAAGATAATAGTAGCCGAGGGCCTAGCTTCGGCTATCGATAATAGAACAGTCTATTTGGCCGCGCTTCTACACGACGTGGGAAGGTTCACCGGGAGAAGTCAAAGCCATGCCGTTGAGAGTGCTAGAATAGCGCGTGAATTAGTTGGTCTCTTATGGGGGGCTGAAGAGGTGTCGGCCGCCGTGGAGCATGCAATATTGGCACATAGCTATTCCAGCGACACGGCCCCGAAGAGCCTGGAAGCCAAGATATTGAGTGATGCTGATAAGTTAGACGCCCTAGGAGCCCATGGCATAGCCAGGGTCTTCCACACAGGATGCCTAATGAAGCGAGGCTTTGACAAATCAATAGAACACTTCAAAGAGAAGATTTTGAAGCTGCCAGACCTCATGCACTTTGACTGGTCGAGAAGAGAGGCTGAGAAGAGAGTTCACAGAATCGAGGAATTTCTATCATGGTGGCTTGAAGAGGCCCATTTACTCTCACAGTAACACTCTATTTAAAGTTGAAGCCGTTTGTACCAACTATAGAAGCTTCCATCCCACCCATAGCCCTCCGTGCGGGGTATAAGTATAAGGGAAAGAGGCCTTTACTCACGGTTTCTCACAAACCGCTTCATGTATTGGACTGGTTCAAAGATAAATGACCGCTTGCCTAGACTACTTCCTTGTATATCTCAAGCGTCTTCCTTGCTATGCGGTCCCAGCTTGTCTCCTCAGCGTATTTCCAGAGCCTGCCTAGGTCTTTTGACGGATCATAGTTCTTTGAAGCCACTTTCTCAAGCAAGGGAGCTAGTAGTCTCGGCTTAAGGTCGGGAGCTACCACGTTGGGTGCTAGCATTTCGCACTCAAAGAGTTTGGGGTGCCTAGTGCAGACCAGTCTTAGCTTTGAGCCTATTGCCAGGTGGAAGGCTCCGCTAACAGCTATAACGCGGGGCTGCCTATAGGGGAAGACCGCGACATCAACGCTGGCCAGTAGTTTTAGGAACTCCGTCCTGTTAATGAACTTAGGGACGACTATAACCCTCTTTTCGTCCAATAGCTTGTCCACCAGGACCTTGTCCCTAGGCCTCTGAGGAACACCAATGACTAGGACTGACTCCGTTTTATCCCTGATAGCCCTGAAGACCTCCAGGATAACATCGATACCCTTGTTCCATCTGGAGAAGCCTGGCACTGTTATCAGGGTCTTCCCGTCTAGGTCAGCCTCGACGCCGGCCAGTTCAGCTATGACGCTAGATCTGTCTACCTTGCCAAGGAACGGGTTTAGTAGGGTTCCATGGGGTACAACCTTTATCTTAGAGATGTCGGCTCCTTGATACTGTAGCTCGTGAAGCTGCAGCACGCTATGTACTATGACGGTGTCAGCTATGTTAGTTATCTTTACTTGAGCATTCACCCACTCTTTACCGCTAAGGGCATGATGTACACTATGCAGAGTGATTATAGTGGGATAACCGCTCTCCTTTAATCCACGTAGCATAGACTCGGTCTCACTGTTGTCCCTGAAAATGTCGTAGTCATGCTCTACGTGGACGAGATCAGGATCTTCCTCAAGAACACACCTAATGACGTCCTCAGCCCTAAACTTGCCAACGCTGAAACACTTTCTAGCCCTCAAACTGCTATAAGGCTCCATATAGGTATCAGGAAGCCTTTCTTTCTCCTCCGAATTGCCTATAAACACCACTCCAATACCTTGAGATGACAATGCTTCTCCCAACATCGCATTATACTCTGCTATACCACAAGTAGCTGGGGGCACTCGCGAGACAATAGCAACTCTCAACCCTCACAACCCCCATTCCTTAAAGTCCAACAACAAGCAAGACAATACTGAACTGGGAAACCTCGCCAAGCCAGACATGAACGCCTGCATAATTATTAAATATGGGGCAGAGACGCTTTATCCGCTATGCCTGTCATAAATATATAATAGATAAATATATAATTTAAATACATAATTATAATTTAGTTGTTTGTAGCAAGAATTAAGCAATAAACAGAATAGAACTGCTAGAAGGCGGGATTTGAACCCACGCCGGCCTACGCCAACGGGTCTTGAGCCCGCCCTAGACATTAGACAGCTACTTAGGCACAACGTTATAGGATAGGGAAAGCTGTACCCATTATAATAAGTTAAGTCATTAACAATTTCAAATAAGGTCTGCCTAACACATATTAAGCCTCTGGGAAGGGGGCATGACAATAACTCTAGAAGAGCTAGCAAGACTCTACGGAGAGCTCAGAGGAGAGGGTACCCTGAAAAGCTGCATAGCAGCATGCATAGGTGCGGGCTACGCTAGAAAGATCTGTGAGAGTTACTGCAAATGCCTAAAGGCCTCTAAAAACAGCAATATATGCGAGCGCCATCTGCGTTCAGCCAGGCATAAAGCGTAAACACCCATTTCTTCCGGCGTGACTACACAACCTTCCCGAGTATTTCCCCAGATCCTGGACACTGCCATCACATCTGCCTAGAAGGCTAGCCCCCATATATGGAGGAAACTCTACGAGGCAAAGAAGAGCAGCACGGGCTGAGGACGCTAAATGGTGCGGGGGGTGGGATTTGAACCCACGCCGGCCTACGCCAACGGGTCTTGAGCCCGCCCCC
>WANR01000022.1 GCA_015521705.1 Desulfurococcales archaeon
ACTGTAGGTATAGCTATTAGGCGCTTGAGAAGATCTACGGAGTAATCAAGGACTTCCGTTGGCAGAGAACTGCTCATTCCAAAGCACCATTTAAATACCTAGCCGGGTAGGTTAAAACAGTTTACATGGACAACGAACCACGGCGCCAAGCTAGAAGGCAGAGCCTAGGTTAACCGCGCGGCCTGCTCGAATATACAGGGTCTATTCCCGCTTCTTCCAATATTTCGCAGAGTTTGCATACCTTCCTGTTGTGGCTTGTTGGTTCCCCGCATTTTATGCACTTAGGCAACTCCTCTGTTTGGAGCTTTTCCGCCTCCTTTTCGAGGACAGAGTCTAATGTCTCCATCAGGTTTAGCAAGTAGCCCGGGCTTTCTGCTTCCATTTCTAGTAGTTTTTCCCTGATCCTGGCCCTGAGTGTCGGGGCCTGGCTTATGAAGGGGCACTCGGTATCCTGTAGGGGTATTTTCCTAACGAACGCGTATGCAGCCGCTTCTCGCTCGTATATCTTCCTTATTGGCTTTATCCTTGGCAGGATCAGGGTACTGGCAGGAGGTGCTAGGGGGTGCTGCCTGAGAAGCCCTATTATATCTCCCCTGAGTATGTTGATCAAAGCTGTCTGGGCCTCGTCGTCGAGGTTGTGTGCTGTCGCTATTTTAGTCGCACCTATCTCCCTAGCCACAGCGTTTAGGATCCTCCTCCTACTGATCCCACAGTAGGTGCAGGGCGAGTGGCTGACTCCTCGCGCTCTAGCTGACTCGACGATCTCGCGTAACGTCTTCCCTACATACTCCTTGATGCTTGTTACCACCACTTCTACTCCCAGGGACAGGGCATGTCTCTTCAGGGCCTTGACATGTTCCCACCTGTTATATCCTGGAATCCCTTCGATTATCGATATACCAACTAGTTTCGAGGAACCGTGGATCTGGGAAAGAGCTTCTAGTAGCAGATAGCTGTCCTTGCCCCCGCTGAGACCCATGGCTATAGTGTCTCCTGGGCCTATCATGTGCCACCTGTTAACCTCGTTTGACACTCTCTGGATGAGATCCTCGAGAAAGCACTCTCCACACATACCCCTACCAGTATGCTCCTGGTATACAACAGCTTTTCTAGCGGTGCATACAGAGCAAAGCCTGGTCATGGCATTACCAGCCCTTGACAGCTAACCCGTAGAGCTCTCGTGGCGTCTACCATTCTAGGGGCTCCAGCTTAGGGCTTATATACTGGAGTCTGAGAGATCCACAATACGAAAGATCTAGGAATCTAGGAGGAGCCAGTTAATGGTGAGACATGCCGGTGGCTTCGAAGAGTGCATGGTTTTTGTCTTCGACTTCGACGGGGTTCTAGCGGTGCCTCTCGAGGAAGGCATGGTGGCCCCCAGGGCTCGTGGGCTGAAAGCTCTAAAGGAGGCTACAGGAATGGGTGCAGTTTACGTCCTTACCGGGAGGAGAGTTAATGAGAAAAGCATTATTACAAGTCTCCTCTCCGGGGCGGGGATCGGCTTGTCGGGAGTCAGCATAATCACTCGGAGTACTGGTGACTCTAGAAGGGAGGTTGATTATAAGATCTCGGCCATGGAAGACGTCTATGGAATTGAGGGCTGTATAGGCGAGCTCCATGATGATAACCCCTACGTCTTAGCTTCTGCTAGGAAGCGGGTCACCCACGGCGGAGTTCTTCACTACGATGATATATGCGAGCCTCTATACGGTTACTCAGTCCTAGAAGCTTGTAGATCCTTCTGAGAGCCTTTAATAGCCTGAGAGTCACTCCCCAAAGCGCTAGCCCTCCAGGCACGGGGACTCCCCAAACGCTTCCCCTAACTGGGTGCTCTACCGGGCCCTCTAGCTGGTCCGCTATATCCAGAGGGAGCCAGAGCACGGCGTCGACCTCTTCATCCCTTGGCACCGCTTCAATATATGACACTGGCCTGGCAACAACCATGGACACTCTAAGCTTGCCAGCCCTCGTTAACTCGCAGCAATAATACGTAATAGGGTAGACTAGGCCGGGGGGTACCCATGCCTCCTCCCAAGCTTCCCTGAGGGCAGTCTCCACAGGGGTCTCTTCTCCTACTATCCTGCCTCCAGGGAGTGCAAGATCACATGCCCAATACGATGGCGAGGGACACTTTTTCCTAACAACAAGAACCCTGGCTGGAGAACCCTGTAGCAATGCAAGGACAGACGCTTCGGGCAGCAGAGCTCCTACACCACTATATAGGTTAAAGAGTTACTGTAGAGCCTTAAAAACTGGCGCGGATAAAAGCCCTGTCTTGCCCAATGCCCTTCCAGAAGTCAGTATTTGTGGACGGGAAAAGCCGAATAGGCTGGAGACCTCAGACTACTTTGTTTTCCTGCTTTGCTATTCAGGCTTCGATGGGCCTGTCTCCTTCTTTAGTTTTGTAAGGTACTCTTTTAGCGCCTCAACGTTCCATTCGTGAACGCTTTTTCTCCTTTTGTCAACGTATATTCCAAGCTTCTTAGCTTCGGCAGGGCTCAGGCCTGCCATTTTCAATTCTCCAATACTGAAGCCTCTCCCTCTCCTGGTTCCAGGGTCTATGCCTTTCATCCTGACTAGCCTAGGCTTCTTAACTATCGCGGCCGGAGGCTTTGGGGTCCCCTGGGACTCTTGGCTGTGTTCCACGGCTTGCCACCAGAGGATCACTCTAACAGTCTTTAGAGCGATTAAACTTTTTACGTGCACAACATATAGAGGATTAGGTTGTTCTTGCAATGGGCTCCCCAGGGGCGGAAGTTGACATCACAGGTTTTCAGTGCTGGAACGCCCGGTCATCGCCTTATGTGTGTCCTTGTTGATCCCTGGCATGCCGGGCTTATAATGGTGGGGGTTTTCACATTATTAATTAGTGCTAGCACTACTCAATTATATGGGACTAGGCTGGTTGCAGGTCCGTTCTCCATGAGGAGGCCTTTGGTGCTTGTGGTGGATATAGATAATGACATAGCCGAAGTCTGGGGAGAGCCAGTTATAGTGGGCGAGGAAAAGGTAAGAGAGGCCATACTACGGTTCGGCGTTAACAGGCCTGAAGACTCAGATGTCAACGCCATGCTGGCTGGCCTCAGCGTTTACAACAGGTTAAAGGAGGAGGGTAGGAGGCCCTTAATAATAGTGGTTGGCGGTCACAGGGCTGACATATATGAGGCTCTTAGGCTGATAAGGCAGAGGGTCGAGTCTGTCCTGGAGAATCTAGGCCTTAAGGGGGAGGTAGAATTTATCCTGGTAAGCGATGGAGAAGACGAGTTCATGGTGACCGAGGTTCTCAGAGAGCTTGGCCCTATAGCCAGTTTCAAGCGAGTAATAGTGGAGCAACACTTGGGCCTGGAAGCCAGCTACATGCTCCTTCTCAGGTACATAAGAAAAGCAGCCACAGACCCGAGGTTCTCCAAGTACCTCCTCGGAGTGCCAGGCTCAATACTAGTCCTCATAGCAGTAGCCTCCCTGGGTGGCTTTCTAGATACTGCCCTCAAGCTAGCGGTTCTTGTGGTGGGGGGCGCCATGACTATTAGAGGGTTTAACCTGGAAAGATACATAGGTTCCATCATGACCCTGTTGATGGAAGAGCTGAGAAAAACACCTCTCGGAATGGTAGGCCTAGCGCTTCTAGGTATATTTGCTCTGGCATCCCTCTACATAATAGTCGACGCGATAGTCTCCGTGGAGCAGGTTAACGTGAAGATAGTGAGCATCATAGGGACGGCCATACCCCTACTGGCCATAGGAGCCTTCGTTTTCGTTCTCATTTCAAGGATCCTTAGCAAGCTCGTTGAGGGTGAGTTCGGGATACTGCGCGACATAGAATTCGCCATAGTCCTCATAGGCATAGGGCTGAGCTTCTACAATCTGGGCAGCTATATGGAGTCCATACTGTCTTCTAGTGCCCAGCAAGCACCCAGCCTCTCTTCGATACTCCCTTCAGCCCTTACCGAGAGCAACTTCATCTCCATAGCAGTAGCTTTCTCGGGGCTCGCAGGCCTCGTGGAAATAGCTAATAGAGCCCTATATAAGAGGGCCGGAGATAAGAGGATGGGAGAGGTCGGCTCCTAGAACTCGCCGTAGAGGAGCTTCAACTCCTCCAGGCTTAACGGCTCTCCACGTTTCATCTTTTCCTGGATCTGCTTTCTCTTAGTTTCTATAGCCTCGAGCTCTATGCCTTTCTGCCTAGCGACTTTTAGTTCCTTGAGCTTTATCATTAGCTCCCTATACCTCGAGTATAGGGAGTCCAGCTCTTTTGTTGCCTCATCTATCTTGGCGCTCCTCTCATTAATGGCTTCAGTCAGCGAGTTTACCTGGTTTGTCAAGCTGGTAACCTGCTCTGAGAGCGCCTTGAGCCTCTCCTTAAGCTCTCCAGCCTTCTCCCTCAGTTCCCTGATCTTGTCCACAACTTCCCTCAGCCTTATCCTTATAGCCTTGATCTCTGCTTCGAGTTCCATGGCTGTTATCATCTGCTCCCTAGCCTTCTTCACCTTCTCCACTAGCTCCTCTAGCCTTGCTATCTGTTCTACAAGCCTCTTCTCCTCGTGCGGCGAGAGTACACTCGTCATTTGCCTCCACTCAAGCTCTTCCAGCCTTTTCTGGAGCCTCCTGAGGCTGAGCTTGGCAACGTTGCCCTCTTTCTCAGCCAGTTGCCTTACTATCTTCAACTGCTCTTTTTTCTTGGATAGATCCTCTACTAGCCTAGACCTTTCCTCCTTCAACGTTGCCAGTTTCTCGAGAACCCTGCTCCTTTCCTCCCTTAACTCTCGTATTTCCTCTATCAGCTTTCTCCTCTCTTCTACTAGTCTCCTCCTTTCCTCTCTTAGCTTCTTCACCTCGTCTATCAGGCTTCTCCTATAGTCTTTCGTCTCTACTATCTTGTCCCTTAGCCTGTCTATCTCTTCTACTAGTTTTTCCTCCTCTACGGCACTGGCACCGCTTTTGCCCAAACCAATAGCCACCCAAGCATCTGACTGGCCGAAACATTGTCTAGGCGCTTCGAATCGCGCCACTCACAATTGGAGCCTTAGGGGTTTTAATTTTTCTCGCTAAACAGGAGCGAGAGGACTCTCCTTAAATCCTTTGGGGGGCGCGGATCACCCAGGGAATGGAAGCATAGAGGGATGAATGGCTTGCATGAAGGCCTAATAGTTGCTGTGGCCGGCATGCCTGGCAGCGGTAAAAGCACGGTAGCGGCTATGATAGCTGAGATACTGGGGGCTAGAGTGCTAGTTATGGGTGACTACGTGAGGCGGGAGGTTGCTAGGAGAGGCTTGCCGGTGGAGGCCCACAGTATCGAGAGTGTGGCTACGGAGCTTAGGGAGAGAATGGGTAAGGGCGCTATTGCGCGCCTAATGCTAGACGATGTAAGGAGAGAGCTTAGGGAGAAGGGTATGGTAATAGTAGATGGTGTCAGAAGCCCCGAAGAACTCGACGTATTCTCGCAGGTGGCACCCCTCTGCCTCGTAGCAGTCCACTCACCCCCACTGGTCAGGTTTAAGAGGATGCAGGAGAGGGGCCGGAGGGGCGAGTCCAGCTGGGAGGTGTTCATGCTAAGAGACAAGGTTAACCTGGGATTTGGCCTAGGAGAAGTTATAGCCCTAGCCGACTACATGGTTGTAAACGCTGGAGGACTCGACGAATTATGGAGGCAAGTCGTTCGCGTCGTGGAGGAGATAAGCGTTGGGCGAGGTAAGAGTTGTAGTAGAGGCAGAGGTCAGGCCCACGGAGGACTATGAAAAGGTTCTAGAGGCGGTCAAGGCCTTTTTCGAGCCAGACTCGCTTAGGATAGAGAAGGCGGGCAGGTCCACGATAATAGTCGCTCAGTCGGGATCCCTAATGAGCCTAGAGAAGCTGCATCAGGCCCTTAGGCTAGAGAGGATCCTTGACGCCGCCCGGAAGGCTATGAAAAGGGGGCTACAAGGAGACACGTTGGTCTTTTACGTGCATAAACAAGCAGCACTGAGGGGAAAATTGTCATTTGTCTCGAGCGACAGCGAGTCGCCTCTTGGCGCTATAAGGTTCACGATCTACCACCCGGACCTGGAAAGTGTCATAGACTGGCTGGCACCGCCCACGAGGCAGGGTAAACCTTTATATGAGAGAGAGCCTCCAGTCTAGCTGGCTACCCCTTAAAATGCTCGCTTGAGCGGGGAAAGGTGAGGCCCTTGGGAGAGACTGATGCGGGTTCGAGGGATAGAGAACTGCTGGTGCTCTCGGTATTCGCGAGCGTCTTTGGAGCCGTCATAGTATTTGCCAACATAGCTGCCGGTGTCAAGCTGGAATCGGTTCTAGGCCTGGTGGTTCCAGCAGGTACTATAGCGTACGCAATAACCTTTATCATCACAGACATAGTGGACGAGCTGTGGGGTAAGAAGAGAGCCGTTTACATTGTCTGGGGAGGGCTTGCGGCAGAGCTGGCAATGCTTGGCCTTATAGGGATCGACTACAGGATACCAGCCATAGACCCTGAGTCCCAAGAACTCTACAAGACAGTGTTCTCCCCGCAGTACAGAATAGTGCTTGCCAGCATTGTAGCATACCTGGTCGCACAGCACCATGACGTGTGGGCCTTCTGGAAGCTGAGAGAACTCACTGGCGGGCGGCTACTCTGGCTCAGAAACAACGTCTCCACCATGGCC
This sequence comes from Desulfurococcales archaeon, assembly GCA_015521705.1. GTDB lineage: Archaea > Thermoproteota > Thermoprotei_A > Sulfolobales > Acidilobaceae > S141-84. The sequence continues at coordinate 6,639 of WANR01000022.1, forward strand.
AGCCAGCTAATAGACACAACGATATTCGTCACGATAGCATTTGCAGGCGAATATCCCCTAGCGGTGCTAGCCAACATGATATTCGCCACCTGGGCTTTCAAAGTCCTTATAGCAGCTGTAGACACTCCAGTCGTCTATGCGGGTGTTTCACTAGTTAGAAACTACGTACAAACAGGAACCCTACTCTCTGAGACCACACTCAGATACAGGATGAAATAGCAAATTAAAACAACGGAGAGAAATGCGTACTCTACGACAAAACAGTTTAAAACCTATAAGTCTTTAACCTATCTCGCAAAACTCCAGTAAACCGCTTATATAGCTTACGTATAACTTACATGAGCAGGATTAGTAGCGTTTGTTAGAAGTTGGTAGAATAGTTTGCTTGAGACTCATGCACTATTAGAACTCTATTATAGCCAATAACTCCCCTTATCCTAAGAATTATGTACAGGAAGGGTCTAGGAAATTTTCTACTAAATAATTACTGTAAATAATTTTTAGGATAATTTTAGGTGCTGGGAGTGGCTCTTTTATGAGCAAGAAACCTGGTCTTTGTTTTATAGAGAAGTTTTATTATTTGTGGCAACAAATGATTCTCTAGCTACGGTCTAAGTCTGCTATTTATATAATCTCTGTGGGCTATTCCCGTTATATTAGCGGATGAAGATGCTTGCCCCCACCAGACCTAGGTGTTTGGGATGAAGAGATTACCGCGAACAGACGCTCCTTAAATACCATAGGGGGTTTGACAATAAGGTTAAAGCGGTGGCTGTATGTTGCTTGGCAAGCGGCTTGAAGCCAGGCTTAAGAAGTCTGGCATGTTAGTGAGGGTTTTGAGGATCTCTTATGCTACTCTGGGTGGCAGCGTTGTCCGGGAGGAAAGGCTTCTGGCCTTATCGCCTGACTATAGGGTTAAGATCCTGGTTAAAAGGCTTCAGAGGCGCAGGCTCTTCACTCTAATCATACGCGTTGAGGGCAGGAAGGGGCTCGGAGAGATTAGGAGCCTTTTAGAATCTAAGGGCGGCTTAGTTGACGTTTCTGAGGGAAGGCTTTTGGCCGTGTTTAAACGTGCCAGCGGGTCTCTTCTAGAGGAGATACTCGATGAATTATTGGGGTAGAGGGGTTCCTGACTGGCTGGCTCTGGCTAAAGAGGTGCTTTCTCGCGATACTGCTCTCCTGTTAAAGTATCCAGGGTTACAGCCTATACTGGAGAGTCTTGGTGTGAGAGAGCTGAGAGTAGAGGGCTTAGGCTATGGTATGGAATGGGTGTTTAGGGGAGTGTCTAGTATTAGGGTTAATGGAGGGGGTCTCTTATCTGAGGAGCCACTAGAGCCTTCTACCAGCGTTGTCGCCCCCCTACATCCTATATCGCCTTGGAAAGGCGTCTCAGGCCTAGTGGAAAACATGCCTGCTACTGGGAGAAGCACTGGGAGAGGCGTGTATTTCCTTAACATACTAGGCTGGAAGCCCCTACTACCAGTCTTCTGTGAAGATGACTGTGTATACTATCCTCCATCATGTAGGAGCATGAATGGGTTAAGCGCGGGTATGATAAGTGCTCCTTCCCTGGGCGTGGAAGAGGCCTCTAGTAGGTGCTTGACCAAGGGCTCTCTTGAAAGCATCGAGGAAATCGTCCTAGGTGGGTGGCTCATCTTGGGGATCAAGGGAAAGGCTTCTAGAGGGCCGGTGGTTACAGTAGTTGACGCCGGAGATCTCGGGCTGGCCATGACAAGGTGGACGCTATTAGCCGTCGGCGAGGGGGTTATAGATGTTTTACATGGGATGCTTGATCCCGAGGTTTTCCTGCTGTTTCCACTGCATTACAGAAACATGGGAAGGGTTAGGGAAGGACTGGATGTGAGGGCCCTCTCCGTAATGGTTAGAGGCCCCAGGGGCTCCTTTTCGCTCTCCTCCCCCAGCGGTGTAGAGGCTTCTTTCAATAGAGGGGCTATAAGGGCCTCCTTCAAAGGCTCTCTTGCCGTGGTGGTTGGCGGCGAGGCTCAGGCCTATAGGTCTCTTGTAGAGCAGACGATTAAATGGGAGCCCCTGGAAATGGCTAATACGGGCCTAGGCCATGTTAGGTCAGGCACTGCATCGCCAGTGATCATAGACGCAGATTCGCAGAGAATTGTTATGAGCGTTTCCAACCCTACCAGCCAGGACTCTGTCGTCGAAGTCCTACTTAGGTTCCCAGTAGACATGGTGGAAACCGAGTCGATGCTCGGAAAAGCCTCTTTTAAGCCTTCAAGAGGGGAGTTCAGGATACCTGCCCCATCCAGTTTTGCAGGGGCTGTAAAGGTTCACGTCAAAAAGCCGTTACAACTATTTCTTAGGAGGAGAGGCTTATAGTAATTCTAGGCGAAACCTTGGCCCCACCGTGGCGCTGCGGTATGGAGATAAGCATGGTTCTAGAGGATTCCTGAGGGGAAATAGGCGGGTTTACGCACTATATTGGCGTAGCTTCGTCGAAGCCTCTCCCTCCTTCTCTCCCGAGTCTACCCTCTGCGGCCGCCTTTATATATTCTATGAAGTCTTCTTCGTATGGGACACCGACGAAGACCAGGTTACCATTAACGGCTATGGCGGGAACACTCATGACTCCGTACATGTCTGCTATATCAGGGTTCTCGTAAGCTTCTACTACGTGGGAGTAAATGGATCCACCGTTTTTGAATGATTCAAAAGCGAACATGTTTGCCAGGAGCACGGCGTAGGGACAGTAGGGGCAGGAAGGAGTCACTATAGTCTCTATAACTACTCTTTTACCCTTTATTCTCGAGATCTCGCGCTTGGTAGTCTCTTCCAATCCCGACTCTTTCTCGCTTATCCTTATGATTGTCTCTACAAGGGCCCTTATTTCCTCCCCAGCCGGGATGCCCAGGTACCTTATTTGCCCATTGAGTAGGAGTAGTGAAGGGATCCTATCGACGCCTCTTTCCCTGAAGGCCCTTGCATGGTCGGGGTTTGTCGAGTCATATACTGATAGCTTGATCATTCGGCCCCCATTTATGGGGGGGCTAGCGTCGGCTATGGCCTTCACTAGCTTATAGGTGTCGCTGCAAGTCTCGCAGTTGGGTCCTAGGAAGAGTTCCAGCTCCACCCTTCCCTTCATGTCTAGCAGCGTCTCCCTGAGCTCTCTCATGAAGTCCTCTGTTAGTTCTAATACGTAAAACTCGCCCATTTCCTGGCACCTCTAACCATGAACTTCTGTAGCCCTTATAACTATTGTATATAGTCATTGATTTAAATCGCTAATAACTATCACTGGTTAAACGGTGGAGAGTAATTAAGGAACAGGGCCCAGTAAAGATAACGATACCCTGCGAGCACGCCGTGAAGAACCTATTCCCCTCTATAAGGGCCTCGATAGCCAGGATCTTAGTAGAGGAGCATAAACTATCCAGATACGAAGCAGCCAAGGTGCTTGGCATTAGCCCGGCGGCTATAACCTATTACCTAGAAGGTAAGAGGGGTGACAAGCTAGTTTCTAAGCTAATAGGCGACCCTGAGATAAGAATAGCCGTCAGGAAAGCCGCCAGAACGCTTTTAGAACTATACACGCGGGCTTCTTCAAGAAAGTCAACAATAGAATACCAACTGGCTTTGTGCTCCGTGTGTAGCAGGATTAACGAGATCGCTGCACAAAACGGGTGCCCCGCCCTACTGTTAGGGGTTGTCTAGCAGGTTCCCCTTAATAACGCTCTTAAACCAGGAAGAGATCCTCCCTATTCTCTTGCTTGGCACACCACTTACACAGTCATACCTTGCCTATTGGGCGGGACGTATAGCTACTGCGCCTCAGGGTATAAATGCTTATTAGCTAGCGTTACAATTATCTTCTTTTAACCGGGAAAGAGGCTACATGAAGGAGCACGTCTAGTACGTGATAACCTCCCCGGTGTGCGTTATGGAGAAGAAAATAGAGAACAGGGAGTATCTTTACAGGGTACTAGCGCTAGTCTACAACCATGCGCGGAGAGTGGCCGTTATAGAGTACCCCAGAGACATAGAGAGGAGAAGTGTAGACGTCGCAGTGGAACTGAAAGACGGCAAAAAGATGCTTCTCAAGGTAGCCTGGGATCTAGACTCTGTGACAAAGAGGGAAGCAAGCGAGCTTTCCGTAATATCTTCCACGCTAAACGTGCCTACTCTTATAATATCCGAGACCCAGGGATCCGTCAGGCTAGTCAGCGGCGTTATCTATGAGAAGTCTAACGTGAGAGTAGTCAACGCTGAAACCCTCGAGTCCTACCTGTCAGAGAGGGAGGGTCCCGTGATCTACCAGGAGAGGGACTCTTTCAAGCTGAGCATAGATGGGGGAAAGCTCAAGGAGAAGAGGATCGAGAAAGGCCTAAGCCTGGGAGACGTGGCTCTCTCAGTCGGGGTTACCAGGAAGGCTGTATACGAGTATGAGAGAGGCCTCATGGAACCCACTATAGATAAGGGTGAGAAGCTTGTCCAGCTGCTAGGCGAGGACATACTTAAGCCCCTCAACCTGCTAGAGCTAGCCCCCAGAAGCCAAGGACAGGCTTCGCCGTCCAGGTTCGATAGTGACATTGAAAGGAAGGCTGCCAATCTTCTCGAGCAGGAGGGCTACAGGGTCTTCCATGCTAAGAGGACTGTCAGCGATATAGGAGGGGCTAAGAGGGAGTCAAGCCTTCTACTGGCAGTCAAGCACAGAAAAGAGAGTATTGAGGGTCTCCTAGAGAAGTCCATATACCTCGAGAGGCTCTCAAAAGTGATAGGCTCAGAGGCTGCAACGCTGGTAGAAGACTCTGGCATAGCGCGGGCTCTTAGTAGCGAGGGCATTACAGTATATACGATGGAGGACATAGTCAGCCTGGTTAGGAGCCTTGAAAGGAGGGAGTAGAGGCTTCTTCATAACCGGGAGGCCCGGGGTTGGGAAAAGCACGGTGTTTTCCTCTATAATAGATTCTCTGAAGAGCATGGGATGCACAGTTGGGGGCGTAATAGCTCCCGAGATCAGAAAGGAGGGTTCGAGGATAGGATTCAAGCTCGTTGATCTAATGACAGGAGAAAGCACTTGGCTCGCCGTGAAAGGCTCTGCCATGAAAGGCCCCAGAGTGGGCAGGTATGTGGTTCTAGAAGAGGCAGGGCTTCTGGGGAGAAAGGCCCTTGAGAGGGCTATGAGGGAGGCCCACGTTATCGGCATAGACGAGATAGGGCCCATGGAGCTATTGTTGCCAGAACTTAGGAAAGCCATAATAGAGGCTTTAAAGTCGGGGAAGCCGGTGGTCGCAGTTATCCATGCAAGGCTTGCTGAGAGGGATCCAGGCATCTATAGGCTCGTGAAAAGCCTGGGCCCTGTAGTTTGGCTAACAGAAAATAACAGGGATCAAGTCGCCTCTTCTCGTGAAGAGGTGGCTTCCAGGATTGCGTCTAAGGCTGGCTGTAGTGAAGGAAGGGAAGGCACTAGTATACATACCGGATCCTGAGCATGCCTCGAGTCTGGACTATTTCGAACCAGCATGGCTACCTGTTTTCTACAATCCAGTAATGGAGCTAAACCGTGACATAAGCGTGGTAGCACTACAAGCGTATGTAGAAGCCTTAGCCCCTAGGAGGCCCATAATCGCCGTGGAACCTTTCACGGCTACTGGTGTTAGGGCTATACGCTACTCTCTCGAGGTTGAGGGCCTTGAAGCAGTATATGCTGGCGACATAGACGGGAGAGCGGTAGCTTTGGCTAGGGCTAACGTTTCCTTGAACGGGCTGGAGAATATTGTAAGGGTTTATCATGCAGATGCAAGAGAGCTAGTATTTAGGTTGAAGAGGGAGGGAGTACCGGTTCTCTTCGTGGACATAGACCCCTTCGGCACGCCGGCTCCATTCATAGAGTCAGCCATAGCAGTTATTGGGAGGAGCGGGCTATTAGCAGTGACAGCCACGGATCTGGCCGTTCTTGAAGGCAGTAAGCCGGGCACTGCGAAGAGGAGATATGGTGTGAGAGTCGAGAGGGTGCCTCCCTCGAAGGAGGTTGCTGTGAGGGCCCTTCTGGCTTTCATAGCTTTAAGGGCCGCTATGCATGACAAGGCTGTTAAGCCGCTACTCTCGTATTACGCAGACCACTATATCAGGGTCTTCCTGATAGTCGAGAGAGGCGCCGTGAAGGCTGATCGAATGCTTGAACACGACCTTGGATGCCTGAGATACGACAAGAACCTGGGAATCGCAGAACTGGAAAAAGGCAATTGCAAGGGCTCAGAGGCTCTCTACCCGATATGGGTTTCCAGGATCTTCGACGAGGAGTTCACGGCTAGCTGCCTCAAACTACTCGAGGGCAGGTTTAGGTACCTAGGCACCTATAAAAGGAGTCTCAGGCTCTTAAAGACTGTGGAGGAGGAGTCCAGAATAGAAGGGTGGCAGATTCACCAAAGAATAGATAGTATAGCTTCCAAGGCTAGGACAAACATGCCCCCCATCCATCTAATCCTTGAAGAACTAAAACGTAGAGGCTTCAAGGCGTCTAGGACCTTGTTTACACCTGTAGGAGTAAGGACAAACGCGGATGCGAGACTCTTAGTGGGACTCGTAAAGGAGTTATCCAAGCCCTCTCGGAGCCACGCAGGGCCTGTGTAGAGTTTTACAGACTAGTGTTTCCTCGCCTAGTAACCGGGACTGCATCCAGACTGCATGAACGCTAATATCTCAGCGACATCCTCTCAAGGCGTGACCTATTCTCCAGCTTAGCTTCCAGCCATGAATCCATGAGGGGACACGTTGCCGGGTCGTAAAAGTTGCCAGGGCCACAGGATTCTATGTAGGGGCACGTTGTGCACGGTATGTCTAGTATGCTCGTAAGGTCCACGAGTATGCGTTTAGCGCTACTATCAGACTCTACCAGGTAGAGCCTATAAGTGCGCCTGCCATTGACCATTACCTGCTCTCTCCTTATAAGGCCCTTTTTTGCAAGCCTTATAACGAGCCGGGATCCTTCCCTACTGTCTAAGCCTAGCATTTTCCACAAGTCGCTTTGCAGCAGCCCGTCTTTACTATTCTTAATTAGTGTGAGGGCGGACTTCTCCAAATCCTCCACGAGCTTAGCCACTTTCAGTCCCTCGTTCTTGAACCTAAAGCTTTTTCTGGAACTTGGCATCCATTGACTATATCATGTGTTTTGGAATTTAAATAGCTACATGCATGATTTTGCTGATTGCTAGGTCCATACCGTTTCATGGCCCTGCTACGGCAAGTTAGCCTTCTGGCAGAATAATGGGTAATGCCACTACCTTACCCGGTCTTGGGAGATCGCGTGTCAGACACTCTAAAACATATATATGAGGTATTTTAT
>WANR01000023.1 GCA_015521705.1 Desulfurococcales archaeon
CAGAAATAAATAAATATAAAAATAAATATAATTTTTACTATAACTATTCAAGTCCTCCAATAGGCCAACACGAAGAGACATTTCCAAAGTAATATACAATCCTGTGATTCTAGCTTTAACCTCTAAGAATGCAATAACCTAGGTATCCAACTATGAACCAACACCAAAATATATGAGGCCCAGGAGTGTAACATTACGATTGGAAGGCATGACTAACGTTTAGGGGGTCAGGATTTTGAACCCCCAATGGAATGCTTTGACAATTCTTTTACTATTCATGATTTTACTGAGCCTTGATAATTCACCTGTTCTAAGTGAAGCGGGGTCTAGTAATTATTTGAGGCTCGTTTACAGGGTGGGAGAAGGCTTTGTATTTGGCGAACCCCTCGTTGCTATGCTATTAAAAGTTAATGAGTCACTAATCGAAGCGTCACCCATTGGCAATGGTGCCAGTGTTTGCCTTGTTCTGGCTAGGCCTGGAGAAGATCTTGGAGAACCTGAGCTTGGCTATTCTGAATGTTGGGGTGCTAGTTGTACTAGAAAACCTCCAGAAGCCATAGGTGATGGTATACGTATCACGTCTGAGATGGCTCGTGAATGGATATTTTCGCATCGCAATGTTTTCGTCTGCGCCAGGAATGCTTGGTTGGAAGCCTTAATACCTTTCAGCGGCGGCCGTGCTACCCTAACCCTTAGCCTTGAGAACTATTTCCTCTTGTCACTAGAGCCCACAAGTATAGCACCGGTTATTGGCGAGTTTGAGTTCAAGGCTTTGAATGAAACGCATATTCTCTATTATTCGTGGGGCGATAGGCTGTCGCTTAGTGTTGGGGCTTTCTTCGACCCAGGCTCTTGGAGCCTCTCTATTAGAGGTAAGCCCGTGGACAACATTCTTCTACTACCCCCGGAAACCTTCCATCCTGGCGTGAACGGGTCTCTGCTTGTCTACCACCACTCGGGCATATTAGGTATATCTGCTAAGTCTCCATACGAGTTGATGGGTTCGGCGGTAGTTGTTTGGGTGAGGAGCGGTCTGGAGGAGGACGTTGTCAAGGGAAACCCTGTTTACTGGGCTAAGAAAGTTGTACTGGCCAAGGGCGAGAGGTTCCCCGAGGACTTTGAGAAGCTGCTAAGGCATGTAGCAGAGTTGAAGAGCGAGCAGGAAGATAGTAGTGGCCTAGCCCTGGTGCAGGTGCTTAATGAGTCGTACTACGAGGAGTACACGGGCCCGGATCCTAGGCTCCTAGAATACTATAACTCGACGGAGTCGAGACCGTGGAGGCCTCTCCTGGTTTTGCGTGAAACTGCTGAGACCGAGTCCGTCGAGGCCTACAATTACTGGGGAGTTATAGACGTGAATGGCCTGTTTTATGATCTGGCACCCTCGATAAGCGTTAATAGCCCAGTACTCTTATATGATAGATCCTCTAGAGTACTTGAGAAAGTCATTGAGACCAACATCCGTTATATACCGTTTTTAGAGTTGCTAGTGGGAAGTAATGCCAGGGTCTACATAATTCACCCCACTAGCGTCCCGGACGTGCTTGTCTATGGCTTTAATGTTACTGGACTGGCGTTGGGTGTTCCCGCTAATTTGAGCCTTGACGGTGAGGCTGTTATCTTGGAACTTGTTGAATCGAGCGTTGTGGGCTTCTATGCTAGGGCTGGTGGTAGCGCTGAGTTTAGCCCCAATCATAGATACGTGGCGGTGCTGGCGGCTGCCGTGGCGGTAGCTGTGGCCGTGGGGATTGTTGGGAGGCTTAGGGATTGGGGACTCTAGCCCGGTCTGGGGGTGTGGGGTTGTGGTTCGCTGGTTTTTGCTCGCTTTCCTCCTAGCCATTGTGGGCTCCTCCCTGGCCTTGACTAGTGTGGGCTTCGAGTATGAGCCTCCCAGCGCGGGCCCCGCGTCTTTCATAAGGAGGCTCTCGCTGGTATTCCAATCATCCCCCGGGGCTGGCCCCTCGCCGGTATTCGGCGCTTCTAGCTACAGAGTTTACTTGTTCGGCAACGACACCATGATCCTTACTGTCTCGCTTGAAGGAGGGGCTAGCCTGGCCTCCCTGAACGTCTCCATCGTTCACGAGGGGAGCGGTGCTTCCTGGTGGAGGCTTGTCAACGCCTCGGCCGGGATCAATGGCGTTCTAGTGTTCAAGGCGCCCTATCCCGGCGTCTACAGGATCGGCTTCGAGCCTGAGTCCTTCGAGCCTGGAGGCTCTTCGCTGGTGAGGTTGTCCGTCGAGGTCAGTGGCGGGCCTGGGGAAAGGTCTGGGTATAGCCGTGGGTACGCCTATTACTCGGTCGCCCTTCTAGCCCTTGCCCTGGCCTCTTATCTTTCGTTGAGGGTGATGGGGAGGCGTTGAGGCTCTCTAGCCTGGTCTACTGGTACCTCTCGTTCTCGAAGCTCTGGGTTATGGCTGTCTTCCTGTTCTACTCGGTTCTCTACTCCTCCCTGCTCTTCAGGCCCTACCCCTGCGGCGTGGCTAGCTACTGGGAGTGTGTGGCCCTGGTAGTGCGGAGCCCTCTAGAGTACGCGCTGCTCTTCCTGTCGGCCGTGGTGGTAGCCTCGATCCTCTGGGGCTACGAGGCCGAGGCTGGGTACCACTACTTGACGCATCACGGGGGCTATAGGGGCTTCCTAGTCTTCCTCTCCAAGGTGATGGCGGGCCTGGCGTTCATAGTTGTGCCCTACACTGCAGCCAAGGCCTTGGCTCTGCTAGTGGCAGGGTACCCTGGGCTCTCTGGCACCTTTACAGGGTACTTGAGCGTGGTTGCGAGGCTTGCCATCTACTCGGCGCTCTACGGGCTCGCGGGCCTCTCGCTCGCGGGCTTCACGGCCTCGCTTGCTAGGAGGACCAGCCACGTCATAGTGGCGTGGGCCCTGGCCCTGGTACTACTGGAGCCCCCGGGAGCCCTGGGGCCCGGGTATATAGGCTTGAAGGGGCTCAGCTCCCTCCTCTACTCCTCGCTGGTGCAGGGAGCGCTGCCGGTACAGCTGGGCCTGGATCCTGCCAGGGTCTCGGCCATATACGCGCCCCTAGCCCTGGCGGCGGTGGTTGAGGCCGTTAGGGATAAGGGGTGACACTCTTGGATCCCGTGGTTGTCGCTGAGGGCGTGGTTAAGAGGTTTGGGTGGACCGTGGCCCTCAACAATGTCAGCTTCAGGGCGTATAAGGGGCTGAACCTGGTCGTGGGGCCCAACGGGAGCGGGAAGACGACGCTCCTAAAGATCATGGCTGGCCTCCTGAGGCCTAGCAGGGGGCGCGTGAGGGTTCTAGGCCTGGACCCGTGGAGGTATAGGTCTAGGCTGCTCTCAGCGGCGTCGATGGCTATAGAGGGGTACCCGCTCCCCTGGTGGATGAGTGGGAGGGAGTTTGCCAGGCACGTCTCGAGGCTGTGGGGCGTGCCCTTCGAGTCTCTCATGGAGTCCTTCGAGTATTTCGGGGTCACCGACTACTGGGAGAGGCCGTTGAGGGGTTACTCTAGCGGTATGAGGAAGAAGGTGCACCTGGCCGTGGGCCTGGTGCTGGGGAGAAGCCTATACATAGTCGACGAGCCCTTCTCCTACCTGGACCAGGCCAGTATAGAGCTGGCCGTGCAGAGGATAAACAGGCTGGCCAGGGAGGCGAGCATAGTCATGGCAACGCACATAGTGCCGCCAGGCATGGCCGGCTCCAGGGAGATACTACTCCTAGTGGGTGGGGAGGCTGTGAGGGAGCCCCTGAGGGATGCCCCGCTATGGGTCGCAGAGGTGAGGACTGGCTCCAGGGAGGAGGCTCACCTCATAGCCTCTATTATAGAGGAGAGGCTGTCGGGGGTTGGCGAGAGGCTCTTCTACACGCCCAAGGCCGGGATTGTTAGGGTGGAGCTTCTGGAGAGGGAGCTGGGGGAGGTCAGGGACTTGCTCGAGAAGTGGGGTTCGAGGATCTACTTGAACCCTAACCTGGTGCAGCTCGTTTCTAGGAGGGCCTAGGACCCGGCCATCTTCCTTGATGCCTCGACTATTATCCTGGCTCCCTCCACAATGTTTTCCCTGCTAGTGGCGAAGCTTAGCCTGACATGGGTGGATCCCGCGGTGTCTGGGAAGCTTGTCCCCGGCAGTACCAGCACTCCGTGCTCGTGGAGAAGCCTCTTCACATACTCTTCCACCCTGATCCCGGCCCTTCTGAGGACTTTGGCGACGCGGGGGAACATGTAGAACGCGCCCTTCGGCCTGTAGGACTCCACCAGGTCGCCGGCCTCGCCGAGTATTTCTGAGAGTAGTTTGCCCCTCTCCTCGAACTCCCTGATCATGGCTCTCACAGGCTCCCAGTCCCCCCTCAAGGCTTCCACGCCAGCCTTCTGGGCTATGCTCGGGGGGCAGCTGTAGAGGGTTACTGCGAGGTCTACGAAGCGCGGTACTACCTCCCTCCTGACGACCAGGTACCCGAGCCTCCACCCTGTCATGGAAAACGTCTTGGAGAACCCGTTTATGTAGACAACATTCTCCCTCCAGTCCGGGTAGCTTATGACGCTCCTGAACTCTCCCCCCTCGTAGACGAAGTTGTCGTAGATCTCGTCGGACACCACTATGATCCCCCTCCTCCTAGCCAGGTCCATGAGGGGCTCTATGACGCTCGAGCCCAGGACAGCCCCAGTCGGGTTGTGCGGGTTATTTATCACGATCATCCTGGTCCTCTCGGTCACAGCGCCCTCTACGTCCTCGACGTCAATGGTGAAGCCCTCGCCCGGCTCGAACCTCATGGGGACGAAGACCGGCCTGCCCCCAGATAGCTTTACCACCTGGCTGTAGGCGTAGTAGCTGGGCTCGGGTATGATCACCTCGTCCCCGGGCCTCGTGTATGCTGCTATAGCCATGTATATCGCCGTCTTGGCGCCCGGCGTCACAATGACCTCTTCCGCGTCGACGTCTGCCTTGAACCTCGAGTTGAGGTACCACGCGATCGCCTCGCGCAGCTCGGGTATGCCCCTGGTCTCGGTGTAGCCCGTGAATCCCTCGTCGAGGGCCCTCTTAGCGGCCTCCCTTATGTGCCTGGGCGTGGCATAGTCGGGCTGCCCTATCCCGAAGCTTATAACCCTTTTTCCCTCCCTCTGGAGCCTCCTGGCCACCTCCAGGTAGGAGAACCCCGTCTCACCTATTATTTCGAGCATTAGGGGGTTAAGGGCTAGCGTGGGGGGTTCCAAGGCTGGCACCCACCATTCATGAATAATGGGGCGGCCCATACAATAAAACGTTACCGCTGCCAGGGATCCGCCCCCATATTATACTCCCCGGCGACACCTACTGGAACGGTGGCCGGCGTTGGCTAGGCAGAAGGTTAAGGCTAGGATAGTCTCCTACAAGCGCTCCAGGGTCAGGGCTGGCGATGTAAAGCTGGAAGCCCTCAAGCCCGCGAGAGTCGAGGAGCTCGAGGAGAGAGGTGACCCCAGGGAGGTGCTCATGAAGCTAGTTGAGACCTCCACCAGGAGGGGTGACGCAGACTTCATAGAGGTCTCGGTGGAAGCTGGAGACGTTAAGGAGTTCTTCGGCGACTCGCCCAGGCACGCTGGGGGGAGGATGCTGTATCCCAGGCCTGCAAGGCTCTTGAGAGTAGGCGTTGTTAGAGTCAAAAGGCTAGCCGAGGCCGGCAGTGGTGCCGTGGAGCTGAAAGAGGGCGACGTGGAGTGGCACACTGTTAGGGGCAATATTTACGTCTACGAGGCCCGGATCGAGGCTCCCGACGACGTGGCTCTTGTCATCATAGATACCAGCGAGGGTAGGAGGGTGGTCAAAATCCAGCGTTCTTTGACGAGAAGGATATTCTCTCAGACTCAAGGTCGACAAGCTGGAGAATCTCAGAGTAGTGGATCCGGGTCAGGTGGAGGAAGTAGCCCTTCTTAGTGAAGGGGCCCCTCTTGCAGAGAGCACAGAAGAGTAGCCCCTCCCTTACGCTCCTCAGCTGCATCCCAATATTCCTGACGGCCTTGACGACGTGCCTTGCCAGTATAGGCGTGTCGAACTGATCCGGGTCTATCAGGCCGCTAGCTATCTTGGCCGTGTAATCAGCTATCTTTGCCCTGAAGAAGCCCCTCCTAGGCAATCCACCGCGACACCTGGACCCTTGCGGTCCTCTTAATTCACTAAGGCCCTCGGGGCTGATATAGCTTTGCCTGCAGGGCTTCTCCGCTAGGCTTCTATGGCAGTAGTGGGGGTATTCTCGGCCCCTTGCCCCCGGTTATTATGGGTATTATCTCTATGTAGCCTCCTATGAGGGAGGTGTTGACCTTCGGGAGCATCACCTTCTCTATCTGGAACATGCCCGCCGAGTCCTTCATGTGAACCTTTATCCTCACAGGCCTTATACCGCCCCTCTCTATCTCCACCTTCTCGATGCTGAGGGCTGAGAGGGCGTGCATGTCAAACTTGCCCTTGAGATACGGGATCCTGGCCCTCCCCTCGGCCATGTCAGTGGCGTCTGCAACCTTCACTATGCTAGCCTCTATCGACAGCGCCTGGACACCGTTTGACGTGGCGTATATCGTGTGGGCTACCTCGCTCACTATCCTGTATATGAGGCTCCTATCCCCCTCAACCACCTCCGGCAGGATCCTCAACAGGATCTCCCTGGCAAGTAGGGCTCCCGCGAACTCGTGGTTAGCCCTGTGAATAGAGTTACCTATGTCGTGAAGGTATGCGCCCAGCATCACTATAAGCTTGGCGTGCTCGTCGCTCGGTACAACGCCCTGAGTCACCGTGGAGGGCTGGATCCCGGACTCGAGGAGGATGTCAAATATCTCCAGTGCCGACCCCGTGACTATCCTTGCATGGACCGGGCCGTGGTCATTGTAGAGGAGCCTCTCCACAGCCATCACATTACTCATGTTAAGCAGCTCCTCCACCTCCTCGTCGCGTGAGAGCTTTTCCCAAACCCTTCTCAGCAGGAAGCTCCTTGCTATGTGCTCGTCTAGGAGGGTCGAGCTAACCATGACCACTGGGCAGGCTCACCTCTCTCCTCACCCACTCCAGGTAGTCCCTGTTACCCTTCTCAATCGGCAACGACACGATCTCGGGAACCGTGTAGGGGTGAACCTTCTTCACCTCCTCTATCAGGGCCCCGACAGCCTCCTCCACAGTCTTAACAACCAGGAGATCCTCGCTATCCTCCACCAGCCTGCCCTCCCACCAGTAGAAGCTAGTTATGCCGTGAACCACGTTAACGCATGCAGCTAGCCTCTTCTCCACTATATACTTGGCGATCCTAGAACCCTCACCCCTAGGAGCCGTTATGAAGACAACCCTCTCGCCGGGCACGATACGCACCCCTCGAGACCTATAGGCTTCGATGACGCGATAATATTGGTTAAACCGTCTAAGCCTTAAATCCTTAAGCACGGCCCCTCGAACCCTTCTGGAGCAGCTACCTTAGGGTCTATGGGGCATCAACGGAAAGTCCCCATCTGCCCTGAGCAGGCTAGCTTCCTCCACCTCTTGAGCAGCCGTGCCTCTAGGCCGTATAGCTAGCCCAGCCTCTACCCAATACTCTTCGGCACCCTGAAACCCTTCTCCGCAGTCTCCACCCAGGCCTCAGCCTGGCCTCTCTCACAAGCCATGTTATCCTACCTAGCCATAACATGGTCTCCGCGAAGAGCTCTAGCTTACCCCTATTTTCCGGGACAAGTGGGTACAGCATAGAAGCCTCCTCGACTCTACCAGCATCCATGGGTAGGCTGCATAGCCTGGCTGCAGTGACTCTGGTCGTGGATCCTCGGGTATCCCGTCGGAGTACTTGAGGAGCAGAGCCTACGGCCGGCTGGGGTGCTTCCTCGGAGTTGAAGCGTGCACCATTACAGTAGCTCCCTGTAAGACTCCTGGGAGCCCTAACCATGGAGTCTTCAACACTCCTCCATAGGAGCAGGCAGTGCTCCTAGCTAACAGAGCCGCGCCAGCCCTACTAGCTCGGCCTCCGGCCAATATTGCCTCATAGTTAAATATCGTGAACCCACTATTCTCCAACACCGCGGTGGTTGCCGTGAGGAGGTACGAGGTTGAGACGAGGGATTTCGTGGCCGTTATAGTCGATGAGCTCCTGTATACCGAGACCGATGAATGGGTGCGCGTGGAAAACGGCAAGGCCAGGATTGGCATAACGGATTATGCCCAGAAGATGCTGAAGGACATAGTGGGCGTCGAGCTGCCCGAGAAGGGCTCAAGGGTCAAGAGGGGAGACTCCGTGGCTATACTAGAGTCGGTCAAGACCGTGGCAGAGGTCTACTCGCCCGTCACAGGGACCATAGTCGAGGTTAATGAGAGGCTCCTGGAGGAGCCAGAGCTCCTTAACAAGGACCCCTACGGCGATGGATGGATATTCGCCGTGGAGCTAAGCGACCCGGGAGAGCTGGAGGACCTAATGAGCCACGAGAGATACGCAGAGAAGATAAGAAAGTAGCTTCCATGGGTGATGGAAAGCCCTAGAGGGGCCCTCTAGCCCTCACGACCTGCATCTTAAGCGCCTGTATCGCCAGGGCCGGGTCCACCCCCTTGGGGCAGACCTTGCTACAGGACCCCGCGAACTCGCAGCTCCAGACACCGTCGAAGTCGTCCACTGCTTCTATCCTTAGCACTGCGCCCTCGTCCCTAGAGTCAATGCTCCACCTGTAGGCCTGAGCAAGGGCTTGCGGGCCCAGGAAGGAGGGCTTCTCGGAGACTACAGGGCATGCTGCAACGCACAGGCCGCACATTATGCAGTAGCTGAACGTCAGGTACTCGTCCACCTCCTCGGGCCTCTGCATGTACTCTCTCTCTGCCCTAAACTGCTCCTCCTCGTCCCTTCTTATGAGGAATGGTTTAACCCTCCTGTGGTGCTCGAAGAACGAGTCCATGCTGGTCACGAGGTCCCTTACCAGGGGAAAGTTGTACATGGGCTCAACTTCCACGACATCTCCTCCCAGCGAGGCTACGTTTGTCTCGCACGCAAGCCTCGGGACACCGTTTATCACCATACCACAGCTGCCGCATATCCCCATCCTGCAGCTGTACCTGACGGCCAGCGTCCTGTCCTGGCTCTCTATTATCGATAGCAGGGCGTCGAGCACTGTGGAGTACTTGTCAACCTCTACCTCGTACTCTCTAGTGTAGAACCCTTTCTCGGGGTCATACCTCTTAACCCTAACCCTAACCTTTCGAGTACCACCGTTACCCCCTTGCATGCCTACCACCCACCACGTAGACTGCCCCGACAACGCCCAGGGCTAGGGATGATAGGGCCAGCAGGGCCAGGAGGAGGGTTCTAATAGGGCCCTCAACGCCCAGGGCTGCTAGCACCATTACGAGCCAGAGCAGGGCCATGGATCCCATGTAACCAGTATAGTGGATCGACATCAGAGCCCTAGCCCTCAACACCACATCACCCCCAGGCTATGAAGGCTACCAGCCCCACTACCCAGGCCGCCATAACTGCTATAAATGCTATCCGCGCAGCAGCAACCCTTCCACTATACCTCTTGGCCAGCCTCTCCCTAACACCCTCCCCAATATGCCCGAATACCACACCCTTCGTGTAAACCATCAGCATGCCCTTAACCACGCTGTACATGGAGGGCGTTAGCAGGGCCCAGAATATGGCCAGCGAGTACTTAACGCTAACCCAGGGTATGAGGCCTGCCAGGTGCCCGAGTATTAGGAGGGCCATGTATATCGAGTAGTAGACAGCAGCCTTGTAGAAGGTCATGTGGATCCAGGCCTCCAAGTCATACCTCTTAAGGTCCTGCCTGTTAACCCCGGCCACTCCCGAGCACCCCCGCTAGTACTTCCTCTCCTCCGGCTTCCACCTCGTTATCCTCACGGGGGTGTATGAGAGGCGTGGGGGCTCGTCCCTCCTGTAGTACGCTATTGTGTGCTTGAGCCAGTTCTCGTCGTCCCTCTTCGGGTAGTCTAGCCTGTAGTGGGCTCCGCGCGACTCCCTCCTAGCAATGGCCCCTGCTATAACTGTCTCGGCCACGTCTAGCATGGATCCCAGCTCTAGGAAGTCCCTGAGGTTGTTGTTGTATATCCTAGACGTGTTCTCCACCCTGGCCCTCGAGTACCTCTCCCTCAGCCTCTTGTACTGGCTCCAGGCCTCCTCCAGGCCCCTCTCGTCCCTGAACACTCCAACCTTGGAGTCCATCATGACCTGCAGCTCGCGCCTAATCTCGTAGGGGTCCTCGGGGTTGTTCTCGGTGTGTAGCAGTTCGTCAAAGATCCTGGACTCCTCCCTCCTAGCATGGTCCAGCACGGTCTTCGAGGCCTCTAGGGCCGATTCTGGGGCTTGCATGGCGTACTCTGCCGCGGCCCTCCCGGTGAGCCTCCCCCAGACTACGCACTCGCTCAGAGCGTTGCTCCCTAGCCTGTTGGCCCCGTGCACGCTCACGGCTGCAACCTCGCCCGCAGCCCATAGGTTGGGGATCTTGGTCTCGGAGTCGTCCAGCATTACCTGGCCGTAGGTGTCTGTGTGGATCCCTCCCATCGTGTAGTGGACGGCGGGCCTGACGGGGATCGGCTCGTTGACGGGGTCGACTCCTATGAGCTTTATAGCGAGCTCCCTGATCATTGGGAGCCTCTCGTTTATCTTCTCCTTGCCCAGGTGCGTCAGGTCTAGGTGGAGGTAGTCGAGCCCTGATTCCTCGTGCTTGAACCCCCTACCCTCCCTTATCTCGGTCATCATGGCCCTCGATATTATGTCCCTCGGGGCCAGCTCCATCCTCTGCGGGGCGTATCTCTTGAGGAACCTCTCACCCCTATTGTTGAGCAGGTACCCGCCCTCGCCCCTGGCAGCCTCCGTTATCAGGACACCGTTTGGCACCATACCTGTGGGGTGGTACTGGACGAACTCCATGTCCTTCACCGGGATCCCGGCCCTGTAGGCCATCGAGATCCCGTCACCCGTGTTCGAGTGGGCCACGGTCACGAAGGAGTACAGCCTGCCAGCACCGCCCGTAGCTATTATGCCCGCCTTCCCCAGGAATAGCTTGAGCTCCCCTGTAGCCAGGTCCAGGGCCGTGACCCCCCTGAAAACGCCGTTCTCCATGACTATCGAGGTGGCGAAGTGCTCGTGGAAGAACTCGACGTTCTCGAACCTCTGCAGGTTACTGTACAGGGTGCTCATCATGAAGAAACCAGTCTTGTCCGCGGCGAAAGCGGTCCTGGGAACGCTCATACCGCCGAAAGGCCTCTGAGCGATCCTCCCATCGGGGAGCCTGCTCCAGGGGGTTCC
>WANR01000024.1 GCA_015521705.1 Desulfurococcales archaeon
ATCATAGACTGGGCTGGTCTCTGGCCGGGGCCTATTAGATATGCCGATTAACAGTTTTATAGGGGATCCGGAGTACTATAAGCCTAGAGCCTCTGGGGTGGGCCAGTCTAATGTCTTCTAGAGTATTTGTGGGAGTGCTGGCTATACTTTTACTACTATTACCCACGGCGTTGAGTGTTGAAGGCGGTAGTAGTGTGAAAGCAGTTCTGGGAGCGACGCCTATACCTGAGGGAGAAGCTATAAGCGGGCAAGATTTGACCATTATGAATGAATTCTTGGCAGCCACGTTTGCTGTGGGTACCCTGCCTCCGTGGGGTGTCACTAGGGGCCACATAATAGATCTTTCGCCAGTCGTCGACGGAGTCCCGAGGGGAGATATAATAGCGCAGTTCAGTTTCCCCGTCAATGGTTGGGGTAACTGGGCTACATACGAGACATTTGAGGTAGTTGAGAACACGAGCGAGAGGGTTGTTGTGAGGGCCGTAGGTTTCTGGAAAGACATTAGGGTTGAAATAACTTACACTCTCGAAGCCGGGAAGAACTACATATACCTAGTAACAAACCTGACCAACACCGGTACGAGCACCTATGAGGACCTGGTATCTGGGTATGCTATAAGTCTGAAGAAGGGGTGGACTTTCACCCCAGGCTTTGGGACTGGCAGGCAGTATGCCCCGGTTCCGAAGGAGCAGGTCGGGGCTGTAGAAGACTGGGTGGCGGGCTACTATGAGGACTTCGCCGTCGCAATATACGCGCCTTACTACACACACCTGTCAACATCCACTGGGTGGGTCGACCCGTTCACCATACATACCCTGGAGCCCGGAGAGTCCAGGATATTCGAGGGTTACCTAATAGTCGAGCCCATCGGCGATATATGTAAGCTTAGAGAAGACATCATGGAGATTAAGGGAGAAAGCGGGGGCACAATAAGAGGCGTGGTGACGGCCGGTGGAGCGCCTGTACCCAATCCTGTAATAATGGTCTTCAAGGACGAAAAGCCCTATTGTTGGGGTATAGGGGATGAGAACGGTAACTACGAGATAACACTGCCTCCGGGTAGCTACACGCTTCAGGCCACGGCTAAAGGGTTCGGTTTAAGCTCTACAAAAAGCATAACGCTAGAGGTAGGCTCCATAGTAACTGTAGACTTTACCGATGTCACAAGGCCTGGAACCGTGGAAGTCACAGCCGTGGATTCTAGGACAGGGGAACCGCTGGACGCCCTTATAAGGATCAGTGGAGGCGAGGCCCCCATAGTAAAATACCTGGAGGTGTCAGTTGTCTATACGGATCCTGACGATGTGGGCAGGGCCGAGTTCCAGCTACCCCCAGGAACCTACACCATCCAGGTAATGCACGGAGCAGGGTTTATCTCAGAGCCCGTGGTCTTCGAAAACGTTGTAGTCGAGGAAGACGCCTTAGTCAGCCTGGAGGCTGAGATAAACTTCCTTGTGGATCCAAGCGAGTTCGGCTGGTACTCCGCGGATCTGCACCACCACAGCGACTACCTGGACGGGAGAACCCCGCCCAAGTACGTAATAGTAGCCCAGTCTGCTGCAGGACTGGACTTCGCCTTCCTGAGCGACCACGACTACACAGCCAATTACGGGGAGATGGCAAGATACGCCGAGGCTAGGGGCATGCCTTTCCTGCCAAGCGTGGAAGTATCGCCCAACTGGGCCCACTTCAACCCATACCCGTTACCCCTGAATGCCGCCTACGAGCCGATAAGAGGCAAGGCGTGCGAGATGATAGCAGAAATGAGATCCCTTGGGGCCATAGTCGTCAGGATCAACCACCCCATGACTGGTTACTTTAGTGCATGGGAGAGAGGAGAGATCCCTGGAGGCTACTGTGTCGACTGGGATACCGCCGAGATTAACGGTTGGTGGGGAGGTTCAGATGAAGCCACGCTGAAAAAGATGTGGGAACTATGGAATTACGGTATAAGAAAGTATCTCACGGCTGGCAGCGACGTCCATGATATATGGTCCTCCCCCTACAGCGGCTACCCCAGAGTCTACGCCTATATAGAGGGAGAACCTACCCCAGAAAAGTTCGCCCTGGCAGAGAAGAATGGCAGATCCTACATAACCTATGGCCCCCTAGTGCTCTCCATGAACCCAATGCCTGGAGACACTGTAGTAACCACAGGCAACATAGAAGTGGAGCTGGAAATCTTCTCAGCAGATGGCCTAGCTAAAATGGAAGTAGTCAGCGGCGGAGAAGTAATCCTAATAGAGACATTCAACAACACGCAATCAGAGACCCTACAGCTAAGCCTAGACCTCTTAGAAGAGCTAGAAGAGAAGGGGTTCGCCTGGGTACAATTCATAATATATGACAAGGACGAAGACCGGGCCATAACAAACCCCTTCTGGCTAGTCAAGGACGAGAACATAATAATAAGTGAAGAGCTGATACCCACAGTAACCGAGACAATGAGAGAAACCGTTACAACAACAGAGACAACAACCAGGACAACAACAAAGACCCTAGTCGAGACAACCACCATAGAAACTACAGAAAAAGTGACCGAGACAAAAACTAGCACGGTAACCGAGACAGAGGTACAGGAAACGACAAACACCCCGCTACTTATAGCAGTCCTGATAATAGGCCTCATAATAGGGGCAATAGCATCAAGACTCCTTAGCAGAGGCTAGAATTAAAAACTATAAACCAAAAACTTTTTAATATCAACTAATTCTGAAACCATCCACACGCTTTAAAGCAAGAGACCGAGTAAGCTAGACAAGCCAATTCTTTTAGCTCTGACATGCATAAAACGGACAAGTCCTAGAAAAGCAGCGGATAAACCTTAAAAGCCTCTCCACTACAGGCAAGTAATACTGGTGGTCCTAGTATTGAGAGCCGCGGTCGCCTAGCCTGGTTAGGGCGCCGGCCTGCTAAGCCGGTGGGGGAAACCCCGCGCGGGTTCAAATCCCGCCCGCGGCGCCACTTCACTAAAACATGTCTCTACATTTGCTGGATTCTGCAAGTTTTGTCCCAAAGGGTTAGGTTTTATTCCCCTTGTCTATCGTGTCTGCCTTGAGAGGTTTTAGCATGGTTTTTAGCCATTAGTATTAGCTCTGCTATGGCCCCCGCTGCTGCTGGTGTTAGTTGTACTGCGTAGAAGCTGTATAGTGTCTTGTTGCCCATGAAGTAGATTGTGTAGTACATTGCCATGGTCATTACGTAGAGTAGCGAGGAGAAGGCCTTGGTGTTGGGGTTGGCTATGTAGGCGGGTAGCACTATTATTATCGAGAGTATTGCTAGGGCGTGGATTATGGTGTTTAGCTCGGCCGCTACTATGAGTTTTGAGGCCGAGAAAAAGAAGGGGTTACCGTTTATTATCCATTCCAGTGGGGAGGATGTTGGCGGGCCTCCTGGGGGGCGTGATGTTGAGTGCCATGCCAGTGCTTTTATGACTCCCTCCTCAATAAACCATGTAACCCCTTTGAAGTATATGAGGGGCGAATAAACTATTAGGAACACTGATATAGGCATGAGTATGGATGCAGCGAAGATCCTAGCCCTGAGCCTGCTACTTATACTCTTGTTTAGTAAGTAATAGAAGGCTATAGCGCCTACAAGGGCAGCCCCGCTATACTTCACTGATAGGGCTAGTCCGGCCATTACTAGTGCTGGGAGTAGCTTGCCCCTGTTAACGAAGAATATGGCTAGCGACGTGAAGAAAGCTATGTGTATGTCAAGCATGGCAACGGATCCTATCCTGTGCAAAATATAGTCCGAAGCTGCCGCTGCTGCAGCCGCAGATCCCGCCAAGAGCGCTATCGGAGCCCGCCTGGCGTATGAAAGGAAAAGTATCACGGGGATCAGTGATGCTTCTATTATGCTAGGGATCCTCCAGCAGATCGGCTTGTCGCCGCACGCAAGCATGGATAGGGCTATCATGTACTTTCCCAGAGGCGGGTGCTCAGGGTTTAACCAGCCCTCTGATATTTTGCTGGAGTAGGGCATATAGTCCATTTCTACTCTGAAAAGTTCCTTGAGATACCTGCGGGCCACGTTGACATACCAAACTTCGTCGCTCACGTAGTCGTGGCCTACTTCGACGTATTTTACAGCTAATGTATACGCTCTGTCAAAAACGAAATAGGACGAGTAACCCGCTATAGCCAGGGCAATTACCAGGAACAATGCAAGTAGCAGACGGTCCGAGTAGCTCAGCCTCTTCACCCCTCAGCCCGCTTCTTCTTCATCCCATTAATAGGCTGGTAGCTCTTCAGGGGCTAATACGTTATCGCGGCCATGGTTCGGGGCCTTGCTTTCACGGTTTTTTAACGGCCAGGTAGACTTTTTCTTCGCCTAGAATTTCTGAGTTCTCATAGTTGGCCGGCTCGTAATCGCTCGGTGCTATGATACAGTCCACGTAACCTCCTTCGAATAGAAGCCTAGCCGTCTCGGCGCGCTGTGCCGGGATCTCGATGCCTTGCACTCTTGTTGCGTACTCCTGGTAAGCTGAGAATACTGCTGTCCTCGCGCACTCCCTGCCTCTAGAGTACATTACTACGTTTCGTTGGTAATGGTCTATGGCTTCTATCCTCTCTGGGTCTCCCCTATTACTGTCGAGACCAACCACGACTAGCGTTCCCGGAGGCGCCATATCTATAATTGTTAGGGGCTCCCACGTCGGGACATATATGGCTCTGACCTTGTACTTTCTGGCCCACTCGGGTATTTTAGGCGTGTCTGTAAAAGCGAGCAGGGATCTCCTAGAGGCTCTAATAGAAGTGGCTTCAATAAAGCTACCTGGCTTTAGGGGCTGGTTGACACCGGGCCCTAGTACCGTGTACCCGTCCGACTTGGCGTAGCTAGCAATCATATAGCTCTCCCTAGCTACAGGGACTGCGAGAGAAGGGCTCATAGGGTCACTGCCTATCAGGGCTAAAGGTATGTTTGCCTCGCGCCCTCTAGCTGGGGGTATCAGGGTAGCAGTCCTTGCCTTGACCTTTCTACCCGGAGCCCTGGGTATCAGGTTGACCGCTGAAAGAAGCGGTGCTACTATGTTGTCGAACACGTTTATTACGCTCCTAGGATTGCCGGGAAGACCAATGAACAGTACAGGGCCTGGGAGCACTCCAATCAGGGTGGGTTTACCAGGCCTAATCCTCACACCGTGTACAAGCAGTTTTCCTAGAGACTCGATGGCTTTGAAGACAGAATCATCTATGCCGGCTGAGGTGCCTCCAGTACTCATTATAACGTCGGCGTTCTCCTCCCTGGCCCTCGATACAGCGTCGATAACGTCATCAACCCTATCGCCGACTATGCCTAGATCCCTAACCTCCAAGCCCCAACGCTCAATACTAGAACGTAGAAATACCCTGTTAGAGTCAAAGGTTAACGGGAGATCCTCGACAAGATCCACAGAACCCGGATCTACTAGCTCAACTCCGGTACTGAACACAGTTACGCGTACTTTCCTAGTGGCCTGCGCAGAGTCTAAGCCTACAGACGCTAAAGCGGCTACAGTTTCAGGCCCGAAGGGTCTCCCCATCTCAACTAGCTGGTCTCCTTTAGCGACGTCTGTAGCAGGCATTGCTACACCGCTGCCAGGCTCCACGCTTCTCTCCACTATAACTCTATCGTTCTTAAATGATAGATCCTCTACTGGGATCACGGAATCTGCACCCACAGGTAGCCAGCTCCCTGTATCTACCTCAATGCATTCCCTGGGGCCAAGCTCCCTGGACGGCTTCTGCCCGATCTTAACTCTACCAGCATAAGAAAGCTCCACTGGGTTCTCCTCGGAGGCGCTAGCAACATCAATGCTTCTAACAGCGCATCCGTCTAGGAGAGACTTGGGAAACCATGGAAGCGATATAGGCGATAGAATATCGCTTGCTGAAAGTCTCCCTGGCAGATCCTCTAGCTTGACTGCACTAGAACCCTCTCTTAGTAACTTCTCGTTTACTCCTTCGCCTACCTCATTATACACGATTCTAATAGCCTCTTCCGGATCAACTAACCTCTTGAAGGGAACTCCCCTACTCAAGCCTGGGAACACCTCCCTATGGGTCCCGTGACACGGGCTTCAATAGTTTCTCCTTCATCGAGCCCTGTGACTTCTTCTGGGATAACCATGAAGACGTTCGACCTAACCAAGACCGACAAAACACCGCTTCCCGTGACTTTCAACGGGTCTATCCAGAGTAGGCCCTTTATCACATTCCTGCAAGCCCTCGAGAACACTATATTAGTCATGCCCTCGCGAGCCTTATACCTTTTAGCCATGACGCCAACTATGACTGGCTCCCATGGATCCCTCTTTCCGACGATCCTTCTATACGCCGGATCCCAGACCGCTATTAGCTGGCTCAGCGCTGCCACTGGCATACCGCTTAACCCTATTACGGGCTTACCCTCGATGGATGCAAATACTCCAGGCCTGCCTGGTGTCAGCGCTACTCCGTGAACATAGTCGTCGGCGAGCCTCCTAATCACCTTGGCTGTATAGTCTCTTGTCCCCACACTAGTTCCTCCGGTCAGAACTATCGCGTCCCACGACTCCAGGTTACCAGCTATAAAGGACTCTATTTTACTAGGATCGTCTCCCAGAACCCCCTTGTAGACTGTGTGGGCACCCCTCTCGTTCAAATACGAGGCTACAGCATAGCCCGTAGAGGCAAAAAAGCCTCTCCTGCCACCTTGCCCAGGCTCTACTAACTCGTCGCCAGTAGAAGCCACTACAACCCTTAGCTTGTCCCATACGCTAACATGTGAAAGCCCTAAAGATGCCAGCATGCCCACGTGCCATTCGCTTATAACATCGCCATGGCGTAAAATGGTTTCGTTCTCCCTCACGTCTTCACCTCTGGGAGATACGCCATAACCTGGCGGAAAGGATTTGTAGACCAGTATCGTGTCTCCCCGGCGTTCCGCATATTCGCGTGGAACAACCGTATTAGAGCCCTCGGGGATCCTAGACCCGGTTTGTACTTCAAAGGCCTCGCGAGGCCCTAGAAACGTTTCAGCCTCCTCGCCGACGCTTATGGATCCCCTAAGCCTGAGAATCGAAGGGCTTTCACTGCTAGCAGAAGATATATCTATCCATCTGACAGCATAGCCGTCTAGAACGCTTCTGTCGAAAGGGGGTAGATCCATGCCTGCCACAACGTCTTCTGCAGATATGTAACTCACAGAATCCAGCAATGGAACCCTTGTCTTCCTTAGCACGTTAGGCAAGACTCTTTCAAGAACTTTTTGAGCCTCGGAAACGCTGTGAAGCCTCTCTAATAAAGTCATCTCAGATACCGTCCATTACTATCCCCGGACTACAGTTTTATGGTTTGTCTGTTTTCCAACTAGCAAACCTCATAGATTTGATTCCATAGAGACTCCTTTTCTAGGATGGTTGCTGTGAGGCGTCTAGTTAACTGATAGAAACTATGATTATAGCCTGGCATAGCTGATAACTCGGCAATATCCAGGGAAAGGGTGGAAACCTTATCCTTATAATCCTCCCTTATATTAGAGTATCTTTTATAGCTCTAAGTCCTCATATAGTGTAGGGTGAAGGGCCATGAAGGGCAGCCCAGGACCCGGATCCCCGCACGGGATCTACTACTATGACCTGGATAGGAAGCAGTGGGTACTGGTCAGAAGGGAAGGTCATAGCCTAAGACTAGGAGAAAAGGGCGACGGGCTATACGTTGTTTACTTCAATAACGCCAAATGCGCGGCTTGCAGAGCATTCACTCCTCAGTGGGATGCAGCCATGGAGATGGTGGCTAAGAAACTGGGCAAGATCCATGCCTTTGTTGTTCTTTGTGACTGGTTCCAGGGTGACTGTTCCTCTGAGGCTGCTGCTAGCAGTTTCAGGGATTTCGACGTTAACTCTTCGCCTACAGTAATAGTTGCCAGAGTAGCTGAGGGGAGTGTAAAAGAATCAACAAGCCTTCCCGGTTTCATGAGGGCGGATGAGCTCTTCAAGATAATTAAAAAATACTGGAAGAGTTAGCTTTGAACCGTTACTGCCTTACCTTTTCCCTGCAGTGACTGTAGCATTTTCTCTATTTCGTCTAGCTGTGACCTGCACTCTCTAACCTTTTCTAGGAGACCGTTGGTGTCCACGTATACTACCTTCTTCGACCTGCCCTTTCTCGGGCTCTTGACGCGCGAGTAAAAGAGCACCCCCATACCTACAAGGCTGTTGGATACTCTGAGTGCTAGCGGGTAGCTAACTCCTAGATTTTCGGCTATCTCGCTTAGTGTTAGCCCGTCCTTTTCTAGGAGCAGGGCCACTATCTCAGCTGATATGTCCTGGTCTGGGATGGAGAGACACTGCATGAGGGCCTTCAACTGTTTCTTCATATCCTACACCTCGCCGCCACTGCCACTGATATATCTATTATAATAGAAGACAAACTTAAAATTATTAATTGTTTTCATTCCCATAACTTACACTTATGGTAGAAATAGAAAAAGAGTAATACATTACACCTGTATGCACACTATTTA